>QEUW01000195.1 GCA_003577005.1 Chloroflexota bacterium | reverse complement strand
GTTCCACATCGACAAAGCCACAGATGCCGCCTCGTTTCTGCGCTTCGGCGATGATGTGGAGGCAGATGGTGGTCTTGCCCGAGCTCTCTGGCCCGTAGACCTCCACCACGCGCCCCCGCGGCACCCCGCCGACCCCCAGCGCAATATCCAGACTCAGGCTCCCGGTTGGGACTGACTCTACCACCATGCGCGTGGCGTCACCCAACTTCATCACCGCGCCTTCACCATACTTCTTGTTTAGGTTGGCCAGTGTTGTCTCCAACGCCTTGCTCTTGCCGCTGTCCGCCGCACTGTTTGCGCCGTCTGTCGCTTCGGTCGGCTTGATCTTGGCTGCACACATATTCGGTATTCTCCTTCTCAAATCAGGCAATCTGCAATCGTCAGCCTCTCCGCACCCGGTATCGGCTCAACGCCAGTCGACACATTGTAGCACATGCGTTCTAATCCGTCAAATCAAGAAAGAAACACAAGAAACACTATTCCCGTGCAGATACCGGCCGAGACGACCAGACAAGGCGTCCCTCGACCAGTTCCGTGGACCACTGCTCGCCCGCCACAGTCAGTGTCAGTGGTAGCGGGCGAGTGCCAGATTGACGCTGGACAACAAGCTGATAGCTGGTTTGAGTCAGCTGGGCGGGCAACGTATAGGTAAGGGTAACGGTGTGTGTCTCCCCCGGCTGCATGGTAAAATAGCCCGAAAAGAGCTGCGTCCTGGCCTCGCCGCGCTGGCTCTTGACCGAGTCTGGCTCGACACCGGCCATCTCTACCAGTTGGCTGCCGCCAGGAGTGTAGAGCCTGACAAAGTTGAAATAGCAACGTTCGACCATATCCTCATAGGCCGCGCCATAGCGAGGAGTCGCTTCGCACACTTCATCGGTGACGCTCAAAGGATGTGTATAGGTGATCGTTACCGTGGCCTGGGCGGGTTGGCCTGCGCCATCGGGCCATGTGACCGTATAGTCCAGCGCACGCTCGACCACGGCGTCTACCTTGTTGTAGCCCATATTGGTATCTACCAGCGCCAGGAAGTCAGCCCCATTGGCGGGGTGCAAGCCTCCGTCCCAACCCAGTTCGACGAGCTGCGCCTGCGCCGCCGGGTCATCCAGCCAGAGTTGGATGGCGCGCTCGCTCGTTGCAGTCTGCACAACCGCCAACAGTTTGAAGAAATCGACATTGCCGCTCTCGACCCGCTCACGGGCGCTCCGAGCCAACAGGGGGATAAATTCCTTGCGCGCTCCCCACCAGGCGCCCAACCCGGCAGTCTCAATGTCGGCGTCCAGGCTGGGGGGGACGGTGTAGAGCTGTTTGATCTGCTCGATGACGGTGGCCCCGGTGATGGGCTCGCCGGCGTCTTCGATCTCCAACGGTTCAAGCGCGCCGACAAGCAACTCGACCGCCCGCAGATCGAGCGTGACGATGCCATCCACCAGGCGCCCTGTCTCGCGGCGGTAGAGTGTCTGCAACAGTTGGGCCGAGGTAGGCAGGTCGGGCGACCAGTTGGCATCACGCAGGGTCAGCAGCGGAATGTCCATGTAGCGCTGCATCGGCGGCGGCGCCGGCGGATAGGGGAGATCTGCGTTGAAAAGACGGTAGCTATCGACAAACTCAAGCTCGGTGATACGGGCGTTCTCCAGCGTCAGGAGGCCAAAGGCGGAGATAAAGCCACCGGTGGCGCGCAACTCATCGTTGTTTTGCACGAGGATCAAGTACGTGGCCGGCCCGTTCAAACCAATCAATTTTGGCAGGAGCGGCCCCAGTTGGATGCCCAAGGCGGCCGGTGGCAGATTTTGGTGCAGCCACCTCTCCGGCGGGTGGCGGTCCGCCGCCTGTGCCACCCGCACTGTTGCGGTGATGCAGGCCAACAACAAAATCGCTGACGCCACCCGCCAGCACTGGCGAAACCACAAACCACCGACCGGTTTGCTCTCGTCACACCGGCGCAGCGCACAGAGGATTTTTTTTGTGCAATTCATAGGAAGCTCAACTCACATAGAAATCACAGATACGAATCAAGGGGGCGGACTGTAACGCCATATTGGTCCTTCGGGGGTGAGACGCTCGGCCGGCACATAACTCAACGGTTCGCTAAAATAGATCGGGCGGCGGTGCGCGTGGACAGCGAGTAGCTCCTCTACCGTCTGTTCATCGCCTACAACTTGCGGATGGGATCGCCGCAACAGACGGCGATACCAGTCGAACTGGTAGAGCGAATAGTTGACCAGGATCAGGTCGGGCGCGGCCTGGGTCAATTCGCCGCTGGCCCAGGCGCCATACCAGAGCGCAAAGGTTTCTGCATCCGCCAGGCTCACTACCAAGGCGTCGGGCGGGATGGTGGCTGCAACAGCTGTGACAAATTCCTGCGCCGCGTGGTCATCGCGCAGCGACAGCTCAGGCAGCCGCACCACCAGCAAGATACCGAGAGCAAGTGTTGTCAACGCGCCCAGCACAATCGCCAGCGGTAACCTGGACCAATAAGTGCGCAGTAGAGTGACTGCCTCTTGCAGTCCAACGCCCACCCAGATCGCCGCCAACCAAACAACCGGGAGGAGATAGATTTCGCTGTCACGTGTGTAATAACCGATAGCGTAGGCGCTCATCGGCGCTACCCAGAGCAGACTGAAATTACGCAACGCCGGCCGGTCATGATCCCATGCTGCCAGTCCCCATAGACCCAACGCCAGTCCCACTGGCGTAAACTGGATCGTCAGTGTGTAAGCCCAAGTGGTCACCCGGCCAAAGAGGTCGCTGCTGCTGCCGGCGAAGAGATAGCCCCGATAGGCCGCCCCACTCACCAGCCACCAGAAGCCTGTCCAGTTATCCGCATAGCCCCAGTTGACCGGCGGTGGAGTGCCACTCCCTGCCGCAGCCAGCGGGGTTCGGATATAAAAGAGCAGCCCGAGTGCAATGCCCACCGCGACCACACCGGCTGCGCGTATTAACGCACGAACCTGGCCGCCATTCAGTTGCCACAGATAATAGACCGCCGCCGGCAGCAGCAGCACAAAGGTCAAATGGTGCGCCACGCCACACGCTACCACCGGCACAAGCAGCGGCCCATGACCATGCCGGGTAAGCACCACCCACCCCAAGAGCGCCACGAGCAGGGTATGGAACGCATAGACTTCAGTGACGAGCGCCTGGCTCCACAGCAAGGGGCTGATGGCCCAGGCCGCGCCGGCTAACAACGCCCACAGCCACCGGAGCTTCTCTGCTCGCAAGAGCCTACCGGTCACGAGTACAGTTACGCCCACGCCAAGCGCAGAACAGGCAGCACTCAACAGATTCCCCAGCCGTGCCAGATCGGCGCCGGGCGCAAGCCACATTCCAGCTGTAAGCCACGCCTGCAAGAGCACCGTATAGAGCGGATACCCAGGTGGATGCGGCACACCGTTTGTCATGGCCGCGGCCAGGAGCTCGGCGCCGTCGGCTGCTTCGTGTGCCCATGTGATTCCCGGCGCCGCCGTCCACCAGTAGAGCAGAAAAGCAAGCCCGGTGCAGAACGCAGCCGAAACCAGGCCCGGCCACAGAGTTACCATTGTGCTCCCGCGGGAGGCGAGATGCAGAATCTGCTGCTTCATACCGGGGAGCAATGAGCGCAACTACTGGAATGTCGGCAATGCGGCCGGAGGCATGCCGATGCTGATACCGGTCGTGAATGGTTCACCACCGGCTGTGCTGATTACGGCCAGATTGTCAATGACCGTTCCGTCCGCCATATCTTCTGCGATACGGAGGCGCACCGTGGCCGATACGGCGGCGCCGCCAGCTACTTCGGGCCAGGTGATGATAATCGCCAACCGGCCCTCGTCCAGCTCCTCTTCGAGTAGATCGGCATTGTTGGCCGCCCTTGCTTCGATAAAGAACAATTCGGCGGGGAATTCGTCGCGCAGTTCCACCTGCGATGCCGTGGTCGTCCCCAGATTGGTGACGACAAAGGTCAGCGTCACCTCATCACCCTGTTGCGCAAAGGGGGGTGTCTGTGCAATCGTCAATTCGACTTCCGCCGGTGTAGCAGGCGCGGCCGCGGCAGTGACACTCTCGGTGACAGTTATACTCTCCGTAATAGTAGATGATGCCGCCGTAGATTCAACCGCTGTGGAGACAGCAGAGGTTTCGCTCGCCAGAGGCACCAATGTCGTCACGGCAGCGGGATCGAAATTCAACCGGATAAACGGTGCGCTGACCCAGCCCTCTGTATTTGTCCCCGTCGCACAACAGACGCGGAACCACGAGCTGTCGGCGTTACGTTCGATCAGGCGCACCGTCTCGCCCTCGATAACAACGCCAATGACGCCAAAAGCGGTGCCAGGGCCGGCTCGAACATTGAGCCGCTCTGCCAAAATCACTGCGGTCGAGTCGTTGCCCCCTGGTGGTGGCTGCGCGGGCGGGTCGTTGACTCTAGTCTGTGGTGTTGCGGTGGGTGGTGCTGGCTGGAGATCGCTATCATTGCTATCGCGGCGCGGCGTGGCAGTTGCCTGGGGCACCTCGGTAGGTGGTGGAGGGGGAGTAGGTGGCGGCACCGTCTGGCCAAGTGGCGCCGCGACAGCGCTGCCACCAGCCATTATTACCAGCAGAGCAAAGATCAACCCCCAGACCCAGACCCATTGGGGGCGCAATCGGGTGGCTATCATGGAATCTCTATGTTTGTTGCATGCCATACGCTTCGTTTCCTAAGGCTGTGGGTAACGACTCAGGCCAGGCAGGAGGCCCAGCCTGAGCAGTTACGGCTGTGGAACGTTTTGTGATTTCGATGCAGCGCCATGATCCCCGGCGGGTGCCAGCGGGGCCCGTTGCTTTTGCGCAAAGTCAAACGTGCCGACCAGAAAGCCGGCCCCGAGCGCCAGCGCCCGCACGACCAAAAACAGCGGGCCAGCCAGAACCAGCGAGAGAGAGCGGCGGCCCAGCTTCACCAAAAAAGGCAACGCCGACAGCAGAAAAACTATGCCACAAAACCAACTCAGCGCCCACGCACGCCTCAGCAGCGGTACAAAACGGCTGGCAGCACCCAATAGTCCAGCCCCGCATAACAACGCCATCAACACGATCTGGAGCTTTAGCACCTGCGGTGTGTGGCTATCGTTCACCATGCGCTCTGGATGCCGGCGCGCCACTCTCGCTTTCCAATACCCGATGGCATATTTGCGGCGAGCATACTCGCTCACGCTCTCATCATGTAGATGGAAGACCTGTGCTTGCGGTGTAAAAACCAGGCGCAACCCCTGCCGCGCCAGCCGAAAGCTAAACTCCTGGTCTTCGACCGAAGCCGTGGGAAAAGTCGTATCGAACCCACCATTCGCCAGAAAGACGGAGCGCCGGTAGCCAGCCGAATAGGTGTCGATAAAATCGATCACCGGCAGCCCCCTCATGCGGTCATAGCGGTCCTCATATTCGGCCTGGACGAAACGCGGCGCCAGCCCGCTCTGGTCGGTCCGATAGACGCCCTTGACACCCACCACAGCCGGGTCACCAAAAGCATCCAACATGGCGGCGACCCAGGTGGGCGTCGGTGCGCAGTCGGCGTCTGTAAAGAGCAGGATCGGCGCTTGCGCCAGGCCAGCGCCATGATTCCTCGCCGCGGCGGGGCCGGCATTGGCCTGCCTGACCACCCGCGCCTGCACTGCGGGATGGGTATCGATCCACCGTTGCACCCGCAGCGCCGTATCATCTTGTGAGCCATCATCGACCACAATGATCTCGTAGGAGGTGGCGGCGAATGTCTGGATGGCCAGCGCATCCAGACAGCGCAAGATTGTCGCCGCACCGTCATAGACTGGCACGATTACCGAACAGAACAGCTTCTGTTCCACACCCGGTGAGGCTGGCATGGCTGACCTTCTCTTACTTATTGCAGGCGCGGTCCGAATCTGTGAAAGGTACAGACTAACGGCGTACCCCGACCAGTTCAGCTACGGCAAAGACCCGATGCGTCGTTGTAAAATCAGGCCACCCCGTGATGAGTGTCAACAGGGCCTGGTCGGTTGGCGCGAGATAGGCTGCTGCCGCGGCCTCTTCCTCGGCAGTGGCGCCGGTCTGGACAATCGGTTCAGAAACCTCGACCACCTCGTAAACAAGGACGGCGCCGTCGCTGTCAGTGAGCCAGATCTCCTGACCGACCTCCACATCTCCCTGAGCTAGCGGAGCCAAGGGGGCAGTGCCTAGAAGCTGATGGCCCGAAAGAATCACACGACCGGCGCCACCGGCTCCTGCGCTGTTGACATGCCAACCCACAGCATCATCGGGCAAGACCCATCTGGTCGTACGTTCTCCGTTTGCATCGACGACTTCCCAGCCCATAGGCGTCACCGGCAAGTTGAGGCCAAGCGCAGGGATCGAAAGTTGAACGGGCGCCAACGCCTGGGCAGCCGGAAGGGGGGCCAATGACTCGACACCTCCGAGGGCTACGGGTTGGGTCGTGGTTGTTGTATCCGCAAGCGCCGGCGCCGTAACCGGGACTGGCAGCACAACCACCTGGCAGCCCGCCAGCAACCCCAGCGCAACGAGGGCAATGGCCAGTAACGCGGTGCAGGAACGAACATAGCAAAGATGGTGTCGAAGCATCGGCAATTCCTCAAACGTGGTTTGTCTACCTGCGTAGATGGCGGTTAATAAGGGCTGATTCAGAACCAGTGTAGAGATGGATCGCGGCTGGGGTGGCCACAACAACCGCCGTCATTCTAGTTGATCGCCCTCTATTTAGCAAACGATAATGGGCTATTGACTTTACATCGACCCTCTATTCAAACTGGTAGCGCAACACTTAACCGTGGTCGGGCCGTGGAGTGCGTCGCCACCTTCAAACTTAGCACAGGTAAATACGGTCAAAAGCGCCGTTCCGTTACGGAGAGTTGCTGCAACACCGAGCGCTTGACTCATCAGAACATCCGCACAAATGGGCCAAGTGTGCTTGCCAGGCTAAGAACCTCATTGGTCATCTCTTGGGTCATCTCTTGGCGCTCTTTACGGGTGCGACTTTTGCGAAGCCCTGGAGGATCGGCCCAATAGTTGCCACTCATTCGCATCAATGTTACACTATCCTTAAAGAATTGCGGCCTTAAATTGCTGGGGGATTTGAGGTGACTGGCTATACGGTGCATGCCCGGTGCTGCGAAGTCATAGATTGCACCGCTACTCTGAGGGGCCATTGGCTCCACAATCGCCATGACACAAGCACTCTACCGCAAATGGCGTAGCCAGAATTTTGACGAACTGGTTGGCCAGGAACATGTGGTTCAAACATTGCGTAACGCGTTGCGCGATGATCGGGTAGCGCACGCATATCTCTTCACCGGGCCACGCGGCACGGGCAAGACCTCGTTGGCGCGCATCCTGGCCAAGGCGCTCAACTGTACGGCGCCCCAGGCAGAACGTCCCTGCAACCAGTGTATGACCTGCATCGCTATCACTGAGGGGCGTATGCTGGATCTGATCGAGATCGACGCCGCCAGCAACAACAGTGTCGATGATGTACGCGAGCTGCGTGACAAAGTGGGTTTTCGACCCAGCGAAGGGCGGTATAAAGTCTATGTCATCGACGAGGTGCATATGCTCAGCAACAGCGCCTTTAATGCACTCTTGAAGACGCTGGAAGAGCCGCCCCCCCACGCCCGCTTTGTGCTGGCCACCACCGAGCCGCACAAGATCCCGGCAACCATCATTAGCCGTTGCCAGCGTTTTGACTTTCGCCGGCTGGCTGTACCCGAAATTGCCGGCCACCTGCACCACATTGTCGAGGCAGAAGGCTACGACGCCGAAGGTGAAGCGCTGACGGCCATTGCCCGCGCTGCTCAGGGCTGTATGCGTGACGCCATCAGCCTGCTCGACCAGATGCTCAGCTACGGCAGCGACACCGTCACCTTTGCCCAGGTGCAGCAGGCGCTGGGTGCGGTCAACAGCCAGGCCGTCAGCGCGCTGGTAGAGGCAGTGGCCGCAAAGGATGTTGCTGCTGGGCTGACGTTGATTCAACAACTGCTACTGGAAGGCGCCAGCCTGACCGAATTCTGCCACCAAGTGGTCGAACACTTGCGCGGGGTATTGGTGATCCAGATGACGGGGGCCGCCGATCTCCTCAGCGACCTGCCGCGCGAGACGGTACAACAGATGCAGGCCCAGGCCCAGCGTCTCACTCAGTTGGTAACACTCGCCGCCATCAAGCGCTTTAGCGCCGCCATCGGCGAACTCAAAGGGGGATTCCAGCCCCAGTTGCCGCTTGAACTGGCGCTGATCGAAGCGATCCAGGGGGAAGCTGCCCCCCTGCCGGTTCAAGGCATGGGTGTGACCTCAACGCAAACACCGCTGCCCGATGCGACCGGCGCCCCAACAGTGCCGCCAGCTCTTTCAGGCGCAGCCAGAGCGCTGGCCAAACCAGCGGAGTCCCAGCCCGCTACACCCGAACAGTCCGGCGAGCCTCCCCCCCTCGACACGGAGACGCTGCACCGGTTGCGAGCGCGGCTCAATGAATTTAAGGCCATTGTGCGCCAGCGCTGTGGGATCAAAGTGCAGGCTGCCCTCAACAGCGTCCGCGATATTGCCGTGGGCGGCGGCTCGGTAGCTTTTGCCTTTGGTGAAAATCACTTTGCGCGCGATATGGTGGCCCGCCCCGAAACGCAGGAAGAGGTCGCGACGATCCTAGGGCAGATTTTGGGCCGGCCGGTCAAGTTGGAATGTCAATTAGGCGAGAAGGCGCAACTGATGCACATGGTAATCCTCCCGGCCAGCGACCAGGGGAGCAGCGGTTCAGACCCGCTGGTTCAATACGCCGTCAATCAGTTGAACGCACAGGTACAGGATGCGTGAGAGTGACGCTGATTCACTCATCACGTGTGACGAATGTGATTCAGGAGAGACACAGCGATGGCTAAAAACAAAAAAATGCGCGGCCTTGCCCGTGGTGGCGGCCTCCCTGGTATGGGAGGAGGACTACCCGGCGGTATGGGCAACTTGATGTCACAAATGCAAAAGCTGCAAGATGAGATGGAAAAGACCCAGGAAGCCCTGGCCGACGAAGAAGTCACCGCCACGGCCGGCGGCGGCATGGTGACCGTCGTCGCCACCGGCGCCCAGGAGATCCGCGCCATCACCATCAAACCCGAAGCCGTCGACCCCGATGACGCCGAACTCTTGCAAGATATGGTTCTGGCCGCGGTCAACGAAGCGATCCAAAAGAGCAAAGCGCTGGCCGAAGAACGCATGGGGTCGCTGACCGGCGGTCTGGGTCTGCCACCAGGACTTGGATTCTAACGTTTAGGGTCCGGGATACAGGATACGGAATATCGGCACGCCGAATCCCCTATTCTGTATTCCGTATCCTGTATCCCATAGCAATTATGCAACCACTTGCCCAACCTGTTACCAATCTGATCGAAGCCTTTGGCCGACTGCCGGGAATCGGCCCGAAGACAGCCAGCCGGCTTGCTTACTACCTCTTGCGTGCCGATGAAACGATCGCACGTGACCTGGCGCAGGCCCTGACCGAGCTGAAGGCCAACACGCTCTTTTGTAGCGTCTGCCACAACATTGCCGACCGCGACCCGTGCGCCATCTGCATCGACGAACAGCGCGACCACGGCCTGATCTGCGTGGTGGAAGAGCCGCTCGATGTACAGGCCATCGAGCGGACGCATGAGTTTCATGGCGTCTACCATGTGCTCCACGGCGCCATCTCGCCTGTGGCCGGCGTGGGGCCGGATGACTTAAAGATCGGCGAGTTGCTGCGCCGTATCCAGGCGGCGGCGACACCGGGCGCCCAGTCGCCGGCCGGTGAGCCAGCCCAACCCGTGCGCGAAATCTTGCTCGCCACCAATCCCAATCTGGAAGGCGAGGCAACGGCTATGTACATCTCGCGCCTGGTCAAACCGCTAGGGATCCGCGTCACGCGACTGGCGCGCGGGCTGCCCGTCGGCGGTGACCTCGAATACGCTGACGAGGTGACGCTGGGGCGGGCGCTGGCTGGGCGGAGTGAGATGTAGTGGTCACCTGTGTTGGAGAAGATGTGATCGAGCAACGCATCGAACAGGCCAAAGAATTTGTGGCGACCATACGCGCCAATCTGATGCAGAATGGGTATCTGAACGCATGAGTGCAGCACGCACCGATCTAAAGGCTTTGAAGCAAGCCTGGCGAAAAAAGATGCTGGCTCCCCAGACGCAGCGCCTCGCCGAGCGCCGTAACCGCTTCACGACCAGCAGCGACAGCATCGAAGTGCAGCCGCTCTACACGCCGGATGATCTCGGCCCGGTGGACGATACAGCGGCGGACACCTACCTGACTCGCTTGGGCTTCCCCGGCGAATACCCCTTTACGCGCGGGGTGCAGCCCAATATGTACCGCGGGCGGCTGTGGACCATGCGCCAGTACGCCGGCTTTGCCAGCGCAGCCGAGAGCAATCGCCGCTATCACTTGCTCCTCGAACGGGGGCAGACTGGCCTCTCGGTTGCCTTCGACCTGCCCACCCAGATCGGCTACGACGCCGACCACGAACTGGCCGAAGGCGAGGTAGGCAAGGTGGGCGTCTCCATCAGCAGCCTGCGCGACATGGAGACGTTGCTGGCCGGCATCCCGCTGGATAAGGTCAGCATCAGCATGACGATCAATGCGCCGGCGGCGATCCTGCTGGCGATGGTCATTGCCGTGGGCAAGCAACAGGGGGTTGACCCCAGCGAGTTGCGCGGCACCGTGCAGAATGACATCCTCAAAGAGTACATTGCCCGCGGCACCTATATCTTTCCACCGGCTATTGCGCAACCACGGTTCCCAAATGGAACACCATCTCGATCAGCGGCTATCACATGCGCGAGGCGGGGTGTACGGCGGTGCAGGAGGTGGCCTTTACACTGGCCAACGGTATCGAATATGTGCAGCAGGCCGTGCGCGCCGGGTTGGATGTAGACAGCTTTGCCCGCCAGTTGAGTTTCTTTTTTAACGCCCACAATAACTTCCTCGAAGAGATCGCCAAGTTTCGCGCCGCCCGGCGGCTCTGGGCCAGGATCATGCGCAACCGTTTTGGCGCGCGCGACCCCGAAAGCTGGCGGCTGCGCTTCCACACGCAGACCGGCGGCAGCACGCTCACGGCGCAGCAGCCCGACAACAACATCGTACGGGTGGCGCTCCAGGCGCTGGCTGCGGTGTTGGGCGGCACCCAAAGCCTGCACACCAACGGCAAAGATGAGGCGCTGGCCCTACCCACCGAACAGGCTGTCGAGATCGCGCTGCGCACCCAACAGATCATCGCCCACGAAAGCGGTGTGGCGGATACAGTCGATCCGCTGGGTGGGTCGTACTATATCGAATGGCTGACCGATGAGATCGAACGCCAGGCATGTGATTACATCGAGCGGATCGATGCGCTTGGCGGTGCGCTCCGGGCGGTGGAAGAGGGCTTTATCCAGCGCGAAATTCAGCACGCCGCCTACCAGACACAACGCGCCATCGAGCAGGACGAGCAGGTCGTCGTGGGGGTCAACCGCTTCCAGAACGATGAGACGCCGGTGAGCGATATCCTGCGGGTGGATGAGCGTGTGGCCGCGGCGCAGGCGGCAGCGCTGGCGCGACTGCGGGCCAGGCGCGATACCGCCCATGTGCAGGCTGTGCTGGCGCGCATTGAGGAGGCCGCTCGCGACCCGCAGGCGCTGCTCATGCCACTCTTTGTCGAGGCAGTAGAGGCTTATGTCACGCTGGGCGAAATCTGTGATAGACTACGCAAAGTCTTTGGAGAGTACCTGCCAGAAAGTTGGGTATGAACTATGATCAAGACAGAGCTTAACAATCTGCTGGTCGTATTGCGCGACTCGTTTGCTCAGATCTTTGGCGATCAGTTTGACCGCATGTTGCTCTTTGGCTCGCGCGCCCGTGGCGATGCGCGCCCTGATTCGGACATCGATGTGCTGGTTGTGCTGCGCGGGGAGTTCGATTACGGCGAGGCCATTCGGCTCACATCTGAGATTGTGAGTAGATTATCTCTGGAAAACGAGCTGGTTCTCTCACGTTCGTTTATTTCCAAGCAACAATTTGATCGAGAGCAAACCCCATTTTTGCGCAATGTGCGGCGCGAAAGTATTCCTGTATGAATATTGTGGACAGGAAGTTCCATCGCTATTTGCTTGATGCAGAAGATATGCGCCACACAGGTGACTATGCGATTGGGGTGACACTGACTTCTGTCCAGGCAAGCGAAACACTGGCCTGGGCAGCAGAATTTTTGATGATGACCCAACAGTACTTTTCACAAACGACGGGCATCTCCGATGTTTCAGAAGCTTGACCATATCGGCATCGTTGTGCATAGCATCGACGAGAGCCTGAAGACCTACTGTGACCAGCTTGGTTTTGCGCTGCTCGAACGGCTGTTGATCCCAGACCAACGGGTCGAAGCAGCCTTTCTCGACGCCGGCAACAGCACCCTGGAGTTGATTGCTCCCACCGATACAGAAAGCGGCGTCGCCCGCTTTCTACAAAACCGCGGGGAGGGAACACACCACATCTGCTTCGTGGTGGATGACATCGTGGCTACGCTGGCTGAATTACGGGCGCAGGGTCTGCGTCTCATCGACGAAGCACCCCGCCGTGGCGTGCATGGTCTGGTCGCCTTTGTCCATCCCAAAGCTATGCACGGCGTTATGATCGAGTTGCTGCAAAAAGACAAACATGCGTAATACGTAATCCGTAATCGATACAGCCACGCATCACGCATCACGCATTACGCATCACGCATTACGCATCACGCACCATGTCACAGCGCACCTACGCCTTTGAACCACCCCAATGGCGACCGCTCGGCCAACTGCGCACGCAGACGGGCCGGTTGTTGTTGGTTTCAGCAGTCTGGCTGCTGGGCTATAGCTGGCTCGGCTACCGCGTGTGGAGTGGGGGGTTCTCTTCCGGTTGGTGGCTTAACCTCACCCTAGCGTTTACCTGTGTCGGGCTGGGCGTGGCGGTGACCCTCCGTTGGCGTGCGGTCGGGCTGCGCTGGCTGAACCGCCTGCGCAGCGCAATAGCCAGCCCCCGCCAGCATCCCTTGAATCTGGAGCAGTTGCAAAATCTGACTCCCAGCGAATTCGAGGCTTGCGTGGCCGAGCGCATCTTCGAACGCCAGGGCTATCATGTCGTCAACGTACGCGACACCAAGGATGGCGGCGTAGACATCCTGGTCACCGATGGCCACGGACACCAGGCCATCGTCCAGTGCAAGCGGTACCGGGCAAATGTGGGCGAGCCAATCCTCCGCGACCTCTACGGCACGATGATTCATGCCGGGGCGACGCATGCCTATCTGATCACAACTGCCGGCTTTAGTAACGCAGCCCGCCGCTGGGTCGAAGGCAAGCCGATCACGCTGATCGATGGGCCCAAACTGGTGGCGCTGGTCAACGCCCAGGAGGATTTGTAGAGACTTGCCTGTTTGGCCCACTATGTTGCCCACTATGTTGCCCACTATGTTGATCGTAAAGGAGGCCCCATGACTGATCGTACGTCTGTGGCGCCGCTATCCCCCACCCTTGAGCAAAGCGCCGCCGACTGCCTGGCCGGCGGCGGCGAGATGGGCGCGCTTATGCGGACAATGGACTGGGCTGCCACACCGCTGGGTCCGGTAGAACAATGGCCGCAGAGCCTGAGGTCGGCCGTCAGTATCTGTCTGGGTTCCCGGTTTCCCATCCTCATCTGGTGGGGGCCGCAACTGGTGATGCTCTACAACGACGCCTACCGCCCCATGTTGGGCGCCACCAAGCATCCCCAGGCGATGGGACAGCCCGGGCGAGCCTGCTGGCCCGAAATCTGGCATATCATTGGCCCTATGCTCGAAGATACGGTGATGACACAGGGGCAGGCGACCTGGTCAGATGATCAACTGCTGCTGCTCGACCGCAACAATTATCTAGAAGAGTGCTACTTCACCTTTTCCTACAGCCCGATCCGCGATGAAAGCGGCGGCGTGGGCGGTGTCTTTTGCGCCGTGACCGAGACAACGGAGCGTGTGATCGGCGAACGGCGGTTGCGCACCCTGCGCGAACTGGCTGCCCGCGCCAGCGATGCCAAAGCGGCTGAAGAAGCGGGCAAAATGGCCGTAGAGACCCTGGCCAACAACCCGGCTGATCTACCCTTTGTGCTGCTCTACTTGCTCGATGCCGGCGGGCAACATGCGACGTTGGCGGGCGCAGCAGGGCTAACCCCGGGTACGCCCGCCAGCTCACAGCGGATAAACCTCGATACCGCTGAAGTTGGTAACCGGCACTGGCCGTGGGCCGAGGTGATCCGCAGTGGCCGGCCGGCGCTGATCACCGATCTTCTGGAGCGATTTGGGCCCCTGCCGGGTGGAATCTGGCCCGACTCCCCACAGAACGCGTTCATTTTGCCCATCATGGCGCCGACAGAGGCGCAGCCAATTGGGTTGCTGGTGGCCGGCATCAGCCCACGGCGCGAGTGGGATGATGACTACCGTGGCTTCTTGGATCTGGTGGCCGGCCATGTGGCGACCGCCATTGCCCACGCGCGCGCCTATGAGGCGGAGCGCCAGCGGGCCGAAGCCCTGGCTGAGTTGGACCGCGCCAAGACTGCCTTCTTCAGCAATGTCAGCCATGAATTCCGTACGCCCCTCACCCTCATGCTCAGCCCGCTGGAGGAGATGCTCGAGCGGCGGAACGGTGCGCCGGTCGCCGACCAGACACAGCTCGAAATGATCCACCGCAACGGGTTGCGCCTGCTCAAACTGGTCAACACATTGCTCGACTTCTCGCGTATCGAGGCCGGGCGGATGCGGGCCAGCTATGCGCCAACCGACCTGGGACCCTTTACGGCTGAACTGGCGAGCTTCTTCTGCTCGGCTATCGAACGTGCAGGGTTGCAATTGCACATCGATTGCCCGTCGCTGCCACAGCCGGTCTATGTCGACCCGGAGATGTGGGAAAAAATTGTCCTCAACCTGCTCTCCAATGCGTTCAAATTTACCTTCCAGGGTGAGATTTCCGTGTCTCTCCAGTGGCGCCATGACCATGTGGAACTGCGCGTGCGCGATACCGGAACGGGCATTCCCGCGGCGGAGATCCCCAACCTCTTCACCCGTTTCCACCGGATCCGCGGCGCCCAGGCCCGTACCCACGAAGGCTCCGGCATTGGCCTGGCGATGGTGCAGGAACTGGTGCGGCTCCACGGCGGCCATATCGATGTGGAGAGCACCGTCGGTCAGGGAACCATCTTCACCGTCACCCTTCCCGCTGGCTCCACTCACCTTCCTGCTGATCGCATCTATTCGCAGTTCATGCCGGCTGCACCTGGCCCACAGGTCAGGCCCTACGTCGAAGAGGCTTTGCGCTGGCTGCCTACGTCTGATTTGGGATTGCCGATTTTGGATTTTGACCCGTCGGATGACCACCCGACTGGTGCGAGCGGCGAACCTCCAGAATCGCCCCGCATCTTGCTGGCCGATGACAACGCTGATCTGCGCGAGTACTTGACGCGCTTGCTGGCGCAGCACTATACGGTGATCCCCGCGGCCGATGGGCGGGCGGCATTGGAGGTGGTACGCGCTCAGACGCCAAACCTGGTGCTGACCGATGTGATGATGCCTGGGATGGATGGGCTTGAACTGCTGCAAGCCTTGCGGGCCGACCCGCAGACCGCTGCGCTACCGGTGATTCTGCTCTCGGCGCGCGCCGGTGAAGAAGCGCGCATCGAAGGACTGGAGGTCGGCGCCGATGACTATCTGGTCAAACCCTTCTCCGCCCGCGAACTGCTCACGCGGGTCCGCACACATTTGAATATGGCGCATACCCGCCGCACAGCCGCCGAGCGGGAACGGGCCCTGCGCGCCGAAGCGGAGACCGCAAAGGCCAATTTGGAGAAAATTTTGGTCGGTATCACCGACCACATTGCTGTATACGATCGAGAGTGGCGCTATGTTTATGTAAACGACGCGGCGGTGGCAACGCTTGGCCTACCCAAAGAAGAGTTGCTTGGCCGGTGTATCTGGGAGCTTTTCCCAGATGCCGTCGGTAACCCCTATTATCAAGCCCTGCACCAGGCGCTGGCCGAACAGCGGAACCTGGTGCTGGAGCACTATTACGCACCGTGGGATCGCTGGTTTGAGAACCGCATTTATGCCGCGCCCGACGGCGTGACCGTCTTTGCCAGCGACATCACCGAACAAAAGCGGGTCGAACAGGCGCTGCGCGAAAGCGAGGCGCGCTTCCGCTCGATTTTTGAGTCGAACATGATCGGGATCGGCCTCTGGCATGGGGATGGGACAGTCGATGAGGCCAACGATGCCTTGCTCCAACTCTTGGGCTATAGCCGTGAAGACCTGGTAGCCGGCCGCATCCGCTGGGAGAAGTTGACGCCACCCGAATACCTGCCTTTGGAGCAACGGGCGATAGAAGAATCACGCACCCGCGGCATCTGTACCCCCTATGAAAAAGAATATTTCCGCAAAGACGGCAGCCGCATCCCTGTGATCGTCGGCGGCGCTTTCTTTACAGAGGAGGGCAACCACGGGGTCTTCTTTGCCCTGGATATATCCGAACGCAAACAGGCCGAGGAAGCCCTGCGCGCCAGCGAAGAACGGTTACGCCTGGCTGTGGAAGTCACCGGGCTGGGCATCTGGGAGATAGACCCCGACCAGGGCAAGATCATTTGGTCGGCACAGTGCAAAGCCATCCACGGCCTGCCTGTCGAGACGGAGATTACCCGCGAACTGGCGAGAACAGTGATCTACCCCGCTGACCTGGAGAGACTGTTAAGCGCTATCGGCGATTTTTATGCTCCGCCGCGTAACCAGGAGTTGAAAATTCAACATCGCATCGTGCGTCCTGATGGCACAGTCCGCTGGATCCAAGTTCAGGGGCGGTTCATGGGGGAGGCGAAGGAGGGTCAGCTACCACAGCGTTCGTTCGGCACGATGATTGATATCACCGAGCGCAAACAACGCGAACTCAGCAGTGCATTTCTCGCCGACATCGGCGAAGAGATCAACGGCCTCTCGTCGCCCGACGCCATCATACAGGCCGCTGGTGAGAAGATGAGGAACTATTTCGGCGCATCATGGCTCATCTTTGCTGAGGTCAACGAGCCGGCCAATGAGGTCACGGTCATCTATGCCAATAACCGGCTGGGCCCGATTGAGCCAGGAGGGGTGCAGCTCCTTTCGGATTACGTGAGCCAAGAATTCCTGCATGAGATGAAGGCCGGACAGGTCATCGCCATCAACGACATCAACACCGACCCGCGCACGGCTGGCTATGCCGAAGTGTTCAAACCCTGGGGCATGCGCGCTCAATTGCTCGCCCCCTTTGTCAGCAACGGGAGCCTGGATTTTATCATTGCATTGCAGCACACCTCGCCGTATACCTGGCGGGCAGATGAAATCGAACTGCTGCAGGAACTTGCCGTGCGGGTGTATCTGCGGCTCCAGCGCGCGCGCGCCGAGGAAAACTTGCGGGTAAGCGAAGCGCGGCTACAACAAATGGCCGACGCCATGCCCCAACTCGTCTGGATCGCCAACGATGACGGCGTGATAAGCTACTGTAATCAACGCGCAAACGAGTATGCAGGCTTGATTCAAACACCTACTGGCAACTGGCAGTGGCAGCCGGTACTCCATGAAGCGGACCGGGAGCCCACGCTCCAAGCCTGGCGCAACGCCGTGGCAAACCAGCAGCCCTACGCCAAGGAGCATCGTCTGCGCACGGCGGACGGTACATACCGGTGGCATCTCAGCCGCGCCTATCCTGTCTTCGATAAGAAAAAACGGGTTAGGACCTGGTTTGGCACCGCCACAGACATCCATGACCTGAAAGAGGCCGAAGCCGCCCTGCGCGCTTCAGAAGAACGCTTTTCCAAAGCCTTTCACGCCAGCCCGCAACCCATGTCTATTACCAGATTTGATGATGGTGCCTACATCGATGTCAATGAAAGCTTTGCGCAGATGTTGGGCTATGCGCGGAAAGAAATCTTGGGGCAAACCTCGCTGGATACGGGGCTTTGGCAGGATGCTCGAACGCGCCAGGCGGCAAATGAAGTGCTTCGCACACAGGGCGGCCATCGTGATTATGAGCATCGCTTCCGTAATCGCAACGGCGAATGGCGCGAGCTTCAGGCCGCGGCGGAGATCATCGAATTGGATGGGCAACAGTGCATTCTCAATGTGGCAATGGACATCACCGCGCGCAAGCAAGTGGAAGCCGAGCTGATGCGGGCACGCGAACAGGCAGAGCAGACTGCCGCCCGCATTGCCCAGCTACAAAAAATTACCTCCGAGCTAACGTTTGCTCTCACTCCTGACCGGGTGATCGAAGTGATCCTCCGCCAGGGGGGTATCGCCCTGGATGCAGCAGCAATGTCGGTCAAGTTGCTCTCGGAAGATGGCCTGTGGTTGAAAGCGGTCGACTGGTTCGGTAATGTTCCGCCCGAGATGCGGGCGTCGCATCGGCGCTATCCAATCTCAGCCACTACGCCGGTGGCAGAGGCTGTTCGGACTGGCGAGCCGGTTTGGTTAGTGTCGCGGCAAGTGCTAATCGACTGTTACCCCGCTCTGGCCCAAGAGATGAGTGCTCTCGACTTTGAGGCTGCCTGTGCGCTCCCACTCACACTAGGTCATCAGATCCTCGGCGGTATCGGAATCTATTTTACCCGTGGAGTAGACTTCAACACGGATGAGCAAGAATTTTTGCTCACGCTAGCCCGCCAGTGCGCCCAGGCGTTAGAACGGGCGCGCTTGTACGAAGCGGAACAACAGGCTCGTGTCGCATTGGAGGAGCGGGTGCGCGAGCGCACCGCCGAGTTGGAGCGCAGCAACCGCGAGTTGGACCAATTTGCCTACGTCGCCTCGCATGATCTCAAATCGCCCCTGCGGGGGATCGAGCATCTTGCCGGCTTTCTCCTGCAAGATGTCGGGGCAACCCTGCCCGAAGCCTCGCGGCGGCACCTCACTTTGATCCAGGCGCGCATCAAACGCATGGAGACCCTGCTCAATGACTTGCTGGACTACTCGCGCGCCGGGCGCCATCGCTACCCGCCAGAACAGCTGGACCTGGCAGCGCTCATCCGCGATGCGGTGGAGTTGCTCGATCCACCGGCGGGTTTTGTGGTTGAAATCGAAGAACCCATTCCCCCCTTGATCAGCGAACGCGTCCCGGTAGAGTTACTCCTTCGCAACCTGATCGGTAACGCCATTAAACATCATGACCGCCCGTCCGAAGGCGTTGTCCGTATCCAGGTGAGCGATCAGGGCGACTGGATCGAAGTGACGGTGGCAGACAACGGGCCGGGGATCGATCCGGCCTTTCACGAACGGATTTTTGAGATCTTTCAGACCTTGAAGCCGCGCGACCAAGTCGAAGGCAGCGGGATCGGGCTGACGGTGGTCAAAAAGCTAGTTGAAACACGAGGTGGCGCCATCTGGGTGAACTCGGCGCCAGGCGAGGGTACGAGCTTCCATTTTACTTGGCCCAAGTATCCAACCGCCTAGAAGCTTTTCAATCTCATGCGAATCTCACAAAGGAGAAAAGATGGGTCGCCCACAGATCTTTGCCCACCGGGGCGCCAAGGCAGTTGCGCCGGAGAACACCCTACCGGCCTTTGAACAAGCGTTGGCCCTAAACGCCGATGGCATCGAACTCGATGTACACCTGAGCAAAGACGGCCAACTGGTGGTGATCCACGACTTTACCGTGGACAAGACGACCACGGGACACGGTCCCGTCCGCTCGTTTACGGCCGCCGAGCTGGCGCAACTGGACGCCGGCAGCCATTTCCACGCCGATTTCGCCGGTACCGGCGTCCCCACGCTGGTGGAGGTCTTCGACCTGGTGGGCGACCGTTGCCGCATCAATGTGGAGATCAAGAGCGAAGACCCCAATGGCGGCAACGAGGTGGAAGCGCTGGTTCAATTGATCCAGCAGCGCGCCTTGTACGACCAGGTGATCGTCTCCAGCTTCAACCCGATCACGCTGATCAAAATGCGCTGGGTTGACCCCAAGGTCAAGCTTGGTCTGCTTTACTATGCAGACTTGCCGCCCCATCTGCGCCAGGCCTGGTTTACGCCCATTCTCCAGCCGGAGGCGCTGCATCCCCACCACAGCCTGGTGGATGAGGAACTCATGGTGTGGGCGCACAACAAAGGCTGTGCTGTCAACACATGGACGGTCAATGATGTGACCGAAGCCAAACGGCTGGCTGCACTAGGCGTCGATGCCATCATCACCGACGTGCCGGATATAATCAGGGAAGCCCTGGCGTCATGAATTCCTACAGCCCTGTCTTGACCTCGCTCACCCAAACCTGGCGGCCGGAATTCCCCGGGCTGGAACAGAACACCTATCTCAACACCTGTTCGCTCGGGCAATTGAGCAAACGCAACGTGGCCGCGGTCAACCGCTTTCTGGAACTGTGGATGCGCTACGGGGCCAGCGCCTGGTACGAGATGTGGCTGGGCGAGCTGGCCGACGCCCGCGCCCGTTTTGCCCGGCTCATCAACGCCCAGCCGCACGAGGTGGCGATCCTGCCCAGCATTGGTGTGGCGCTGAGCGTGATCGCCAGTAGCCTGGACTATCGCACCCGGCCCGAAGTGGTCGTCACCGAAATGGACTTCCCGACGGTGCCCTACCAGTGGATGGCGCGCAACCGCGAGGGCGTACAGGTGCGCCTTCTCTCCTCGCCCGACCGCATCAGTGTTCCGCTGGCGGCGTTTGAGGATGCGATTGGGCCACAGACCGCGCTGGTCGCCACCACCCATGTCTTTTTTACGAGCGGCTGGGTCCAAGACACGGCCGCCATCAGCCGCTTGGCCCACGCCCACGGCGCGCTGGCGCTCTTCGACGGTTACCAGGCCGCCGGTCAGATTCCGGTGGATGTGAAAGCAACGGATGTGGACATCTATCTCAGCGGCGGGTTGAAATGGCTGCTGGGCGGGCCCGGCGTTGTCTTTCTGTATGTGCGTGGGGCACTCATCGAGCAGTTGCACCCGACGACAACCGGCTGGTTTGCGGCCAAAGATATGTTCAAATTCAATTCCGAACGCTTCGAGATGGCTGATGACGCCCGCCGCTTTGAACCGGGCACGCCCGCCGTCGCCGCCGTCTACGCCGCCAACGCCGGCATGAGCATCATCGAGGAGATCGGCGTGGAAGCGATACGCACCCGCACACAGGAACTCGCCGCCGACCTGCACCATCGCTTGCGCCATGCCGGTTTGGAGCCGCGCCTGCCGGACGATCTCTCGCGCCATGCCGGGATCACCGTGTTGCCGGTGGATGATCCGCCGGGCGTGGTCAAGGCGCTCAAGGCCAGGAACATCATCATCGACTACCGGCCCGGTCTCATCCGCCTCAGCCCCTACTTTTACAACACGGAAGAAGAAAATCAGACCCTGGTGGATGCTCTGGTTGCTGTTCTGGGACGTAATCCGTAATTCGTACCACGTAATCCGTAATACCTATCACGCAGTACGAATTACGGATTACGGATTACGCATCACGCATCCCGTCTTCCGCATTCCGCATTCTCTTATGACTGCTGCTTCTGCCCCTGGCAAAGTTATTCTCGTTGGCGAACATGCCGTTGTCTATGGCCGGCCCGCCATCGCCGTGCCGGTCTGGGAGGTCACGGCGACCGTCACCGTTACGGACCGAGCGCCGGGGGCCGGCTGTGTGCTGATTGCGCATGATATCGGTTTACACCAACGGCTTGACTCCACACCCGACAGCGAACCCTTGGCGTTGGTCACCCGGCTGGCGCTGGCGCAACTTGGCCTGCCGTCCAACCCAGACTGGCAGATCGAACTGCGCAGCACCATCCCCATTGCCAGCGGATTGGGCAGCGGTGCGGCGTTGAGTGCGGCGCTGGTGCGGGCGCTCTTTGCCCACGCCGGGCAGCCGGTCGCCCCCGCGCAGGTGAGCCAACTGGTCTATGAGAGCGAACGCTTTTATCACGGCACCCCCAGCGGCATCGACAACACCGTGGTCGCCCACGGCCAGCCGGTCTGGTTTGTCAAAGGGGAGGAGCCGGTGGTTATCGAACCCAAAGGTTCACTGACCCTGCTCATTGCCGACAGCGGCATTGCCGCACCCACAAAGGAGACGGTGGGCGATGTGCGCCGCGGCTGGCAGGCCGACCCGGTGCGTTACGAAGCCTGGTTTGACGCCATTGCCGCCGTTGCGCGGGAAGCGCGCCAGGCGATTGAAGAGGGAGATCTGGCGCGGTTGGGCCGGCTCTTTGACGAGAATCAGGCGTTGCTGGCGCAGCTTGGCGTTAGCTCACCGCCGTTGGAGCGGCTGGTCGAGGCGGCGCGGGCAGCAGGCGCCCTGGGCGCCAAACTGAGCGGCGGTGGCCGGGGCGGCAATGTCATCGCGCTCGTGGAGCCAGCGAACGAGGAGCCGGTGCGCCAGGCGCTCCTTGCGAGCGGGGCAAAACGCACGATCAGCACAACAGTGCGCGGTTCCCCGTAATGTTCGAATTCTTCGAGCAAATTCTTCAGAAGTCAGAGGGCGACAACATCGCGGTCAGAGCGGCAGGTCATCGAGTCCTTTAGCTCCGGTTGGACCCTTCTTACTTTGGCCCATGTTTATTGGCTGAACAATGAGGGGATCTCCGCCAGAATCCGTTCAACCTGCTGCGTATAGGTGGGATCATCGGCCTCGGCGTTGACAACCAGGACGGGTGTCGTTGTAACGGTTCTAAGCCAGTCGCGGAGTAGCGTTTCCATGCGCGCCAGGTCATCGAGCCGGGCGATCTCCAGCGAACGATTGCGGCGGCGATAGCGCTGGGTGATCACCTCGAGCGGGGCCACCAGGTGGATGATCAGGTCGGGCGGCGGCAGCAGTTGGCGGAAGAAGCCATATAGCCGGGCGCACAACTGGTACTCGGTGTGGCTCAAATAGCCCTTTTCAAAAAAGAGGCGGGCAAAGACATGAAAGTCCATCTCCAACCCACCATCCTGAATGCCAGTTACTGTCCCCTGACGGATGACCCACTCCTGTTCGGCGCGCAGCAGCAGATAATCGATCTGGTTGGGGAGGGCATAGCGGTACAGTTCCTGGGCAAAGAGTGCCTGGAACGGGCGCTCGGCGATCTGTTCTAACCCGGTTACAAACGAACCGTGCTTGCACAACTGCCGGGTCAGCGTCGTCTTGCCGGCGCCTGAATTGCCGACGATAGCGATGAGTTTGGCCACAGCGAATGGAACGGGAGAATGGATAGGACTACAACGAGACTTCATGTGACGGGCCTAACTCGACCTCCGGGAGGTGACTGGAATCAACTTTCTCGACCAGACAATGTCCAGTCACCTCCCGGAGGTCTTGCCGGCAACAATCGTCCAAGTTTTGTTGTAGTCTTATGCCGACGCGATAAACTCGTCCAACTGCGCCTGGAGCTTGGCCTTGTAGTCCTGGCGACCGGCGTCGTCGAGCATCTGCTTCATCTTGGCGACGGCTTCGGCGACCGGCATCTGGCCGGTGGCCAGGCCATGAACGGCTTCATCGTAGATGGCGTTGAGCTTGGCCGATTCGACTTCGACTGCCTTAGTATCAGCCTCGAATGCCTCATAAGGATTGAAGACCCAATTCTCTTCGGTGGTGAAGAACTTGAGCGCTTCCTCGGCGGAGGCCGGCAGGTCGGCAGGTTGGCGCTGGAAGCGGCCTGACATGCCCGACACGTACCACATACGCCGGTAGTTGCGGGCGGCGTCTACCCCTTCGATCTCAGAGAATCTCATGTTCTCTTCCTTCTTATAGTTGACGCCGTCGATGCCCATGAGCCAGAGGTCCAGGTTGTCCTGGCTGCTGGCAAGCCAGTTGAAGTACTGAATGCCGGCCTCGTGTTGCTCGGCGGGCGCATTGACATTGAAGACCACAAAGTTCCACTGCTTGAGCGAACCAAGCCCCTTGGTCACACCGGCGCGCTCGCCGATCATGTCCACCCCCATCAGTTCGGCCTCGGCGTTGGAAGACTTCATCTGCTTGGTCTGGTCGACCCACTTGTAGTCAGGCTCGTTCTCCACACAGGCGGCGCCGCGACCCGGGTAGATGTAATCGACCTGGGCGTTCTGGCTGGAGCCGGAGAAGGGCAGGTCGGTCTTGTTGACGTAACCTTTCTCCCACCACTCGCGCAACAGTTCCGCCGTTTCGATGAGGGCCGGGTTGTCCTCCTCGTCCATCAGTTGCCAGGCCTGGGTGGCGTCGGGGATCGACACGCCCGTCTTGCTGACGCCGGGTGTCCAGCCTTTGCGGTTGCGGTTGTAGCCGATCAGCGACTGGGTGGCGACATTGATAAAGGGGATCAGATCCGGCTCGTTTTGAGCGATGGCTTCGAGGTAGGGTTCAAGGCTGGGCCATCCCTCCTCTGACGTGGGCATAGGT
>QEUW01000794.1 GCA_003577005.1 Chloroflexota bacterium | reverse complement strand
TGGGCATCACCTTCAACCAGACGCACAAAGACCCGGTGCTGCGGGAGATCTTCAACGATGTGCGCTTCCGGCAGGCGATGTCGCTGGCGATCAACCGCCAACAGGTCAACGATGTGCTCTACTTTGGCCGCGCCACCATCCGCCAGGCTACGATTCCAGAGTCGGTCTCGTTTTATGAAGAGTGGATGGGCGAGCATTTTGTCGAGTACGACCCCGACCAGGCCAATGCGTTGCTCAACGAAATGGGTTTGGAATGGGACAGCGCCCAAGAGGTGCGTCTGCGCCCGGACGGCCAGCCGTTGCAGATCGTCCTCGAATGTTGGGAAGAGTTTTGCCCCCATTCCGAACTGGTCGCCGAAATGTGGACCGAGGTCGGCGTCAAGACGACCATGAGCCAGATTGAACGCACGCTCTGGCTGGAGCGCAACCAGGCCAACGAGGCCGATGCCTACGCCCATCCCTACGATTCGATCGCCGAACCCAACCTGCGCGCTGCCAGTTGCGCCCGCCTGCGCCCGCTCGGTTCGGACAGCTATGCGCCGCTGTGGCGGCTCTGGTACAACAGCGGCGGCCAGGATGGCGAGGAGCCCTCCGAGATCAACCAGCAGATCTTTGCTCTCTGCGACCAGTTCGCCACGGCCCAGCCCATGTCGGACGAATATCTGGAGATCGGCAGGGAAATGGCGACGCTCTACACCGAGCAGTTGTATTCGCTGGGCATCTCGGTCGCCCCGCGCGTGATCATCATCTCCAACCGCCTGGGCAATGCGCCCACCGAGGGCATGTTCTCCGGGGACTTTATGTTCTGGGTGCCCTACCGCGGGGATCAGTGGTATATTAAGTGAAGTGGGGACTACAGCAGGAACACAGAGGAGACACAGAGAACACAGAGAGATAAAGAAAAGAATCCCGGCGCTCTCTGTGCCTTCTCGGTGCTCTCTGGGTTCCTGCTTTTGCCGTACTGAAGGAAGGAGCCCGTGCGCTACTATCTCCTGCGCCGCTTTCTCTATATGGTGGTCTTGTTGGTGGCGGTATCGGCTTTTTCGTTCTTTCTGATCGACCTGCCACCCGGTGACTATCTGACTTCGTACGTTGCCAGCCTGCGCGATGCGCGCGGGGCCGAGATCGACCAGGCCGAGATCGAGATGTTGCAGCGACAATATGGTCTGGATCAATCGCTGGCCACGCGTTATTTCAAGTGGGTCCGGAACATGCTGCGAGGCGATTTTGGCCGCTCGTTTGCCTACAACAAAGAAGTCTCCGGCATGATTCGCGAGCGGCTGGGGATCACGGTCTTTACGGCGCTGCTGACGCTCATCTTCACCTATGCGGTGGCGATCCCAATTGGCATCTATTCGGCGACCAACCAGTACTCCATCGGCGACTATTTCTTTACGGTGCTGGGCTTTATTGGCCTGGCGATGCCCACCTTCTTTCTGGCATTGGTGCTCATGTATTACATCAACCGCTTTACCGGTTTTAGCGTGGGCGGTCTCTATTCGCCCGAATTTATGAACCAGCCCATGAGCTTTGCCAAGTTTATCGACATGCTCAAGCATATTGCGGTGCTGGTCATCGCCGTGGGCATGGCCGGCACCGCCAGCGTGATCCGCATCATGCGCAGCGGGGTGCTCGACGAACTGCAAAAGCAGTATGTCATTTCGGCGCGTTCCAAAGGGCTGACGGAGACCCGCATGTTGCTCCGCTACCCCGTGCGCATCGCATTGAATTGGGTGGGTGCTGCCGGGCATCGTGTCGGGCGCAACCGTCACCGCCATCGTCATGAACATTCCTACGCTGGGCGCGCTGCTCTACGAGGCGCTCCTGGCACAAGACACCTATGTGGCCGCGGCGTGTATCATGCTGCTGTCGTTTATGACGGTGATTGGGATGTTTATTTCCGATCTACTGTTGGCGCTGGTAGATCCACGAATTCGATTGACGTGACGGCTGTCAACGGATTTCGAGAACCGATAGAACGGATTGTCAAGCGACAATCCGTTCCCAAATTCAATCGATTGGAATGGATTCCGATTCCACAATCCGTTCAATCCGCTCCCTAAATCCGTTGACAGCGTTCTCATACAAAGAGACCATGACCGCAATCCCGCTCGAACAGACCCGTAAACAGCAGCGCGACGAAGAGGCCTTTATCGCAACCCAGTGGACGCTGATGGGGCGCAAGTTCCGCCGTCACAAGCTAGCGATGGTGGGTACGGTGATGATTGTGCTCTTTTATCTGGTCGCCCTCTTTTGCGAGTTTGTCGCCACACAGGACCCGCTCAAGCGCAACACTGAGTATATCCATGTGCCGCCCCAGCGCGTTCACTTCTTTGGGTCGTCTGGCTTTGGCCCTTACGTGTACGGATTGAAAATCGAAGAAGACCCGCGCACG
>QEUW01000793.1 GCA_003577005.1 Chloroflexota bacterium | reverse complement strand
GGAGCGTTTCAACTATTCTCTTTTGTCTTCCCCGACAACTTTGCCCTATCCCCTCACGCACCCTACCTCTGCGCAGAGCGCTTCGTTCAACTATTGATTCGGGCGGTGCCACAATTCGCCCCTACCCTACTCCTGTTTCAAGGAATTTAGACGGTCGCCAACGAGATGAGGAAATCTTGGCGGCGGTCCTTTGCCCGCTCAAGGCGGCAATTGCCGGTGCAGCCTAAGCTGCGCCGACTATAGCATGGTTGAGGAGTCACAGTCAAGCACGAAAAACTGGGACTTTCCAGAGCGCTTTGGATGCTATGTGTTATCGCTGTGGGTGATGTGACTGGAGCATCGCCGTGATGGGCGGGCATCGAGCAGCGGCGGGGGTAGTGGGTTGGGTATGATGCTCCGGCTCTGATGTGGGGGCGGAATGGATGCGCCACTTTGCCCTGTGGCTGCGTAGACGGGTCGCCGGCGTGGTGTAGCGGGCATGGTGATAGAAGTTTGTTAGGGTATACAAAAAAGGGGACGGAAGGATAAAACCTTCCGTCCCCTTTTTGCCTAGATGCGCTGGTAGAGATGGAGAGCGCCACGGGCTTGCATTGCGGGGGTGAGGACCCACTTGCTCCCATCGGGCCTGGTCTTGACGACCGGCTTGACGTGCTGGCCTCGGTAGTAGGTGGGAAGCAGGTCGTGGAAGTGCTAGGCTTGCTTGGGCGGGTAGAGGAGCGGCTGTGCGAGGTCGGGCTGTAGAGACGCAAAATCTTGCGTCTCTACAGCCTCCTCGCCATCCTCGAAGTGGAGATCCCACGATTCATATCGCTCGTCGTAGGGTAGGCTGCTACCAGCCATGCCGAACCCGTTGTAGGGGAGGCGGCGACGGGCGATGTCGGTGCGCTCGGCCTGCTGCTGCTGGCGGATGAGCCGGGCGAAGATGCGCTCGATGTCACCGCCCAGGGTGACGTTGGCGACACGAATGCGGCGGCTGATGTGCTTACCCTGGTAGCGCAGCAGCCAGAAGGGGCCAGGCCGCTCAAGCTTGACCAGACCAAAGCCGGGCACGAGGGCGGTGAGCAAGCCTTCGGTGTCCCAAATGTAACCGAGATGCGTGACATTCTGGCTAGAGATCCAGACGAAGCGACGCTCGTCGATGAGCTCGTCGTCGTCTTTCTCCGACCAGGTTTGGAAGTGAGCCGAGCCGATGTGGCCACGTGCTCGTGCAGGCCGGGCTTTTGGTAAGGGCGGCAGGTGGTCGGCCAGGTAGCGAAGGGCGGCGAGGATGATCTCGCCGTGGCGGGCGTTTTGATGCACCTGGATGACGATGCGCTGGCCGGCCTGGTGCGCTCTGGCCAGGTGCGCCAGGTGCTTGTAGGTAGAGCAGTGGGGCTTTTGCATCTGCTCCCAAAGCCAGCGTTTGTAGCGGCTGGTGTCAGTAGCTGCCTCGGCGTTATAGGGGTGCGTGAGGGCCAGGCGATACTTTTTGCCGTGGCCGGCGATGAGGGCGAAGACGGCGTAGACTTCGTGATTGGTGAGGGACTTGCTGAGAGAGAACATGGTGTGTTGATCCTTTGTGTTGAATGAGAGTTGAGATGTGTTGTGATGTGTGATGCGCCTGGCCGTTGGACGACCAGGCGCAGAACGTACAGACGCAACATTTTGCGTCTCTACCCGACAGCGCCCACCGAGCGGCGCACTGCTGACCGTGCGCTAGACCAACGAAGCTGGGCGCAGGTGTGTTTCCGGCGCTGTGACGAAGGGCGGCAAGTGCAGCGCCCGGGCGATAGCGCCGGGCAACTGTACCTGCGCCTTGCCGGGGGCGAGGGGCCGGACCCAGCGGACGGGCAGACGAGTAGGGACCGGTATGCCCTGCTGGGCGAAGCGTTGGCGCAGCGCCGGCGACGGCAGCAGCCAGGTGAGACCGGCGAGATTGACTTGCGGGTTGTTGCTCATTGCGAACTTCCTTTCGTTAGGCGGTGAACTTGATAGGGCAATTGGGTAAGCGGGTTAGAATACCAGCGACAAGCTCTCGTATCTCCGGGTGCTGAATGAACCGGAGCGACTGCGTAGGCACGACGACGTTGCCTTCGTCTGGCAACCAGACGATGCAGGAGAGGACGCTGACCGATAGGATGAGACCGACTTGCTCTTGCACTTGCTCGGCAACGGTGCGAAGCACAACCGGCTGGAATAAGTAATTGCGAAGCATGAGAACCTCCTATGGGATGATTTCGACCTGCCAGGCTTTGCGACGGCAGTAGGTTTGAACTTGCGCCGGCGCCCACCCGATCATGTATCGTAGAATGGGGGCGGCTTGCGTGACGGTGTGTCTGCTGACGACGACGCCAGCGACGAAATAGGGAGAAGAAATCCTGAGTAGCATGAGAACCTCCTGAAAGAAAAAGGCCGGGGACAAACCCCCGACCCAGCTAAACCGACCAACGCCAGCCAGCAGACCAAACGCCCTGGCCGCCGGCCGGCAGCCAACGCCCAGCCGCCCCAGGCAGCGCCGGCAACGACGACGCCCCGGCAAAGCCAGGCCAGCCGACCTGAAAGACGACCACCGGCAGCCCCAACAGCGCCGCAGCGCCCACCGAGCCCCAGGAGCCGGAGCCGCACGACGGCCAACCGCCAGGCCGGGCGCGACCGAACGACCGGGGCGGCGGGCCGGAGAC
>QEUW01000792.1 GCA_003577005.1 Chloroflexota bacterium | reverse complement strand
GTTGAAGCTGGCGCAGAGCGACGCCCAGGCGTTGATCGACGTGCCGGGGGTCGGCCCGGCACGCATCGCCGCGCCGGGCCAAGGCGTGCGCGATGAGGACGAGATGCCGCCGCTGGTCAGTTCGACCGAACAGTATATCCAGATGATCCACGACCGAACGTTGACATAAGCCGTGAAATCAAACATGAGTCATCCCGGATTTTCAGAAGGCAGGAGAAAATCGGGAGGTGGGTAAGCGAGCCAAAGCCTGCTGAGGGCAGAACGCAAGCGATAAAGCGGTGTCGAGACATCTCGGCACCGCTTGCCTGTTCTAGGACACCAGTGTTGAAGGAGCCAGAGGCGCAGCGATTCGGGGCAAAGTAGAGAGAGGAGAAAGGCATAGGCGAGGGTGGCGATGAGCAGAAGTTTGAGACGATTCTGCCAAGACCACAGCCGTGGGGATTCCATGGCAAGCTCAGATTTAGAGTAACGCCACGCCATCTCAATCTGCCAGCGGCGTGCATAGGCGCGAATGAAATGCCACGCTTGGCGGGAGGAGGAGACGGGTTGGTTGGTGAGCAAGTACCAGGGTTGGCGCCCTTTGCCTTGCCGAGAAACGATGAGCCAGAGTGGCGTATCCGGGTAGTCAGGATGAAAGACAGGCGTGGCATAGATGCCGATCTTGCGATGTTGCCTGCGGCGGCTATCCCAAACCAATACCTGCGTCCAACTGCGTTTGCCGCGACAGATTTGCCAGGCTTTGCGGCTGCGTCCTTGGGCATCCACGAGTTTGTAGCCTTTTTGCCAACGCAAGACAAAACGAACCTTGTGGGCCAGGGCAATGCCGAGCCAGGGCGCACCCGCAAAGCCCCTGTCCCACACATGCAAGACCGCACGGCCCCAGCGCCGCACACACTCAGTCAGCAGTTTCTCCTCCTCGCTGCGTTTGTCACTGGCGAACACACCGCGTGTGCTCCACCAGTGCATGGCGGCCACTTCAGGCGGACCACTCATGCCGATGACCAGCACGCCGACCCACTGCATCCCGGGCACGAAAATCGGCGCAGACGGCGGGGAGTAAAAACCGGGCTTGATGCGTTTCAGCCAGCGGGCCACACTCGAGCGAACCGAGCAGAGTCCTTCGAGGGTTAGGCTTCCAGCCTTCTCGATGACACTCTCATCCCACACCACCAATGCTTCTTCCCCAGCCTGCTTGAGGGCATGCACCCGCGCCTCACCCCGCTGCCACAGAAAATCGTCAATCAGTCGATGCGTCCAGCCTTTGCTCCGCAGCAAGTTGCTCAAGCGTTTCGTCCCGGCGGGGGCTTGGGCCGGGTTGAGGATATACCCTCCCAACTCGCTCAGCAGCAGACCCTGGCTGCCATGGCGAAAGGTGATGATCGCCATGACTGTGCGGACAAACGTGCGCACTAAGCGCTTGTCCAGCATCTCGTCAAGCGTGATCAGCAACGGCCCCAGAAACTCAACCACGCGCAGCCCAATGTCTTCCGACTTGCCGCTACTCCCTTGCTCTTCTGTGTCCCTTGCTTTATTCTGCATAAAGAAACCTCCTGTTGTTTTGACTCCCGGTTCGCACCTTCAGTCTACAACAAGAGGTTTCTCTTTCTCGGTCATCCTCTAACTCCGGGATGACTCATGTTCTAGCGATCTACATAGAGACGCAAAAAGCCTTACTGCAAGAGGGATTGCAGTTGCGACTCGATGGACTCCACCGCCTGCTGGCCGTCCTGCTGCCCGGTCAACACCTTATTGACCTCGGTGAAGTAGATAGTCGACACTTCATTATAGGCCTCGCCGGTGACGGTGCTGGGCCGCGCCACGGCGCCGCCGGCAAAGACATCATAGAGCTG
>QEUW01000194.1 GCA_003577005.1 Chloroflexota bacterium | reverse complement strand
TAGGCTGAAATGTCAACAAACCCCAAACCTCGCCCGAGCGCTTGTCTGATTTTTACTTTACATGTACACTACGGATCTCCATCTATGCTATAATCAGTAAACCGCAGCCGTTTACTGGCCCGTTTACTGGATTGTCAAATCCAGCAGGTAGGGTGCGGTTTGCGGGTGCTCAATGCTGCGACATGTTGCCGCCAAACTCGCGGCAGGCGCTGATGTGTGCCCTGCCGCTCTCAGCACAAATTTGTAGGGGAAGACTGAACCGGAGGAATCAAAATTCTATGACCCGCCACCAAGCCGCCTACGAACTTCTTGCCGAAAGTCTAACTACACAGGGCATTGATGTAGAAGCCGTCAAAACGGCGCTAAAACGCCAGCAAATTGAGACCCCTAGCTGGGGCTACGCCAACAGCGGCACCCGTTTCAAAGCCTTCCCCTGGCCCGGCGCCGCGACCACGACGCGCCAGAAGCTCGACGACGCCGCCATGGTCCACAAGCTGACCGGCATCGCTCCCTCGGTCGCCGTCCACATCCCCTGGGACAAGCCCGAGGATAACGATTATGTCGCCATGTGCCAGTATGCCGAAGACCAGGGCATCCGCATTGGCGCGGTCAACCCCAATGTCTTTCAAGACGAGGCGTACCGTCTCGGTTCGCTGGGCAATCCTGACGCCGGGGTGCAAGAACAGGCGCTCGACCATCTGCTCGAATGTTGCGAGATCATGGCCAAGGTCAAGAGCAACGCGCTCAGCCTCTGGTTTGCCGATGGCGCCAATTATGCCGGGCAAGATAGCCTGCGCGGGCGCAAGCAGCGTTTTGAGCGCCATCTGGCGACGGTCTATCAACACTTGCCCGCTGGCGGGCGCATGTTGCTCGAATACAAGTTTTTCGAGCCGGCCTTTTACAGCACCGACATCCCCGATTGGGGTGTGGCCTATGCCTGGAGCCTCAAACTTGGCCCGCAGGCACAGGTGTTGGTCGATCTGGGCCATCACGCCCAGGGGGTCAACATCGAGCAGATCGTCGCCTTCCTGCTCGATGAGGGGCGGTTGGGCGGTTTCCACTTTAACAACCGCAAGTATGCCGACGACGACCTCATCGTCGGCACGACCAATCCGTATGAACTCTTTCTCATCTACAACGAATTGACCGAAGGCGAACAGAGCGAGGACGAAACGGTGCGCACCTGCGCCCAAAATGTGGCCTATATGATCGATCAGTCGCACAACATCGAGGGCAAGATGGAGGCGATGATCCTTTCGGTGCTCAACTGCCAGGAGGCCTATGCCAAGGCGCTGCTCGTCCCGCGCCAACAGCTTGCCGAGGCCCAGGCCAATGGCGACGTGTTGGGCGCCCACCGTCTGCTCACCGAGACCTACAAGACCGACGTGCGCCCGCTGCTGGCCCAGGTGCGCGAGGAGATGGGTGTACCTTCCGACCCGATTGCGGCCTATCGTGCCAGCGGCTACGAAGAGAAGATCGCCAAGGAACGGGGGAAAGCGGCCACGAGCGGTGGCTATCAGTAGGAATTAGTTCATGACACCCAACTTTATCATCAGTGAATACATCCAACGAGCAATGGCGCAGGCCGATTATGACAAGCTCGAAGATGGTTCGTTTGCTGGTCGTATTCCAGCCTGCAAGGGCGTCATCGCTTTCGGCGTTACGCTCTACGAATGCCAGCAGGAGCTACGCTCCACACTGGAAGATTGGCTGCTGGTCGGTTTCAAACTGGGGCATACTCTGCCTATTATTGACGACATTGATCTGAACCGGGAACCGACCAATGAGTGGCTGGAACCCGTGTAAACGGAGCGTCTTCATCCGTCGGGTGCGCAAACGGGGATTCGACGGGCCCTTTTCCGGTACACGCTATCAGTTCATGGTGTGACAGACGCATCGGCTGACGATTCCGTCGAATCAGGAATACTCTGTGCCACAACTGCGGATGATGATCCGAGAACTTGAGGCGATTCTTGGCCGCTCAATCACGACAGAAGAGTGGAACGATCTATAACAGCCATGAGCGGCGGCTATCAGTAGTGTTTGGGGGTTAGCAATGCCCACACCCTTTCCGGGAATGGATCCTTATTTGGAGAAGTCATCGCTATGGCCTGGCGTCCATAGCCGGTTGATTGTCGCGCTCGCCGATGAGTTGACACCGCAGCTAGAACCGAAATACTACGTGGCCATCGAAGAGCGCACCTACAGCGTTGCGCCCGAACAGTTGACATTTGTCAGCCGCCCAGATGTTGCCGTGATTCAGCCGGTGAAACCGACAAATGGACAGAGCCGCGTGCTTGCAGTGCCGTCCGGTGTGCCGACGACAGACCCTGTCATTGTTGAATTGCCGCGATTGGAAGAAGTCACCGAACGGTATCTGGAAATTCGGGATAGTCAAGACGAAGTTGTCACTGTCTTGGAAATCCTGTCACCAGCCAATAAGCGGTCCGGCGAAGGCAGGCAACAGTATGAACGCAAGCGTTTACAGATATTTGACACGTTGACTCATCTGGTCGAAATCGATCTCTTACGCGGCGGCGAGCCAATGATGATGAGCAGCGGTCAGGCAGGAAGCAAGTCGGATTACCGCATCCTGGTCAGCCGGGCTGAACTGCGTCCGCGAGCAGTACTGCTGCCCTTTGGGGTGCGCCAGCCGATCCCCGGCTTTTACCTGCCGCTTAGGCCAGGAGACCAGGAACCCGTTATAGACCTAAATCGCATCTTCCATGCGCTGTACGACCGTGGCGGGTATGGCCGGCGGATCGACTATCGAGCGGAAGCTGAGCCGCCGCTCACTGGGGCAGATGCGGTCTGGGTGGATGCACAATTGCGGGCAGCAGGATTTCGCTGACCAAAGCTGCAATTTTCTTAACTCGCTCGAAGGAAAATTTTATGCCGCAAAATCTATGGAATGAAAACGAAGCCCGCCAAAACCCCGCGCTCGACGGGCTGGTCTATCGCAGCAACTTGCTCGGCCGCGACCGCGCCGTGGTCAACATCTACGGCGGCAATACAAGCGCAAAGTTGAAGGAGCGCGACCACCTTGGCCGCGAGGTCGAGGTGCTCTGGGTCAAAGGTTCCGGCAGCGATGTGGCCACCATCACCGAGAAGGGCTTTGCCGGGCTGCGTCTGGCCGAGATCCTCCCGCTTATGGGCCGCGAGCGGATGAGCGATGAAGAGATGGTTGCCTATCTCGCCCACTGCACCCACGCGCTCGACCGGCCACGCCAATCTATCGAGACGCTGCTCCACGCCTTTACCCCCGCCAGACATGTGGACCACACCCACCCCGACGCTATCATCAGCCTGGCCTGCACCCCCAACGGCCCCGAACTCTGCCGCGAGATCTGGGGCGACCGCATGGTCTGGGTCGATTATATCCGCCCCGGCTTTACGCTGAGCAAATGGATCGGCGAGGGCATCCGCGCCAACCCGCACGCGGGGCTGGTTATCATGGGCAAGCACGGCCTGGTCAACTGGGGCGAGAGCAGCCGCGAGTGCTATGACAACACGATCCGCACCATTCAGGAGGCCGAAGATTTCATCGCCAGCCGGCGCAACGATCGCCGGGTCTATGTCAGCGCCGGAATTCCGAAACTGTCCGCCGGGCAGCGCCGCCAGCTCTTTGCCCAGGTGCTGCCGGGGCTGCGCGGGGCGGTGAGCAAAGAGACGCCGGCCATCCTCAAGGTGGACGACAGCGAGCGCGTGCTCGAATTTGTCAACAGCCAACACGCCGCCACCTGGTCGCAGATCGGCGCTGCCTGCCCCGACCATCTGGTGCATACGAAGCGGACGCCGCTTTTTGTGGATTGGACACCGGCCGAAGATGTGGCTACTCTCTCTGCCAAGTTGGCGACCGGTGTGCAAACGTACATGGAGAGTTATCGAGCCTATTTTGACCAGTGCGCCCACCCCGGCGATGAAATGCGCGACCCGGCACCCCGTGTGATCCTCGTCCCCGGCCTGGGCATGGTCAACACCGGGCCGGATGCGCTCGGCGCCGATGTGAGCAACCAGCTCTACCAGCGCGCCATCGCCGTCATCGAGGGCAGCCAGAGCGTGGGTGAATTCATCAGCCTCACGCCGCAGGAGGCGTATGATGTCGAATACTGGCCATTGGAGCTTTACAAGTTGAAGCTGCGCCCGGCCCCGCGCGAGCAGGCGGGCCGCATCGCTATCGTCACGGGCGGGGCCAGTGGCATCGGGCGCGCTACGGCGCGACGGCTGGCCGAGGATGGCGCCCATGTCGCCATCTTTGACATCAACCAGGAAGGCGCCCAGGTTGTGGCCGAAGAGTTGACCAAGAAACACGGTCTGGGTCGTAGCATCGCTGTGCATTGCGATGTCACCGATGAGGAAGCTGTAGCTACGGCCTTTCAGACCGTGGTCATGACCTATGGCGGCGTCGATGTTGTAGTCAGCAATGCCGGCATCGCCATCAGCGCACCCATCGAGCAGACGAGCATCGCCGACTGGAACAAGAACATGGACATCCTCGGCAAGGGCTATTTTCTGGTCAGCCGCGAGGCTTTCCGCATCTGGCGGCAGCAGGGGATGGGCGGCAGTCTGGTCTATGTTGCGAGCAAGAACAGCGTCTTTGCCGGGCGCAACGCAGCCGCTTATAGCGCAGCCAAGGCGGCCGAGCTCCACATGGCGCGCTGTCTGGCAGAGGAGGGAGGCGCCGCCGGCATCCGTGTCAATTCGGTACTGCCCGATGCTGTGCTCCAAGGCAGCGGCATCTGGGACGCGGGCTGGCGCGAGGCGCGAGCAAAAAGCTACGGGATCAAGCCCGAGGAACTGGATGATTACTATCGCCAGCGCACAACGCTCAAGGTGAACGTCTACCCAGAAAATATCGCCGAGGCGATCAGCTTCCTGGCCGGCCCGCGCGCCAGCCGGACGACGGGTGCGGCGATCACGGTGGATGGGGGCGTGGCTGGGGCGTATCTACGATAGACGATGGGTGATGAACCACCGTCCATCGTCCTCAATTCTGTACCACGACTGTCACCTGGCACGGCGGTGGGAAGTTGCCCGTCTGATCCACGACGGTGAGGCGAATCGTGTAGACACCGTTAGCCACTGCGCTACTGCTAAAGGCGCCCAAGAGACCACCCTCGACTTGAGAATTGGCGCCGCCAAAGTAGAAAAACCCATCGGCGGCGTCGGCGCCCGGTGCATACTCTAGTTTGTAGTACTCGAATATCTCGTGTGCAGCACGGCCGGTGACGGAAACATTGCCCGAGACGACGGCGTTGACTCCAGGCGCAGAGATCACAGCACGCGGGTCAGGACATGCAGGGGCGACAACCAGTGGTGGTTCGGGAGTCGGCGTATCCTCCGGCGTATCGGTCGGTGTTGGGGTAGGCGGTTCGGCCGCTGGTGTGTCGGTCGGTGTTGGCGTGGGCGGTTCGGGGGGGGATGTTTCTGTCGGTGGTGAGACTTCTACTTGTGTTGTAGCCGTTGGCGCAACTGCTGCACCCTCCGCCAGTGGTGTGGGTGTGGCTGTCGGTACCAGATTTACTTGCGCGCTCTCGCCGCCAACCCCGCGGTTGGCGGCATCCTCCTGCACCTCGCTGCTGGCGCCTGCCGGTGTCGCTGGGATCTCGGCAGTCGGGGTGAACGTGGGGATATTATCGCCAACGGCTGCAACCTGTGCCGGTTCGGTCGGTGTCGCCGTTGCCGGGCTCATGACGCTACTGGCCCACTCTTGCGTGCCAGTGAAGAGAGCACCGACACCGCTGAGCACACGCCCCCCAAACGCTGTAACGCCCCAGAGCACTAGAATGAGCAGCACCACGACCCCGGCGGTGGCAAAGAAGGGACCCAGCCGTAACTCCCGGCGCTGTTCGATACCTTCATCCTCCTCGTGCAGCGGCACATCTTTGGGGCGATAGTCTACAGGGCGTTGGGGTGGAAGCGCCGACGCCGCGCTGGTGCCAGCCAGCGCAATGGCCAGGCTGGGATCAGCTACAGCGCGCCGCCGCTCGATTAACTCATTGGCGTCCAGACCCAAATAGGTGGCATAATTACGCAAAAAGCCGCGGCCAACGACCTCGCCGGGCAGCAATTGCCATTCGTCGGCCTCCAATGCGGCGAGATATTTCTGGCGGATTTTGGTGGCGGTTTCAACCTCGGCCAGCGTTGCGCCCATTGCTTCGCGGCGTTTGCGCAACATCGCCCCCAGTTCATGCATTGGGGGTGCGCCATTGGCGCTTCGGCCTGGGTCGTTACGTTGCGCGCCACCTTGCCCAGGGCGGCGCGAAATATAGTTAAACATGGCTCTAAGTCTACTCGATCCGGGTTCAAACCCAAAGTCTATCGTGTGGAGAATCCGCTGTCAATTCTTGGTTCACATGGTGTAGGGCAAGCTACCATCTTGCCCTACAGAAAGGTGACCGGCGTGCGCTATCGCACCCTGCAACTCGCCCATCGAATCATCGGCGCAGTCAGCCTGGTAGCCCTGGCAAGCATTGTCCTCATCGTGGCGCGCCTGGGTGGCTTTGGCGTGCCGCTGCTCGACCAGCTGATCCCCCAGACGCTGGTGGGCGCTGCTTTTGCCAAACGCGTAGCGTTGATCAGCGGTCACGCTGGCTATGACTCGGGAGCCGTCTGTGGCGATAACCCAAGCGATCCGGCGCTGACCGAAGCGGCGGTCAACGCCGCCATCGCCGAGCGGGTTGCACAACGCCTCCGTCGAGCCGGCGCCGATGTGCTGGTCCTGGAGGAATTTGACACCCGGCTGGCGGGCTTGCGCGCTGACGTGCTCCTCAGCCTTCATGCGGACAGTTGTGTCGATGCCAGCGGCTATAAAGCCGCATCTGCGCCGGACAGCCCCCTGCGCAGCGTCGAGGCGCGGCTCATCGAATGTATCGACCTCCATTATCCAGCGGTGACTGGCCTGGCCCACCATCCGAATACGATTACCCACGACATGATCAATTATCACGCCTTTCGCACCGTCGACCCTCAGACACCGGCCGCAATCATCGAGCTCGGTTTTCTGGGTGGTGACCAGGAGTTGCTGGCCAGCCGGCCGGATCAGGTAGCACAAGGCGTTGCGGAGAGCCTCCTCTGTTTTTTGCGGTCAGAAAGCGAAGGTAGCCGTGCAAACGATGAATCTTGAGTTCAACCGGCACGACCCGGCGCATCTGCAGGCGTTGGTGACGGTGTGGAATGCTGCCTGTGGCAGCGGCCTGAACCTCTCAGAAAAGTTTGTCCGTTTCAATCTCGAACCCAGCACGGGCGGCGTTCAGGCCGGTCGCATTGCCTTGGCGGATAGCGAGCCGGTTGGGGTCGTGTTGGCCAGCGTTCTCAAGGGCGAGCCGGAGGTCATGGCGCCGGAAATCGGCTGGATCGACCTCATTGCCGTCGCTCCGCACGCTCAACGCCGGGGCATCGGTTCCGCGCTGCTCGCCTGGGCCGAAGCGTGGCTGTCGGCGCAGGGTTGCCAGGGGGTCGTGGTGGGGACGAGTCTTCGCCCTTTCACCCCTGGCGTGCCGGTGGAGCTGGATTCGCTTCCCTTTTTTCAGCGCCACGGCTATCAGGATAACGGCACGGTATGGGACATGGCCGCCAACCTGGCAAAGTATGAACCCCCACCCACCGTGCGCGAGATCGATGGGGTGGTGCGCCCGGCGCAACGGAAGGATCAGGAAGCGCTGCTCACCTTTCTCCGGCGCGAGTTCCCGGGCCGCTGGCGCTATACGGCAGAGGAGTTTCTCCGCAACCCCCACTGCCGGATCTCCGATTATATGCTCCTGTGGACCAAACGTGGTGTGGATGGCTTTTGCATTGTAACCTTTGAAGATTCCGGGCAGCCGATTGAGCGCTTTTTTCCGTACACGTTACCACGACCCTGGGGCCAACTGGGCACAGTGGGGGTCAGCGCCGACCGCCGCGGCCGCGGCTATGGCGCCGCTCTGGTAGACGCCGGTCTTCGTCGCCTCCACAACAATGGGGTAAACGGCTGCGTTATCGACTGGCTGGTGATTGTGGATTTCTATGCTAAATTTGGCTTTACCACCTTCCGGGAGTATACACAAATCTTCAAGAGATTGTGATCGCACCGACTTGTATAAGCCGCGGTCAGGGTATAGGCTACGCTGTGTTTACAAGGTGTGTATGCGCCGTGGTCGGTTCCACGGCAGCAGGTACTCTGAGGGAGAGAGCGATGAGTACACAACAAGTCGTCAATCAGCGCGGTGAGATCGTCATCCCAGACCCACCGCTGGCGCATACGCTCTTTAGCACAACGCGCTTTGCCTGGCTCTGGTTGGTCATCAGGCTTTATGTGGGCTACTCGTGGCTCTCGTCCGGCTGGGGCAAAATTAGCGGCGGGACGTGGGCCAGCGGTGAGCAGTTACGAGGCTTCTGGACCAATGCCGTCACTATTCCTGAAGCGGGCCGGCCGGCGATTGCGTTTGGCTGGTATCGCAGCTTTATCCAGTTTATGCTCGATAACGGCTGGTACACCTGGTTTGCCGACCTGATCATGTGGGGTGAAGTCATCGTCGGTCTGGCACTGATCGTAGGAGCCCTGACCGGGATCGCAGCCTTTTTTGGTGCGTTTATGAACTGGAACTTTATTATGGCGGGTACAGCTAGCACCAACGCACTGCTCTTTGCGCTGTCGATCCTGCTGATGCTGGCATGGAAAGTGGCAGGCTGGTATGGGTTGGACCGCTGGTTGCTGCCCCTGATCGGCACCCCCTGGCATCGCGGCCAACTCACCGGAGTGCTGGGACCTGCTACCGATTGAAGCGTCATGCACACGATCACTTGCCATGGTGAAGAATTGGCGCTGTTACCCCAGCGTGCGCTCTTTTGGCCGCGCACCGCGACGCTCTTGATCGCCGATACCCATTTTGGCAAGGATGCTACCTTTCGCACAGCGGGGATCCCGCTCCCCATAGGTGGACTCCATCAGGACCTGGCCCGACTAGAAACGGTGCTGGCTGTGACCGGCGCGGAGCGGCTGGTAATATTAGGTGATTTCTTTCATGCTCGCCCTGGGCGCACAACCGACACGATGGATGCCGTCACAGCCTGGCGTGGCCGGCATAATGCGCTCGATGTGCTGCTCGTGCGCGGCAACCACGACCGCTACGCTGGCCCTTCGCCAGACGAGTGGCGCATCCATGATGCCGGTGAGTCGCTGCTTCTGCCACCCTTCTTGTGCTGTCACGCACCGGCCGAACCGGGTATGCCGGATGAGAGCTACCGGCTGGCCGGCCATCTTCACCCCATGATCTCCCTTCGCCAGCGCGCAGCCGCGCAACTTCGCTTCCCCTGTTTCCTTTTTGGGCGCCAGCAGGCCCTGCTCCCCGCCTTTGCCAGCTTCACTGGCGGCTACACCATCACACCGGGCGTCGGTGACCGGATTTTCGCCATCTCGCCGGCAGGCGTGCATCAAGTAGCTTGAGGGCACCACAGACGATCACGGCCAGACGTTCTGGCGCAGTTTTGACCGAGTTCTTCGGCAGATGCCCCCGGCGCGTCTTGGGCGCTACTGTGGATTACGTAGGTGCGGTATGGAAATCGCACCTACGTTTTGCCTGGTTCTCGGATTCGTCAGCGCCACCGTCTCACGGCGAGGGGCGGTATCGAGCGCCTTCAGGTATCCGCCTCTAGGCGCACCAGGCCGCCTGTGCCGGAGGCGTTGAATGGCAAACAGCTCTGTCAACAACGAACCAGGTAACGAACCAGGTGGCGAGAACGGCGCGCTACACCGTTGCGTACCCTTACTGCTGGCCGATCTCCGTGGCCAGGACTACCCGGCAGGGATGGGCGTAATCTTCGTAGGCGCAGGCCACCCTCCCCTGTGTGGCGTCGCCAGCGTGAATATAGGCACGATAGCGGAAAAGGGCAGCGCCACTACGGGCCGTGCGGTCGGTGGGGTAGGACCGGCCCACGGTGAAGACACCGTACTCGCGGCAGCTAAAGGCACCGGGGCCAGGATTATCCGGGTGGTCGAACAGGGCGATTCCATTCCAGCCCTCCTCCACGGGACCGGAGAAATCCAACCAGTTGAAAGCGCCGCCCCGTGACGCCAGCTCGCCTACGCCGCCGGCAGAGTTCTCGATCCGTCCGGGCTTTTCGCGCAGCGCACCCATCATGCCGTCGTCGCTCTTTTGCGTCTGGTCACGCACACGCATGGAGTTTGCCACGCGGCAGGCCAGGGCCACCCGTCGCTGCCCGGTGTCCGCTGGCTCCTCGAGCCGCACGGTCCAATCGACAATGCGGATGTCGGCAGTTGGCGCGTAGAAACGAACGGTGCGCAACTCGCGGGCGAATGGGTGGCCGTCGGGTTTGACATAGGTGAGCCGCTGGCGGAACTGGCCGTAGACCCACCCGTATTCGATCCACTCGAAGGTGTCGTGGAGCATCTTGCCGGCCGGGCCAAGCGGTGGCCGCACCGTCCCCACCTCAGACCAGATGTTGACGCCCAGACAATCTTCACCGCCATAGGAGAGATAGAGACCGTGCTGGTGCGGATGCTCGCTCTCGATGCCGCGCACCACGCTGCCGTGGGGGCCGTTGAGCGGGTAGAAGAAAGGTTTCCACACGTCACGATAGCGATAGCGGCCTAGCTCAGTCGTATTCTGCGAGACGAGCAGTTCTTTACCCAAGTCGGTGACGATCACCCGGTCGCGAAAGACGGGCTTGCCCAGGCTCTGCATGGCGGGAGCGTCCTGGCCGTCGAAGCCGATGCGATAGCGGCGGCGCCCGCCCGCAGCCAGTTCGCCCTGCGCAATCCAGGTGAGCACACCCTCATCCAGTTGCGCGGGAACCTGTCGCACGGGTTGCCCATCCTCGTCGATCTCGAATACCTCCAGCGAGAGCGGATGAAAGGGAGTGTCGTTGCCGGCGTGCCAGAGGAGTTGCCGGCCATCGAACGGGGTGAAGACGATGGCATCAGCGCGGTTGGCGGGACCCGCCTCCACCGTGGCCTCTACAAAATAACGTCCTCTGAGATCGGTCATAGTGGCTTCCTTGCTCAACATAGCGGTGGTCATGGGTCATATCGGCAGTTTACCGGCGCGGATACCAGACGTCCAGCAACGGCTCGATCTCGTGGTACTCATAGCCGTAGGTCGCCTTGAACCGCTCGTGGATACCGGTCTCCGTCTGCGACGGTTCGCGCAATGGAAAGGAAAGTGGTTGGCGGTCCATCTGGGCCGATTCGGACGCCGCTAGGGCCATCTCCTGGTCCAGCCGGGCCGCGTGCGCGCCGTAGGTTGGCTCGGTGTCGTGGAGCACGGCGTTGGCAATGCTCATGAGCTGATCCGCCATGTCGATGCTGCGGCCCTTTTCCTCGCCGATACCCAGGTGGGCGTAAGGATTTTCCCAGACGATGGTCTGGTCCGGCAGCTCGACAAGGATGCGGTCTAACACCTGAACGCCGTTGACTTCTGTGGAGATAAACTGGGGTTCATAGGCTTGAGCCACGGCGCCCTTCTCGTACTCTTCGGGGCGCGTGTAGTGGATGGCGGTGCCCACGATGGCGCCACGTGTGCCATCGATCTGCGAGATGCCGGTGGCCTTGCGGCCCAACGAACGGGCGTGGATCACATTCGAGTAGATCATGACCGCAGCGGCGCCGTTGGCGAAGTCGAGATAGCTCGTCACCCACCTTTCCTCGGTGTGGCGGCGCAACATGCGGTCGATGATGGGCACAACGGGCGTGACATGTGTAATACCCAGGATTGAGGTGGGCGGGCTACCGGCCAACAGACGCAACATGCTCATGCCGTGGTAACCACCTTCGTAAAAAATGCGGTAGATGCGACCCACCTCGCCGATGACGCCGGCTTCGATTACCCGCGCCTGGAAGCGGGCCATGGCCGTGCGGTGATAGTTTTCGGCCACTTCCAACTTGATGTTGTTTCGCTTTGCCGCATCGATCATCAGGTCGGCCATGGGGCGGGTCGGTGCGATGGGTGTTTCGACAATCATGTGGATGCCTTGGTCGGCCAGAAAGCAGCAGACGGCGTGGTGCGCATCGCCCGGCACCACCACATCCACGACATCCAGCCGCTCCCTGGCAACCAGATCCTTTACACTGGTATACGTGTTGACATCGTACTCCTCGGCCACTTCCTTGAGCACGGTTTCGTCCTTGTCGCACACGGCGACAAAGTCGTAGACATCGTTGAGCTTGGGGTAGACCGGCAGGTGCGACCGCCGGCCACGCCGCCCCAACCCAATCAACGCCAGCTTCAATTTGCGCGCCACAGTGATGTTCCTTTCATGATAGACTTTATCGGGATTGAGGGAGTTTTGTAGACAGGTAGACAGGCAAATATCACCTGTCTACCTGTCTACTATGAAAGCTCATTTCCAGGTTCTGTTGCCAATTGGTGTCGCAGCGATTGATTCGACTGGCGCTGCAACCGTGCGTTGCACCGGTAAGGTGCAACGCACTTTTCAAGTGCATCGCACCGCTGGACAGGCTAAAAGGTCAACCGAACCTGGTCATGACGAACGTTGTCTGTCCTACCCAAAGCAGATCCAGCGCACCCACCCATTTGTGCGCAGGCTGTGTTCGGTCCACGGCGCCAGTAGGACCAGGTCGCCCGGCTCGACAGCGGTAGTTGTGCCGTCAACTGTGACGGTGGCTTCCCCCTCTAGAATGTACCAGAAACGCCGCTCACCGTGTTTTTCGGGTTCAAACGGGTTTTGTGGCGTAGTGATACGCACGGCAAAGTGGCTGATCTGATCCTGCGACGACACGTCATAGCCTTTGCGATAGTTCTTTTCGGGGATGTCTCGACCCTTGATAACCATAAATTGGCTGACTCCTTTCATAATCGATTGAGAGTTGGCACAAATCATTCTGTGATCTGGGCCGGTTTTATTTGCCTTCAGGCGGCGTACGGATCGGCGGCATCGCGCAACCCGTCGCCAACAAAATTGAGCGCCAGTACAGCAAGCACCACCATGGCGGCCGGTGCGGTCATCGTCCATGGGGCAATGGCCACGGCGCTGATGTTCTGCGCTTCTTGCAGCAGCACACCCCAACTGATGGCTGGTTCGCGCAGCCCCAGGCCCAGAAAGCTGAGCGCAGTCTCGGCGAGGATCATGCCGGGGATCGCCAGGGTCAGCGAGGCGATGATGTGGCTGAGAAACGAGGGCACCATGTGCCGAAAGATGATGCGCAGCTCGTTGGCGCCAGAGAGCCGGGCCGCCGTGACAAAATCCTCTTCGCGCAACTGGAGAAACTGGCCGCGCACCACGCGCGCCATGCCCGTCCAGCCGATGAGCGAGAGGATGACGGTGATGCCAAAATAGACACGGACAATGGGCCAACTAGGCGGTAGCGCGGCGCTGAGACCCATCCACAGGGGAATGCTGGGCATGGAACGGAGAAACTCTATGGTGCGCTGGATAATATTATCCGCCGTACCTCCATAGTACCCGGATATCCCGCCGAGAAAGATACCCAACACCAGGCTGATCAAGACACCCACCAGCCCCACAGAAAGCGAAATGCGCGCCCCATAGACGATGCGCGAGAACATATCCCGCCCCAACCGGTCGGTGCCGGCCAGGAAAACACCTTGTTGCTCCTGAGGAACATCCAGGCCGAACAACTTGCGTTCGAGTTCAAAGCGCCCCCACAGTTTGTAGGGCGTGGTCGCCACAAAGAAGCGGATG
>QEUW01000193.1 GCA_003577005.1 Chloroflexota bacterium | reverse complement strand
GGATGAGCCGATCTGGATCAGCCCGTCTCTCATCTGGACACGGTCGGACAGCGCGCTTCCACCCGCCCACGTCACCGTTCCATTGAGTCGTAATTCTACCAGGCGGGCGGTGGATAGACGAATTTCGCCGTTGCTCTCTGTGGGGGCAGTGACTGTCAACGTGCGTTCTGTGCAGGATGGCTGCTGCCATTCCACCTGGAGATCACCCGCGGGCAGCGGGAGCGCGCCGGCCGCCCAATCGACCCCCTCAAAAGCAGGTTGCACCACCCATTGATTGGGTCCAGCCCGCCAGGCGCCAAGGATACGAGTTGTAAGAAACCAGGTGGGTGCGCCTCCCCAACTATGCGACAACGCTGCTCGATAGTGCAGATTGCTCTCCCAGCCTTCCCACAATGTGGTGGCGCCCTGGTCTAGCAACCGGCCATAGTACGTCTCGACCAGCTCGACCGCTTCTGCTATCCGCCCGGCAGTGGCCAGCCCTTCTAAGACCCAATACATGCCAAATATCTCAACGCGGAACGGATTTAAGAGCGCCGTTGCCACCGCATCTACCCGTTCGGGAGGCGTGACCCCAAACGCCAGCGGCCAGGCCTGGGCATGGGTAGTGGGTGCGACCAGGGCGCCAGCAAGGATGCTTGCTGCATACCGATCCTCGCCTGCCAGGTAAAGCCGATCATTGATCTGTTGTCTGAGCGCTGCGGCCTGTTGCCGCCAACTTGTGGCCTGTGCCGGCTCGAGCAGACGCTCGGCAATCGCGGCGGCATCCAGCAACGTACCGTAATACAGCGCGTTGAGCGCAGTCGATTGGCCAGAGCGGCTGGCGTTGCCAACCCAATCGATCAAGGCTGTCTGGCTCCAGTGTCCGGGGGCAATATCAAGCAGACCGGTGTCAGGGTTGCGCCGGGTCTCCAGGTACGACATCAGCCTCTTGAGTGCCGGGTAGAGCTGGTGGACAAACGCCTGATCGTCACTCCATTTGAGGTAGTCATACAAGCTTTGCGCCCAGAGCATGGAATAATCGAGCAACTGTGCGCCATCACCATTGGGCGCAAAGGCCGTTGGCTGGCCGTTCCGAAACGATTCTGCCATAAAGAGCAACCCGCGCCGTAAGAGATACGTCTCACCGAACGCTACCTGGGCCATGTGGTCGGTCACATAGGCGTCTCCCCACCACTGGCCGCGCTCGCGCCAGGGGTCGGCATAGGCATCTTGCAACGAAGCATAGAGCGTTTCAACGCCCAGTTGCCAGATATGGTCCAGCCGAGGGTTGGAGGAGCGAAACCAACCGCGCTGGGTCACCGGAGAGCGTTCCTCGTACACTTGGAGATCGCGAAATTCGACTGGCGCCGCACCCCATACAGCGATCAGAATGTAACGGCCAGCCCGCGTATCGATCGTGCTAATTGCCCGCGGCGTTCCATCCAGCACCCACGAATCCACCTGGTTCCACTCGGCGTGGAGCGAACCAGGGTGCGGGAGGGGGCGCCTGGTTCCCGCCAGCAACCGTTCATCCCAGCCGATGTCGAGGATCGTGCCAGCCGGGCCGGTGACTGTGACCGCAAGCCGGCCATGCACCACCCGCCCCAGATCGAGCACAACATAGGCTGGCGCCGCCACCACATGCAAATCAAGCCCACTGCTGGCGCTGTTGCCGTCCACGGCCACCGACTCTGGCCGGCTCACCGGTTCCGCCAACAGGAGCCGCCGCCCGGCATGATTGCCCTGGGCAAAGGGTAGGGCAGTCTCTAGCCCGGGCGTAGGTGTCACACCAAAGACCCATCCGTTGTTTAGCGGTGTCTCTGGGAATGACAATGTGTGCGTCCCGGCCGGGAGGGACATTGTTGCGCGCAAGACATCTGGGCGTAGAGCGCCGATAGGCGTCCAGTCGAGTGGCTGGCCGTTCAACAACCCGGCGGGAAGAACACCGCTTTGGGGTTCGCTGAACAGTTCCGTATAAAACTTTGGGAACACCCCTCTCATGAATTGGCCGGTTGGCTCGCTTTGGAGTTCGCTGAGCGTTTCTAGCGTGATAGTCGCCGGGTGGTGAAGGGTGAAGGTCCAGCTATAGGGCGCCGGCTCGGATGGTGTCACCTGGCCGAGGATACGACCTGGCGAGAGGATACCCGCATCGATTACAGTGGCGGCTCTTGGAACCTGTACGAGCAACGGGATAGACCGCTCCGTATAATGGATGTGTCCTCCCACGGGGCGGGTGACGGCGTTGGGCCAACTGTCGTCGGCCACAGCCGGCATCATCCAATTGACCGGCAACTGGCGCAGATCGACCAGCTCGGTCGGGCCAATGAGTTGCCAGCTATGCAGCGGGGCTGCATCCTGGCGCCAGGCAGAGGAGAGCAAGGCTTTCCAGTTGCCATCTGTGCGGGCGACAACTTGTGTCCCGGCTGCGCTCTTCCCTTCAATGTGCGCCAGGAGATGTGGCGCCATGGATTCAGAGCGGCGGGTATTGGGCGCCCACTGCACCAAGACCGCAACCAGATGCTCGCCAGGTGATAAGTCGCCCAGCGGATATGTATCGTATTCGTGGCGTGTCTGCGAAAAGCGCGCCGGCCCGCGGCCAATCCACCGCCCATCCACCCACACTTCGTAGCGTGTGTCAGCAAAAATGTGCAATCTAGCATCAGTGCGCGCTGCACGCAGGGAAAACTGATGGCGAAACAGCGCCACCTCGTGAGCGGCAGGAGCACCAGCGTGTGCCCAAATCGGCGTATTGCTGGCAAAGTTGGGGTTCGATCCCGGATTTGCTGCTGTGGTGAAGATCACCGGTAAAAAGAGGTGTGGTTCGCCGGGCGGTATTGTCCCCTGCGCCGAGAGCGCCGGTGGATCGACCAGGGCAATCCGCCCCAGCGCCAGAAGCAATATCGCAATACAGATGAACTGGCTCGGGCTCCTGAAACACACCCAAAGTCTGGCGAGCACCCGAACGCTATGGCGTAAATCGATCATGGTTGCTTGTGTGAGGCGCGCCCGGCGGGCGCATGGTGGCTGGTAATAGGATGTAGAGCTTGTTTTACCATAGTTTTTCTTGCAATCAAGAATTGATATCTCACAAATCGACTGTTCGTCGGATAGGCGAACAAAAGAGTCGCGGCTTGACACGTTAGAGAGTACCCGTGTCTACAAATTGGCGATTTTTTGTTGCTCAATCAGGCCATGCTCAACTGGCTGGGCGAGGTGTTTGCGCAGATGCGTTGTAAATGTGCTTGTGAAAAAATGAACTTGACAGTAAAGTGATTCAACGAGTATAATGCCCAGGATGGACTGGCGATTTCCTCCTCTGCAATCTGGTGCAATCGCAGCCTGGCAAAGCGGAGGTGCCAGCAGAGAAAGCCTGCGAACAACAGGAGTAGCGTGTTATGGCAGATAAGCCAAGAATCGGACTGTTCTACGGCAGCTCCACCGGTGCCGGTGAGACGGCGGCCAACATCATCAAAGAAGAGATCGAAAAGAGCGGCGTGGCCGATGTCGACATGATTATCGTCTCTTCGCAAAACCTCAAGGCCATGGAAAAGTACCAGTACCTCATCTTTGGCTGCTCCACCTGGAACATCGGCGAATTGCAGGACGACTGGAATCTGAAATTTAACGAACTAGACATCGTTGATTTTAAGGGCCGCAAGGTGGCGCTCTTTGGCAACGGTGACCAGTACGGTTATTCCAATACCTTTGTGGACGCCATTGGTATGATCGGCAACAAAGTGGCCGCGCTGGGTGCCGAACTGGTTGGCTTCTGGCCTAGAGATGGCTTTGAGTTTGAGTTCTCCAGGGGCCAGTTCGAGGATGTGATGATGGGTCTGCCGCTCGACCATGATAACCAACCCAATCTCACCCGCCAACGCTGTGTCGACTGGGCCTACTGGGTTATGGAGCAATTTGGGCTGCCAATGCCCGTGCCCGCCTGAGGGAATTGATAATTGACAATTGTCAATCGACAATTGATAATGGGTGTTGTCTATGTTCCACTTGATGCGTTCCACTTGATGCTGGCACCCTTGATGCTGACAATTGTTTGGGAGCCCCCGTTCTAAAACGGGTTAGCTTAACATGAATTCTTGAGGAGCAAGCCGTGTCGACCACTTCGGCGCAAAGCTTTCAAAATCTAAAACAAGTTCAGGTGCAGGAATTCCTCCACGATAGAATTGTCGTGCCGGAGGAGTTGCAGCAGAATGTGTTGATCACGACGCTGGACAAGGTCTATAACTGGAGCCGTAAGTCGGCCATGTGGCCGTTGCTCTTTGGGCTGGCCTGCTGCGCCATCGAGATGATTGCCACTGCCGCCAGCCGCTATGACCTGGCCCGCTTTGGCATGGAGGTGATGCGCCCCAGCCCACGCCAGAGCGATTTGATGATCGTCTCGGGCACGGTCACTAAGAAGATGGTGCCGGCCATCGTGCGCATCTACAACCAGATGGCCGAACCGCGCTATGTGCTGAGCATGGGCGCCTGCGCCACCGGTGGCGGCCCCTTCAAGGAAGGGTACAACGTTGTGAGCGGCATCGACACCTATATTCCGGTCGATGTCTATGTGCCCGGCTGCCCGCCCACGCCGGAAGCGCTCATCTATGGCTTGCTCAAGCTGCACGACAAGGTCGAGCGCCAGAGTATCGCCAAGGTGGCCTGGTATCAGAAAGGGACCAACGAGTTTGTCCCGGTTCCAGTGCTTGGACCCGACATCTTTGACCCGCGCCAGGTGCAGATCATCCGCGAACATACGCTGGGCGAAGGCGCGGCCCGCGCCGCAGCCGGTGGGGCTGCCGAACGGATCAAGCCACGACTACTCAGCGACGAACAGAAGGCGCACCTGGAGGAAGTACGCCAGCGCTATCTGGCAAGGATTCGGCAAGCTGTGTAACAAGCGGGGTGTGCCGTAATAGCTGGTCGTGAAGGGAATGAGCTATGGCAAACGAAGCGGGAATTCAGCCTGTCAGTTATGAGCAAACGCTCATCCGAATCGTGCGAACATTACCGCGCTACCAGCAAACGCAATTGCTTGACTTTGCACTCTTGTTGCAGGCAAGATTGATTGCCACGACCGAAGCCAAGCCAATTGTTGTCGACGGGGAGATGGATGAGCACGATTGGGGTCGTGCATCGGTCCGTTCGCTCGCAAAATACTGGGATACACCGGAAGAAGACGAAGCGTGGGCGTATTTACAAAAGGCGACATAGTCGTTGCGCCGCTCGATTTTTCCGATTTTAGCAATTACAAGCGCCGCCCTGCCCTTGTAATTGCCTCGCCTGCAGGACTTGATCCTGTCTTGTGCATGATCACCAGTCGTGGTCGCGGCGATGCGTATGATGTGCCAATAACAAGGGCCGATTTTGAGAGCGGCGGGCTGCGCATAGATAGCTTTGTGCGAGCTTGTCACCTGTTCTCGATTGATGAGCGTATCATTGAGTATCAGGCAGGTAGACTGAAGAGTGACAAGATTCAGGAAGTCATTGCAAAAATTGTGGCGATGTTGACTGCCTGACGAGTATGCATCTGATTTGGATTACATCAACTTTTTGCGAAATGTGCCGCAAAGCGAGTCACAATAACGCAGGAAACACAGGGAAATGATTGTGAGCGATACGACTCTTGTGGCTGAAGCGCCGGTAGGCGAAAATACGGTGGACGCGTCGCTGCCTTACAACGACGTAATCCCCGGCGCCGTTCTTGGCCGCTGGGCCGAGAACATGGATCCAGGTCTGATTGTGGCGCCGGACAAGCTGATCTCGTTGCTGACCCATCTGCGTGACCACGAGGGCTATGACTTTCTCTCGAGCGTCACCGCGGTGGACTATCAGACCTATGGCGGCAAGGCCCGCGCGGGTGTGAGCGAACGGTTTGAGACGGTCTACCACCTCTACAGCACGAGGAAGGGTGGCGGCCATCTCAACCTGCATGTGCGGGTGCCGGAGGATGAGACGGTTCCCTCCGCCACCAGCGTCTATCCTGGCGCCAACCTGCAAGAGCGCGAGGTCTATGACCTCTACGGCATCAAGTTTACTGGGCACCCCAACCTGCGCCGCATCCTGCTCTGGGAGGGCTTTCACGGCCACCCTATGCGCAAGGACTGGAAAGAGGCCTATTTTGAGGAGCCGGCCAAGCCCTTCAAGAGCCGCCACCCCGCCGAAGGCTATCTCTGGCACGAAGATAAGCTGCCCTGGCACAGCAACTCCACCTATCCCGAAGCATGGGACCCGGAAAGCTGGCAGGAGCCGATCACCTATGTGCCGGTGAGCCAGGCGCCCGAATATGCCGAAAATGGAGAACTCGACACCGAGAGCATCGTCGTCAACCTCGGCCCGCACCACCCTAGCACGCACGGCGTCTTCCGCATGATCACCCGCATCCAGGGCGAGACGATCCTGGCGCTGGAGCCTGAAATGGGCTACTTGCACCGCAACCACGAGAAGATCGGCGAGCGCAATACCTGGTTGATGAACATGCCCTTTACCGACCGGCTCGATTACATCAACTCGATGAGCAACAACCTGGCCTATGCCCTCGCCGTGGAGAAGCTAGCCGATATTGAAGTGCCGGAGCGGGCACAATATATCCGCATCATCATGGCTGAGATGACCCGTGTCGTCAACCACCTCTGGTCGATTGGTTTTATCTTGAACGACCTGGGGGCGCTGCAGACACCAGCCCTCTACGCTATCGAAGAGCGCGAGATGATCCTGGATCTCTTTGAAGAGGTGAGCGGCTCCCGCATGATGTGCAATTACATGCGCTTTGGCGGCGTGGTGCGCGACCTGACGCCTGGCTGGCTCGAAAAGGCCAAATTTGTCGCCCACGAGCGGCTGCCACGTGTGCTGGACGAACTGGACCGCATGTTGAGCGGCAACGAGATCGTCAAGGCGCGCGGGCGCGGCGTCGGCTATCTGTCGGCCGAGGATTTGATCGCCCTTAGCATCAGCGGCCCGATGATTCGCGCCGCCGGCATTCCCTACGACATTCGCAAGGCGCAGCCCTACTGCATTTACGACCGCTTCGACTTTGATATCCCGACGTTGCCCGAAAGCGACATTTATGCCCGCTATTATATCCGCCTGCTCGAAGCGCGCGAGAGCGTCAAGATTCTAAAACAGGCGCTGCGCGATATCCCGGGCGGTGAAGTGAAGGGCGCACCGGCTTACGCATCGACCACCCTGAACCAGGGCTTTGGCACGATCATGGGCGGCAAGGGCGGCTACACGCTACGCCCGCCCGAAGGAGAAGTCTATGTGCGCGTCGAGGCGCCCAAAGGCGAGTTGGGCTTTTATCTCGTGAGCGACGGCAAGGCCAACCCCTACCGCTACCACGTGCGCGCCCCCAGTTACATCAATCTGAACGCGCTGGGCCCCATGTCGGTCGGGTATAAGATCGCCGATGCCATTGTCATTCTCGGCGCCATTGATATCGTGTTGGGCGAAGTAGATCGGTGAGAATGGTTAATGGTTAACGATTAATGCTTAATGGTTAACGCTGCGGCTAGACCATTGTTCGTTAACCATTAACCATTAACCAATAACCGTTAACCATTATAGGAGTTTTTCCATGTTCGGAACCGGACTTCTCAAGGGACTTGGTGTCACGCTCAAACACGCGCTCGATACCTTCCGTGATGATCGGCAGAGCGCGCCCAGCCGCTACCAGGACAGCATTATCCTGGATGATCGACGGCGCATCATCGAGCAGCCCATCGAGCAGGAAGGCATCCTGACGATCCAATATCCCGAAGAGAAGCGTCTACTGCCGGAACGCTTTCGCTATATCCCCATGCTCATTTGGGACACAGAAACCGGCGAAGACCGCTGCACCGCCTGTGGCATCTGCGCCAAGGTCTGCCCGCCCCAGTGTATCTGGATTGTGCGCGATATCGACGCCAATGGCCGGCCCGTGGCGCGGCCGGGTGAATTCTTTATCGACGTGGCGGTCTGCATGAGTTGCAGCTTCTGTGTCGAGTTTTGCCCCTTTGACGCCATCAAGATGGACCATGACTATGAGCTGGCTGTCTATGATCGCTATCCGCAACTGGTCTACGACAAGGCCGAGTTGACCGTGCCCGTTGAGTATTATGCAGCGCTCTGGCCTACCCAATGGGAGCAGGAAGAGGTGCTCCGGCGCAAGGCCAAGGAAGAGGAGCGCGCCAAAGCCGAAGCCAAAGCCCGCGCCGATGCCGAAAAGGCGGCCAAAGCAGCAGCCGGCAACGGGGACGCTGCTGGCGCCAAACCCAGGCGATCAAAGGAAGAGCTAGAGGCGCTCAAGAAACAGGCTGCTGCCAAAGCCGCTGCTGCCAGACAGGCCACCGGCGAAGCTGTCGCCGATGGCGCGCCGGTCGCTCAGATGGAAGAGGCCGATGCCAAGAAGGCCCGTCTGGAAGAATTAAAACGCAAGGCCGCCGAAGCCGCCGCCCGTCGGCGCAAAGAGAGCGAGGCATAGGAGGGTGTTGCTTTTGCCTGATTTGCCGGCAAGACGCCGCCTTTGGGTGTTGTCTGCGTCGCAAAGCTAAATTCGACTTGTCAAGTGGCCGGACTCGCCGATAGGGGGTCTGGCTTTGTTTTTCTAGAAAGCGGTCCATGCGCATTCGTTGGGATGAAACCAAACGCCAGATCGATCTCGCCCAACTTGAAAACTTGCTACGAATGCCGTATATTGAAGACCAGCGTTCCGATACTCCCGAACAGTTTCGGTTGGCGCCTACTTCGATCCCGGCCGCGAAAGTCACTGCGTAGGCGATTTGTTGCTTCTGTTTTTGAAAGGAGAAACGATGCCCATGAAGCTGCGTTATTTTGGCCACTCGACCTTTACCATCGACACCGGCACGCACAAGCTCATCGTCGATCCCTTTTTGGCCCCCAACAATCCGGTGGCGCCGGTGGGCGCCGATGCTATCGAGGCCGACTTTATCCTGCTGACCCACGGTCACGGCGACCACTGCGCCGATGCCGTCGCCATCGGCAAACGCACCGGTGCGCTCGCCATCAGCAATTTTGAGATCATCACCTGGCTGCAAAAGCAGGGCGTGCAAACCGGCCACGGCATGAATCTCGGTGGCGCCTATACCTTTCCCTTTGGACGCGTCAAGATGACCATCGCTCACCATTCCAGCACCATGCCCGACGACAGCCCCGGCGGCAACCCGGCCGGCTTCTTGATCCACTTCAACGACGGGCTCGATCTCTACATCGCTGGCGACACCGCGCTGACCTACGACATGAAACTCATCGGCGAGGCCGGCGGGGTGGATCTGGCGATCCTCCCCATGGGCGACAACTTTACGATGGGGCCCGATGACGCCGTGACCGCAGCGCAGTTCGTGCAGGCCAAGCGAGTTATCCCCTGCCATTACAATACTTTCCCACCCATCAAGCAGGACGCCCAAGCCTTTGCCGAGAAGCTGCGCCGTATGGCCGAGATCGAGGGCATTGTGCTCAAACCTGGCGAAGAGTATACCTTGTAAGGAACTCGGAGGTTTCTATGGCAACCTGGATTGCGGTCATCGCTTTTGTTATCGGTTTTGTTGCCTTTGCCTATGCCTGGAAGTTGCAGCAGGAACTGGCGGTTGCCACGCGCCGGCTGGATCGGTACAACAAGTCACTCTTTGAGGCCAACGATGAATTACGCCGCCTGCGTGAAGAAGTGACCGAAACAACTGCTCAACTGCGCGTCGAGATCAGACGTCAGGGTGGCCAGAATGGCTTTGAACCGGAAATGACCGTGCGCGAGGCGCAACTCCTCCACCCCCAGGCGCAGCAGATTCTGGCCGGCTTTCATCTGGGGGGCTGCAGCAGTTGCGCCGTCGAACCCGATGCAACACTTGCCGCCGTCTGCGCCGATCATGGGGTGGACGTGCAGCAACTCGTCCAAACGCTAAACCGGCTAGTGATCCCCGCCAATGGCCAGCGCGGCCAGGCACTTCAACCGGTGAAGGTGCCAAATGTGGAACTGAACTTTTGAATGGTTTGGTAAGGAGGTAGACGAGCAGACAGGTACATAAGTGATCCCGCCCCATCTGCCTGTCCACCTGTCTACCTGTATACTGACTCCCGGAGCAATCCATGTCCGACCTAAACGAATTTGTCCATGCCAAAGCCGAGCTGCTTTTTCCGGCGCATCTCATCTCCAGCCTGCGCGACCTGCGCGGTGAGGAGTGGCAGGCTCTGGTCGATCGCGTCGCTGCATTGCCTGATACGCACCCCGACAGCCTGGCCTTTGTCCTCATGATGATCGAGCTGGATGGCTGTCTGCGCTGCAATAGTAACAACTACAAGTTCTTGCGGGGCTGCTTTCTGTGCGCAACCCAAACGGTACAGTCGTTCAAGGGTAGCGATGAAGACTTACTGGAGCTTTATAAGAAAGCACACCGCCTGATCGACCGCCATCTGGCGCAGGGAATTGAGCCAGGGTCGCTCAAACTAGCCGCAGCAGCGTGATCGAATGACATGCATAGCTATCATCGGCGGTGGCGTGACTGGTCTGGCGGTTGCGTATGACCTGAGCCGCCCAGGTGCAGCGCCGACGCCCCAGGTGACCCTCTTCGAGGGCAGCCGCCAACTGGGCGGGTTGGCGGCCGGTTTCAAGGGGCGCGCCGAATGGGAATGGCCCCTGGAGCACTTCTACCACCATCTCTTTACCTCCGACCGCGCTATGTTTGACCTCGTGCGTGAGATCGGCTTTGAGTATGCTCTCAAGACCTACCGGCCCAATACGGCCATCCACTATCAGGGCAAAAATTATCCGCTTGACAGCGTAACGCGTGTCCTCACCTTCCCCTTGATCCCCTTGGTCGACCGGCTGCGCATGGGGTTGGTGATCGGCTATCTGCGCTATCACCCGCGACCACCGTGGCAACGGTTCGACCGTATCCTCGCCGACGCTTGGCTGCGCAAGTGGATGGGTAGCCGCGCCTACGAAGCCGCGTGGGAATTCCAACTCGAAGGTAAATTTGGGCGCCACTACAAGGAGATCAACCTGGCCTGGTTTTGGGCGCGCGTCTATGCGCGCACGACCCAACTTGCCTATTTTGACGGCGGTTTTCAGGCATTTATTGACCGGCTGGCCGCTCTCGTGCGCCAACAGGGCGTGCAGATCGAGACGGGCGCGCCGGTAGAGCGGGTCTATCCATGTGCGAACGGTGGCTTTACGGTGCAGATCAAAGAGCGACCCCCAACGCACTTCGATATGGTGCTGAGCACGGTCGGCCCCGGATTGATGCAGCGGATCGCCCCTGATCTGCCGCGAGATTATCTGGGGCAGTTGGCACAGTTGCGCAGTTTGGGCGCCGTGGTGCTCACCGTGGCGCTCGACCGCAAGCTGACCGATGACATGTACTGGATCAGCCTGCCCAAGCGCGAGGGCATCCCGCTGCTGGCGCTGGTGGAGCACACCAACATGATTGACCCCCGCCACTATGCCGGTGACCATCTGCTCTACCTGGGCAACTATCTCGACCCCGACCACCGCTATTTTGACCTGAGTGTGGATGAGTTGCTAGCCGAATTTTTGCCCCATCTACCTCGTTTCAACCCTGCTTTTGATCCCGGTTGGGTGACAGGCGCCTGGGTGCATCGCGCCAGATACGCCCAGCCGGTGCCGCCGGTAGGCTATCTGCCCATGATCCCGACTGTCCGCACGCCGCTGCGAGGGTTATACTTCGCCTCCATGAGCCAGGTCTACCCGTGGGACCGCGGCACCAACTATGCCGTCGAGATGGGGCGCAAGGTGGCGCGGATGATTCAAGAAGATAGCAAACGGCTACCAGGCGGCATCCGGTCTTGACGAGCAACACTTCCTTTGGTGCCCACTTGATGCAAGAGGAGATTGACACAGTGGTATAACTACGGTTATACTTTGTGGCATGAAAACTGCTATCTCGATCCCGAACCCACTTTTTGAAACCGCTGAACAGCTGGCGAAACATCTGGGGATTTCCCGGAGCGAGCTCTACACACGGGCGCTGGCGACATATATCCAAACGTACGAGAAGGCCCTTGTCACGCAGCGGTTGGACGAAATCTACGCGGAGGAAGAGTGCATGGCTGACCCGGTCCTATCCCGGTTGCAATGGATGTCACTGCCGGAGGAAAGCTGGTGATCACCCGTGGCGCGATCTGGTGGGTCTCCCTGCCCGAGCCGGTTGGTTCAATCCCTGGGCATCGGCGCCCGGTGGTCGTGATCCAGGCAGATGAGTTCAACGCCAGCCGCATCAACACAGTGCTTGTGGTTGCGCTCACGAGTAATTTGCGGCTGGCGGAAGCGCCCGGCAATGTGTTGATCCCTGCGCGCGTCTCCGGGTTGCCGTGCGATTCCGTCGCCAATGTTTCGCAAATCTATACACTGGATAAACTGCTTTTGACTGAAGAAGTTAGCCCCTTACCACCGAATCTGATGCGGCGTGTTGCAGATGGCCTGCGGTTGGTAATGGACTTGTAAAGGAAAAACCCTATGTTTGGTCGCAAGAACGACGGTAACATCACCGAAGAAGCAGTCCGCAAAGCCCTCAGCACCGTCCAAGAGCCAGAGTTGCACAAGGATCTGGTCAGCCTCAACATGGTGCGCGACATCACGATCAACGGCAACCAGGTGGGCTTTACCATCATGTTGACCACACCGGCCTGCCCGCTCAAGGGGCAGATCGAACAGGAGAGCGTGGCCGCCGTCAAAGCATTGGTGCCCGGTGTGAACCAGGTGCAGGTGCGGTTCGACGCCCAGGTGCGCGGTGACAACCGCATCGCCGGCAAGCTCAATATCCCGGTGAAGAACATCATCGCCGTCGCCAGCGGGAAAGGAGGCGTGGGTAAGAGCACCGTCAGCACCAATCTCGCTGTCAGCCTGGCGCTGGACGGCGCAAAGGTAGGCGTGCTCGACGCCGACATCTATGGCCCCAATATCCCCATGATGTTTGGCCTCAAGGGCAAACCTCGGGTCGAAGAGAACAAGATGATTCCCTTCACTGCCTACGGCGTCGAGGTAATCAGTATGGGTTTTCTCGTGCCCGAAGGGAAGGCGCTCGTCTGGCGCGGGCCGATGTTGCACAAGGCGATCCAGCAGCTCTTTACCGATGTGCGTTGGAGTGAGCTGGATTATCTCATCGTTGATCTGCCGCCCGGCACCGGCGATGCTCAGTTGAGCCTGGCGCAGAGCGTGCCGCTCACCGGCGGGATCATCGTAACGATGCCGCAGGCTGTCTCGGTGAGCGATGCCCGCCGCGGCGCCGAGGCGTTCCAACAGTTGCAAGTGCCCATCCTCGGCGTGATCGAAAACATGGCCGGCGAGGTCTTTGGTCAGGGCGGCGGCGAGCAGGCGGCGCAGCTCATCGGCGCCGAGTTTCTGGGGCGGATCGAACTGGACCCGCGCATCCGCATGGGTGGCGACGCCGGTAAACCCATCGTCATCGAGGCGCCTGAGAGCGCCACGGCGCAAGCCTTCCGCACCCTCGCCCGCAAGATCGCAGCGCGCATCAGTGTGATGACGCTTACACCCGACCCGGAGTTGCGGATCATTTAGCCGGTCCCACTTGCGACCGGAAGGGATGAACCCATGACCACTGCCGAGAAGACAGACGAACGCACGATCAACGGCATAGGCGAGCCGACCTGGGAGATCGCCCGACTCTTCCCCTACCAGGGGGAGTGGACGGAAGAAGAATATCTGGCGCTGGATACCAACCATCTCATCGAGTTCGAC
>QEUW01000192.1 GCA_003577005.1 Chloroflexota bacterium | reverse complement strand
TGTTGTGGAATTGGTTGTGCCGGCAGAGAAATCACTATTCGTTTCAACATGAGCAATTTCCTCCTCAGCGACACGAAGACGAAGAACGATAGGCAGTTCTGGATGGGGCATTCGAATGCAACTATGCCCAGTCTTTTCTTCGAGGGTCTCCATCATATCATGTTCAAATACAATCTCTAAATCTGTAGGTTCCCGAACATTTCCAAAAATTTCTTCTGCTTCCTCAAAATCAATAACAAAGATATGAGACGGATACTCCACTGTCAAACGGTTGACTTTTCTTAGATCTGGATTCAGTCGTCTCCCGTATTCTACTGCTACCTTCATCGCGCGCTCGTTTTCACCAAGCCGTAATGGATCGATCTGATCAGTGATGGGCGACAGTAATCCCACCGCGATTGAACTCGCAATACTGCTGGCGGTTCGAGTAGTAATTATTCCACCACTTCTAGTTTTCAGCTGAAGAAATGACTGTTCGAAAATGCCAAAAGCTGCCTCGCTAATCGAATCGAGAGCCTGTGAGATGACAAGTCCCGAACTGCGCATGCCCATCTCGTCATCTTTCATAATTTGTACATCCAAGGGTCCTAGCTCTCCCCGACATGACATCACGATTTCATCGGCGCCAAGTGCAAGCAATGTGCCTGCGCTCTTGCATACCCCAAAGATGTAGAGGATAAATTTCTGATAACGGCGCTTAATGTGTCGAGCTATCATGTACGCGGCCTCAGCGATGCCGCCCCAAGTTGTAAGAAATAAGGCTGCATTGGTTCGCCGCGGTTGAAATTCAACAGCGTCTATAAAAAGGTTAACGCCTTCGAACCCCAACTGTCCGCTATAAATGTACAAATCAGCGTCCAGCATATCTGATAGCATTTCGACCAAACTTCCAGAGACCTCAGGTTTATCTTCGGTCTCTGGGTTATTCGCCGCTTTAACCATGCAATACCCCCTTTAACAATCAGTTTGCCACTTTCAAGATCACTGGCATATATTTAATCGCAATGGCTGGTCAAATCCTTCGCAAACTTTGGCCGTCTACTCGTGCTAACTTGCGCCGTAATTGCGCAGGCGGGGCGCTGGCGTGGCTCGGCGGGCGTGGTGGTATGGCATGACCTTTGAAGCGTTCTAGCAGGTCGTCAAGGCGAAGCGTGGCGAGGGCTGCGCCGACTTCGCTGGGCAGGTCGGGGTAGAAGGTCAATACGTGCTCATTGGAGCAGATGGAATGTAGGTTGCTGATCCATAGCTCCGGGCTGGCCTTACCTGCCATCCGGCTGAAGCGAGCTTGGTCGCCGTTGGCGTATTCGGTGAGGTCGCGCAGGTACACGGCAGCTTGTTGGTGCTTGATGGTGGCGATGTGTCTGGCCGGGCCTGTTGGCGTGTGACTGAGCTGGGGGCCTGCCTCGATGGGCTGCACCGTTGGGGCTGATGTGGCTGGAGCATCGTTGGTCGTGGTGGTGTTTACGGTGTCTCGCTCCTCGTCAAAAAGTGTCGGGCTGGCTGCCGTCTTCCTCTTGTGCATGTGTGATTCCTCGATGACCTGCGGCGGCTTTGCGGCGCATCTCCATGCGCTTCCTGCAAGCGGGTGTGGCGCTGGTCTGGTCAGCCCTACCTGTGAGCGGGCGACCGCGACCGCAAATGCAAAGGCGTTTGGGTTGTAGCCTTGGGGCATAGATCGCCAGGGCGATAGCTCTGGCGATAGTGCGCGCCATAGGGATGGGCACGCCGTTGCCTACGGCTCGGTATTTTGCCTCCATCGTCCAGCCGGGCAAGTCGAAGTCGGGCGGCAGCCCCTGCAACTGGCAGAATTTTGCCCATGCGCGGCGGTTGGCTCGCTTGCCCTCGGTGGCGGTACAGGTCGGCTCAGATTTGTGATTTGCCGGCGAGTCACGTTTGGGTGAGATCGTGATAGGTCGATCCGTGGGGCTGCCAAACTGGAAGTGTCGTAGGCGACGCTGGGGCAATCCACATTCCAGGGCGTTTAGGTCAAGGCGTTGGGTGTGGTATCCCTCGATGTGGATCGTTGGCGCTCGCTCAACGTTTTCTAGGAGCCACCAGGTGGGGCGGGCCTGGGTGATGACGCGAGTAAACTCGCCCAACATTTCCAGGCCGTAACCCGTGGGCGGGTCTCTCCTTGCCCGGCTGAAGTCCTGGCATGGGCTGCCGCCGATCACCCCGTCGAAGCGCAGGGCTGGCGGGGTGAAGTTGCGGATGTCGCCGCCGAAGATAGGGTCGGGAGATCGCACCACACAAAAGCCTTCCTCCTCGAACCCCCTGCCCAACAGGTCGATGCCAGGGAATAGGGATAGCACTAGCATTGGTTTGCCTCCTGAATTGCTGCTAAGACCGCCTGCCGCTGTAACGTGCTCATGTTCTTCCAACGTGTGACCCAGCGCCGCTTGAGCTTCTTGATGCGCTCTCTCTCCCGGTATCCCTCGCCAAGATAGCGATAATCGTGCAGGGCGGTGGGTGGGGGGTAGTTCATCCAGATGACTTCGGTTGCTGGTGTGCCTCCTCTGGTTGTGGTGTTGATGGTGTCTTTGTGCCAGCCGGCAAGCATGTCGTTGTAGATGTCCGACTCGTAGCCTGAGATCATGACCGGGCAGGGTAGGGCTTTGAGCAGGGAGAGCAGATCGACGTGTTGGGCGACGGTGTATTCGTGGTTGTAGAGCGGTCGATTGCGCTGCTTGCGGGTGACAAAGAGATAAGGCGGGTCGCTGTAGACAAATTCATTGCCTGTGATGACGCTGTGGTAGTGATAGCGTAGCCACTGGTGGGCGTCGGCGTGGATGAACGTGTATTGAGCATCGCCATTTCTGTATGTGGCGGGGGCCCTTTGGGCGCGGGCCATATCGTTGTGATTGACGGTGCGTGCCGGCAGGTATCGTTGGGGCTGGTGGTGTAGGCCCTCACCATTGTCTTGGGCGGTGCTGGCCATCCTCGGCGTGGCTGGCGGTGCTGCAGCCTCGTCGTCTGCGTCGATGTCGCCGGCGGTAGGGTCCCAACGCGCCCACCAGTCGATCACTTCTACATCGGCGTCTATGCCGATGTTGGACCGGGCGGGGCGCTTGAAGCGCATGATTGCGTCGTGTCCGAGGTGGGTTGCGATGTAGGTGTCGTGGGGCGGGATGTGATTAATCAGCCACTGGTAGAGGCGTGCTTTGCCTCCTGGATACGTATTGCTCATGGTCACGATCCAAAATCCGTATCTCGCAGCCTGACGGTGGGCGAGTCGTAGGGGACGACGATAGCGCCCAAGTTGGCGAAGCTGCGGGCGAAGCGGTCGATGTTGGGGCCAAGATAGGTGACAACCGATCCTTTGGTGACTCCTCTTGCTTTGGCGCCGGATGGCAGGTAGTAGTTCGTGCGCGGCTGCAAAAAGCACATCGGGAAAGCAAAGAGGGGCGCAAACCATGCCTCGGAGGTGCTGGCGAAGGTGATACAGCAGGCTTGTTTGATGTCTCCTGCCTGGTAGTGGTGAATCAGCTTTTTGATCCAGAAATAGTTCTCCTGGCGGCTGAAAGGGTGATTGAGCCAAACTCTGCCCGTCCAGGTGAGGGATGGGCGTAGGCCGTCTGTGCATTCGTCAAAGTATTTGGTAGCCTGCACGATCTGGTTTGCGATGGCGCTGGAGGCCGGGTCGAGGTCGATGCCGCCCATTGTGGCTCGTGCCGCCTCGACGATCTCTTGCGGGCTGTAGTAATCAACGGTGCCCGATGTTTGATTGATCAGTTGAGCGTTATTCATTGCTTGCCCCCTTTGGGAACTGTCGCCAGCTTTGTCCGTCCAGCAGGTGCCCACCATACGAGCCGTCGATCTTGGAGTGCCCCCCGTGCTGCTTGTGGAAGTAAGCCACCCCATACTGAACGCATTGATCGCGCACGGAGCGAAACCAGTCCAGATCGGCAGGGCGTGGGTAGTGACCAGATTCCCCGCCACTGATTACCCAGTCGAGCGATCTCGTATAGAGCCACGGACGCAAGTTGAGCGGACCCAGCGCGGGTTCGTAGCTAACGAAACGGACCTTGGCAGGGATTTGTGCAAGTTGCCTGAGTCGCCCGTCATAGTCTTGAGATTCGACAGAAACACCCAGCCACACGTTGGGCCAACCAGTGCCCCAGTCAGGCGGCAGGCGATCCGTGATGTTTTCTGGCCGCTTAGTGAGAATCTGGTAGGTAAGGTGCGGTGTGGCCCGGATCGTGTTCCAGGCGTCAAAGCGCCATCCATCCGCCAGCGCAATAAAGAAGTCCGACCACGAGCATGTAAAGACTCTGGCCGGCTCCTTCCATTTGTGCGGCGCGTAAAAGGTGGCATCCTTGGCGCGCACGATAGCCTTGGGATCGTTCCCGTAGCGGGTTTGTTCGCGGTACATGTAGCACGCCTTGCAGCCTGGCGATACCTTGAGGCAACCGCGCCAGGGGTTCCAGGTGTGATTTGTCCATTCAATGGCTGTGTTCGTGGTCATAGGGCTGGCTCTCCGTAGATGATGGGCAAGTAGATGGGCGAGTAGTGGCCGGGTTCAAACTCCAAACAGATGCCGGGTTGTATCTCGATCACGCAGTGGTCGCAAGGCGACATGGCGTCGGGCGGGCATGGGTCGGACAGGTCGGCTGCTGCGGGCTGGTCGGGCCTGCTGTGGGCGCTGATCGTCTCCTCGATCTGCTGGCGATAGGGTGCGACGGCTGTGTAATAGCTGGTAGTGCCTGACACTGAGCTACTGACTCCGGCCAGCGTGTTGTATTGGGTGATGGCCGGGCCGCCGCTGTCTCCTGGGCCGATGTGCGCGCCGCCCTGTGTTGCAAAGTAGAGCAGGTAAAGTCGGCTGACGCTGGTTTGTCCAACCTGTAGGATTGGGCGGCGTGGCGTAGTAGTCTGCTTTCCCCAGCCGTAGATCGTGATGGGTTCTTCAAGGGCTGGCGTGGCTGTGTCGAGTGGAACAAAATCGACAAACTCGGTTCTCGTCAACGTTTCGGCCAGGTGGATCAGCGCAATGTCGTGGTTTCCGGGATCGCCGTAGCGATAGCCAAACGTGATGATCTCGGTAACGGCGATCCATCGCTCGTGATCTTCCTGCCGGGATGTGTCATACTCGCCGATCCTGATTTTGGTGTGTGGTGCGATGTCGGCCAGCGTGGAAGTGACGGGTAGCCCGTTGATGTGGGGATCGATGCAGTGGGCTGCACTGAGCGCCCATTGGGGGTCGATCAGGGCTGCGCCGCACACTGAGCCGTTGACTGCCAGGCGCGCCATGTAGAGCGTACGAGGGGCGTCCTGCCCGTCTATGATGGCGAAAGCCGTGACGCTGCTGAGCGCAAAGAGCGCGCCGAAGATCAGCGGAGTTAGAATGCGTTTCATGATTGTTGGTTCCTGGGTGGATGGCAAAACGGACACCGTGTCCGTTTTGCCGGGTGGTTAGAATGCCTTGTTGTGGAGATATGGCCGCTCGGTGTTGTAGATGTGCTTGTCGATGATGGCCTTACCGAGATTCCAGCCGCGGGCGTGGGCCATGTCTAGGACGCGAATGACGCAATCGGCAAGCTCGACGGCTGCGGCAGTGTGTTGGGGCAGCTTGTCATCGGGCGGGTTGCCGTGGCGGATGGCTTCGAGGGCTTCGCTCAGTTCGGAGTGGGCAAGGGCGATCATTTCGCCGTCGTTGCGGTCTTGTTCCCAGAAACCTTTATCTCTGGCATTCTGGTGGATCAGGACAGCCATTTGGTTGAGTATGTTCGCGAAAGCGATTAGTGTGCCGATGTCGCTGAGTTTCATCGTGGATGCACGTTTGTGGGTGGTGTCTTGATTCATGGTGTGGCCCTTTCAAGGAAGAGAGAAAAGAGTAGAGAGAGAAAGAAAAACAACATCCTAATACCAACGCTACAGGGGCAAGCCAGGAGTCAAGGCGCAATGCAGGTGCGAGAAAGAGGATCTACGAGGGAACAACGCAGCGGCCCTGAAGATCGAATGTCCAAACGCCTTGACTCCTGGCGCGCCTGTGGCACGTTGACTTATCGCAGGTTTCCTTCCAGTTTGCGGACCATCGTATCGGCGATGTCGGCCAGCTTGCGAGGTGATGTCCAGTCGCCCGTGATGTTGCTGTACTGCGAGAAGTCCATTAGTTGGATGTGGGTGAGCGCGGCGCTGATCTGGTTGATGCGCCAGTTGTGACGCTCCATTTCGTTGGCTGGCTGGTCGTTGGGTTCCTCCTCGTCTGGCGGCAGTAGTAGGGGGTGACTGCCGTAGTCGTACTTGCTGGCGATCTCCTGGCGCACGATGTCGTATGCCTCGTTGAACGTGGGTCGGTCTATGTGGTGAACGGTGTCGGTGTGATAGTGTATGGGCCGATCGTGTTCGGAGATCCATTGGTGTAGTTTGGTGAGATCGTGCCCGACTTGTAGCAGGGCTATGCGCCAGATGTGCGCCTCGATTGTGACCAGATGGCGCAGAGCGCCCACTTCGTGATCGACAAGTCCGGGCTGATGTGTGACCGTGCCAGGCTGGTGCTGCTTATCATCATCGTGGGCGGTGTCGTCGAGGTCATCGCTGTGTGTGTCGATGACGCCGGCGCTGTCGGTATTACCTGGTGACGGTCCCTCCTCGTCATCCTCGGTGGGGGTAGCCATGGTGTCGAGTGCGCGTAACCCCAACGGCATGTCAATGGTCATAGGGGGCGGTGGCGGCGGTGGTGGTTTGTGGGCTGCGATGATTTCTCGTGTCTCTTTGGCTGTGGGGCTGCGTCCGGTCGTGAGCGCCGTCTCGATGGCTTCCTGTTTTGCCTCCTCGGGTGTGTCGGGGTCGGCCAGCAGATAGAGCGCCTTATCACTGAGCAGCGAGATCGCTTCGGGGTTGTCGCCCCATCCCTCATAGATGCGCATGTAGCGGCGGGCGGAGCGGTCGCTCATCTCGAACTCGACGGCAAGCCAGTCGCCAAATTGCCCGTGGGGTAGGCGCTGCTTCGCTTCGGTGAGTTCTCGCCCGATGTCGATCAGGTCAGTGCGGATGCGGTTGCCCTTCATCTTGATGCGGCGGGCGGCCAGCATGACGGGGCTGCGGTGTTCCTCGGCGATCAGGTCGTAGTCGTAGCGTAGGGCTGGCGCGAGGTCTACTCCTGCGTCGCTGGCGAGGGTGACGGCGTTGGTCTGGTTAGCTAGAGGGTTGCGTCTGGTCATGGTTGGTTCTCCGGCGTCGGGTTGCTGCTGCTTGCTGTTGCTTGCAATGGCGGATGGTCGTTTCAATTAGCCATCGATCGTGCCTGTCTCGATCTGCCTGTTTCTGCTGGTCGGTTCGTGTGTCTTCTAAACTCGTGCTGTCCATGTCTGTCTCTCTGTGCTGGTGTCGGCGATGCGCTGGAGCAGCGCAAGTGTTGCCTGCGCATCGCCTAAAGCGGAATGGTCGCCAGCGGGTAGAGGTTGCCACTTGTAGCCTCCGTTGCGTCTTCTCTCGCCGTGGTAAATGGCGTAGCGTTCCATAAGACAATCACAGTGTGGCGCCAACGCTCTGATCCAGTCGCTGGCGAGTCCGTGAGCTTCGCAGGATTGCGCCAGGATGCGTAGGTCAAAGGCTGCGTTGTAGATGACCACGTTGCGATTTGTGAGCAGCCGGCGCACCTGCTCGATCATCTCCAGTAGTGGTGGGGCCAGCTGTAGGCGGTCTGCGGTCAAGCCGTGGATGCGGATGCTCTCCGGCGCCGGCGGCCTGACGGGGCGTAGCAGGGAATCAAAGAGCGTGTTGCCCTGCGTGTCGATGATCGATAGCTGGATCGCCTCGGCGTAGCGGTCTAATCCGGTGGTTTCGGTGTCGAGAATGACGGCATTGCTTTGGAGCGTGCGTCTGGCCCATTCGATGACTGCCAGTTTATTGGGTCTCATCGGTTAGTGCTCCATCTGTGTCCTGGTCGGTTCGGGTGATCCAGTGGGCGAGTTCCTCGTATGCCTGGCGCATGGCTGCGAGGGTGGCGCTGCGGTTGGATCGGGCGTCCTTGATTTCCCAAATGGTTTGGGCGTTTGCTGCGGCGTCTCTGGCGGCAGTGCAGTAGGGGACTGCTGTGCAGACGTGACCTGGGTAGGTCTCGTGCAGCAGGGATAGGTTGTATTCGCTTTCCCGGCTGCGTATGTACATCGTGGGCAGGATGATCGTCCGTGTGTGTTGCGCGCCCAGCGCACAGATCATCCGTAGCATGTTGCCCAGTCCGGCGAGGGCCAGATAATCGAGCACGACGGGGATCACAATCGTATCGGCGGCCAGGATAGCGATCTCTTGTAGGATGCCGCTGGGCGGGGTGTCGATGACCGTGTAGTCGTAGTTGTGTCCGAGTTCTCGCAGATGGGCGGCGATGTCGGCTCGCGTGAGCGCGCCGGCTGCGATGTGGGCGGCCGTCTCGTTGATTGCCATCTTGGTGGTGTCGTTGCCGGTCAGGGTGTCGAATCCGCGTGCGTGCTGGGGGATATACAGATTGCCGGCGATGGCGGCGGCGAAAGAGTTGTCCGGCATCAGCCCTAACACCATGCTGAGGCTGCCTTGTGGATCGGCGTCGATGGCGATGACGCCGGCGTCCATGAGGGCCAGCTTATGGGCGAGGGTGGCGGCGGTGGTGGTCTTGAGCACTCCGCCCTTCGAGTTGGCACATGCGATTATGTGGGTCATGAGTTAGTTCCTTTGTCGGTCAGCGAGCGTTGGCCGACGCGTCGGCCACTGGCGTCGAGCAGATAGGCGGTCTGGTCTTCGATCTCGATCTGGTATCCCTGCTGCTGGGCCAACAGCATGAGATCGGCGAGTCCTGGCTGTCGCGGGCGTGGTAGTTGTGGCCTGGGTTGCTGGGCGAGGAGCATGGTTGTGCGAGTGTGCCAGATTTTCCCTTGCCACCAGACCACGATAGCGGCCACAATTCCGCCCATGATGATGAGGGCGATCCAAGGGATCGTAGCGGCCATGATGCCCGCCCGGATCGTCTCCTGGCTTGCCTCGTAGCGGCGGGCGTCGGCTTCTAGACGGGCGGCTTCGGTGTAGGCTCGCGCTCGAATTTCAGTTCTGGTTGTCATTCCCATCGGGTCCGGCAGGCACCCAACGAGAATCAAGGCGACGAGCGGAATCAAGATTATGCGTGTGGTGGTGAGCATGGGGCTGTATCTCCTGGAAAAAATTTCTGATGCTGGGCTGCCTGGGGGGCATCGTCAACAGCAGGTAGTCGGTTAGCAGGTCGGTGGCGGTGAAGATCAGCCAGATGGCGATTGCTGTGTTGGTCGGCAGGCTGAAGATTGTCATGACCGCGATTGTTGCGCCCAGCGTGATGAGGCTGTGCGCCGCTAGTTTCGATAGGATGCGCATGGTTGCTTCTACTGCCCTACCCTCCTGGTTTCGTGCAGTGCGGCCATACACTGGTGCAGTGACGTTGCACGGGCGGGAAAGTGCTACAAAGTTGTACAAAGTGCCATAAAGTGCTATGCGTGCAAAGTTATACAAAGTGCTACAAAGTTGTACAAAGTGCTATTAGTGCTTGGCTTTGACGTACCAGGCAGGTCGCCATGATTCGTGGGTGGCTCGTTGGCGGTCGGTGTCGGTGTAGGAGCGCAGTCGGCCAAGCGCAAGGGCAAGGTTGGGTTCGGCGAGGTATCGGTTCTGGTCGAGACAGCCGGAAGCCATCAGGAGTTGCACGGCTCTTTCCCAGGAGCGTTGTGGTATGTAGGCTTTGACTTGCTCCCGTGCGATGCTCTGGCCTCCGTAGGCCAGCGCCAGCAGGTGCTCTGCGTCGTTTTGTGCCTGGTCGATGCGCTCGATCATTTCCTGCGTTTTGTGGCTGGTAGTCCCGCGCATTTCTCTGGCGGTGGCTCGTAGCTGTTCGTTCTCGGCGATCAGGGCGTTGATCTGTGAGTCGGCGCTGCGCTTGCCCAGGCGGTAGGCGGCGGCTAATAGACCGAGTTCGTCACCGAAGAAGCGGACGATTGTCATAAGGGCCGTTACCGTGCCGCCGATGACTGCGGACCAAAAGCTAAGTTCTCTGAGGATCACATCCCATAGGAAGTAGCGGCCTAGCCCTACAGTGATTGTCCAGCAGAGTGCGAATACCGCAATCCCTCCGGCCAGGTTCTGCACCAGTGGGATCACGATGTGCGTTTCCCATGTTGGTTGGGGCGGTGGCGTCTCTGGCTGCTCGGTGAGCAGGCCGGTCAGTTTATTTCTGATTGGCATTGTTGCTTCCCTCGTTGATGGTCGTCTTTAGCGCGTGTTCGGGGATAAGCCAGTGCTTAGCTCCTGCCGGTTTGGTAGCCAGCAGGCGACGGCTACGGATGCGCCGGCGCACAGTTTCCGGCTCGATGCGAAGGAGAGCGGCTGCCTCGCGGACGGTAAAGAGTTTAGGTGCGCTCATGGGGTTTCTTTCTTAGTCAAACGTTACTTGCCTTGACGATTGATTCTGCCCGGATCGAGTAGGTCATAAGCGGATTGTGCGGGCCGTCGATGATGAGTGCGATCCGATTTTCGGGACTGGTGGCGAGGGGCTGAAAGCTCAGACCGGCGTTGGCGGCTTGTGTGAACAGACCGTGCGCGCCCCATGCAGTGGCGGTCTCGATGCGGACCGTCAGGCCAACTGTTCGGGCGATTGCCAACCAGAGCAACGGGATGGATGATAGGGGCCGGTCGAGTTTGATGCGCTGGTTCTGGTCGGCGATCAGCAGGTCTAGATTGTGGGCAACCTGGTCGATGTCGATATGGGCGGGATCGAGCAGGTGGGCGATTTCGTCGCGGGTGGTTGTCATGGCGATTGGTCCTTTCGTGGCGGATAATTCAAATCGGACACGCGGGTGCCCGTTGGGGAGGATAGCTATCGCAGCTCGAAGGTTGTATAGACGCCGGTTTGTACGTAGCGTTTGGTGCGGATGCACCAGGCAAGCAGTGGGCGTTGCCTCACGATGGCGTCCATGCCGGCGAGGTCACGGCTGCGGATCTCGTGCAGTTGCGCATGGGGCCAGTCGAGCGGGGTATCAGGCAACTCGCTGATACGCTGTCTGGCCTGATAGTCTCGTACGTGGTTGTTCCAGGTGACGCCTCGTTCTGCTACGGGTTTGCATAGGCCGAGGCGCTGCACCAGTCGTCGCCAGCCGTGGCGGTTGGGGGGTAGACCGTGCGCCCGGCATAGGGTTTTGTTGACCGCCCAGCGGGGTGGTCTGTACTGGTCGTAGAGTGGTGCGCCCGGTGCGAACAGTCCGTCGTAATGTTTCTGGCTGAGGTGATCGAGCAGGGCGATCAGTTGGTCGTCGGGCGGTATGATGCCATGCTTACCCATTGTCTGCTCCTCGCCGTTTCTTGGTGATGAAGTCAGGGGGTATCTGTGGCCGTGCGTCCTCACCCTCGATGTGCAGGCAGCCGGGCAGAACCCTCTCGCCCCAACGGTCGATCACCAGCTTGTTTGTTCCACCCACCCAGGGTCGATAGAAGCGACCGTCTCCGAGCCGGCTGGCAATATCACCGGGTAAGCAATCGTTTGGCTCGTATTGCAGCGTGATGAGCGTGAGTTGCTTTCCTGCCACGGCTTGTCGATAGCGGTGGTCGATGAGGTCCTGGAATCTCTCGCGTATCCAGTCGTTGCGCAGGTTGACCTTGTTTAGCTCATCGATAGCCAAGATGGGCAATCGACGATACAGTTCGGCGTTGCTGCGGTCTGCATTGAGATCGTCGAACCAACCCTGCTCGATTTCGCTGGCCCTGTAGAAGCGGGCAGGTTTGCCTTGTCGCACGAGCGAGGCGATGATGGCTTGTACGGTCATGGTCTTGGCCGTGCCGTAGTTGCCCCATAGGGTTAGCCAGCCGGTTGGATTGTCTGCGATATACCCGATCAGGTAGCGTAGTGCGCGTTCGGCGTGCGTGTTGCCGTGGATGTCGCTGGCGGTGATGGATAGCTCTTGCTCGTTGAGTCCGCACCGTTGGGCGTGGTCCGTTGCGCAATCGTGGCAACGTTGCGCTCGACCGAACATGGGGTCTGTGGTGGGCAAGTCGGGGATGTAGAAGCGATTCCCCTTGCATGTCGGGCAGGTGCTATCCGGCTGCTGCGGCTTCCCGTGCTGCAAGCTGCTTCTTGTACTCTCCGTAATCGTCGATGTCTGGTTCGTCGCTCCATCCGGCGAGGACGGCGGCTCGGTCGGGATTGTATTCGGTTTGCTTGGGGTCGTAGTCGGCCCAGTGGGGACGGGGGCGACCGTTGCTACCAGTTCCTTGATTGCTTGCATGGTTACGGCTCTCCGTTCGATGTGTCGGTGTTCCGTTGTGATACCAGTCTAGCTGTCCTCGGATGTTTTTGGGGCTGTAGCTGGTCTGGCTCCACTGGATGACGGTGTTGCGCCAGCGGGTCAAGTCGGTGACGATGGCGATCAGGTCGTCTTGTTGTGGGTCGGTCAGTGGGTGTTGCTCAATCGAATACCGCTCGTGGTAAATCTGCACTGGGTTTGTGCCCTTCCCTGCCACGACGTACTCGCCGGCAAGCTGTGCGCCTTTCATGTGTGGGCCGTTCGCATAGCGAGAAGCATGTCTATGTTTGAACACTTTCACTGAGACGGCGCCTGTGTCCTCGGCCAGTCGTTGGGCCATCTCCTCCTCGGTGGGCGGGTTTGGCAAGTCGAGATCGATGAGGGGTGCGACGTGGGCGGGGGCTTCTCTCTCTTCCCTGTGTCTTAATAAGTGTGTCTTCTTTAACTGTGTCTTCTTTGGGTGCATCACATGCACTAGGGGTGGTGCATCACATGCACCAGGTGGTGCATCACATACACCAGGTGGTGCATCACATGCACCAGGTGGTGCATCACATGCACCAGGTGATGGTTTCTTGAGATCGAGCAGGGTGTACAGGTTGCTCGTGTTTCCCGTTGGGCCAACTCGTTTCGTTTTTTCGATCAGTCCCATATCGAGCAGGGCTTGTACTGTACTGATTGCCTTGCGTCTGCTGATCCCTATCCGGTCGGCGATAGTTTGGTATGATGGGAAGGCCGCGTCTTTTCTTCCGGCAAATCTGACGATCAGCGCGTAGACCGCCACACCATATGCCCCGATCCGGGGTGCGTATTCATCGAGTAGTTCGTTGTCGATGATGCAAAATCCTGGTTGGCGGTTGTCCCTCAGTAGGTCGCTCATCGTGTCCCGTCCGCTTCCTGGGTGATAGGCGTCGTTGTGGCGAAGCGCCCAGTAGATACCCACGCTGTGTAGTTACTCATGTCAACCTCTCTTGTAACTCCTGGATCGCCGCCCACAGGCGGTCGATCTCGGTTTCCGATGGGGGCGCCCCCTGGGTCCCGTTGTCGAGGATGCGGCGCTCTTCCTCTAGCGCTGCTAGGACGGACGATACAAGCTCATCTATCTCGATAGCCAGTGCTGTACCCACCATGTCATTGGCCGGGATGTGGCGATGGATGCGGATCAGCAGCTTGCGTATTTCGTGCGTCCTGGCAATTGCATCATCGTTCAAATGTCTGTGCTTTGTTCGGTAGGGTTTGGGTCTGGTCATTGGTCTGATTGCTCCATGCCTGTCGATCGATCGTGCTCCCCTTTTGCCCTAATTTGGCCGCTTCGCCATAGGCGGTTGTGCATGTGTTACGCTGCAAAACGGGACATTTGACAGAGAGTAGATCGGCGCTTTGCCCGATGCGTTGAAGGCGAAAAATGCTGAGGATCGATTTTGGCAAAAGTGGAATATCAACAAAATGAGCAGGTGAAAAATGACGGTTATATCAATCGACTTGTCTCCTGATGAGGAGATTCTGGACGGGCTGCATTTGTCCGTCATCATCGAGCGCTGGCTGGATGACTGCGCCCGGCGCCTGCCGCCTGCGTCGGTGACTGCCTACCAGGTCAAAATTCGGCATTTTTTGGACTGGTGGGCGACGGTGGGTCCGTCGCAAGGTTGGCAATTGCGCGAGGCCGATCTATCGGCGTATAACCGCTGGTTGACTGGTCTGGGGCTGGCATACTCGACCCGAAAAAAGGCGTTGGGCGTCCTCCGCTCGATGTTCCATTGGGCCGCCCGGCGCCGCTACACTCAGCCGCTCAACTGCGCCTATTGGGTGCCCGCTGCCCCAGAAGGGTCGGACCGGCTGCATCTACCGATCGGCATAACGCATTTGGCTGCCTTGATGCGGACGGCTGGTGAGATGGAGTTTCGGGCGGATGAGCGGCATTTTCTGCGCATGCGCAATTCGGCGCTGTTGGCAACGCTGATCGGTACTGGTGCGCGGCGATCGGAGGTAGCTGCCCTGACGGTAGGAGATGTAACCCTGCGTACAGACAACAGCGGCGATCTGCACATTCGCTCGGCCAAAAAGGTACGTGGCCGAACGGTTCATCAGCGCTTGGCCTGCTTTGATCGGTATACAGGTTGCTATCTGGCGCGGTGGCTCGCCCTGCGCAGGCGGGACGCAGATGCCCCTCTGTGGCCGTCTGTTATCAATGGTAACTCGCTAACCGGTCAGGGCGTATACAAGGTGTTGCGGACGATTGCAGCCGCGGCCAGGGTGGAAATCGGCGGCGCCCACGATTTCCGGCGTACGTTCACAACTTACTTTGCCGACAAACGTCCAGGAGAGGGCCACTATCATCTGCTACAGTTGCAGATCGGCCACAAACCACAAGGCATCACACATCAACTGTACGATCTGCGAACAATCGACTCGATCCGTGCGGTGTTCTGTTCGCCGATGGAAGAGGTAGCGAGGTTGCTTCGGGTTTAGTCGATTGGGGTGTGAGGGCTTGAACGTTGTTGGTTCGAGTCCAGCCCGGGGAGCCTATATTGCAAGGTATGGCAATGTGAACCCTCTGTGTCACTCGGGATAGTGGAGCAGAGGGTTTTCGCAT
>QEUW01000791.1 GCA_003577005.1 Chloroflexota bacterium | reverse complement strand
ATTTTGCACCATGCGACGCACCGCAGCCTGCTGGTGCTGGACGAGATCGGGCGCGGCACCAGCACCTATGACGGGCTGGCGATTGCCTGGGCCGTGATCGAGTTCATCCACAACCATCCGGGGCTGCGCGCCAAGACGCTCTTTGCCACCCACTACCATGAGCTGACCGACCTGGCGGAACGGCTGCCGCATGTGGTCAACTACAACGTGGCGGTGGACGACAGCGGCAGCGGCCAGCCGAGCGACGGCGTAGACGTGGTCTTTTTGCGGCGCATCATCCCCGGCAAGGCGGACCGCTCGTACGGCGTGCATGTGGCGCGCATGGCGGGGCTGCCGATGGGGGTAGTCCATCGCGCCGAGGAAATCCTGTTGGAACTGGAGCGCAGCGGCGCGGCGGGTCCCAAGCGGCTGTTTGAACCGGAGGGCCGTGCAGGCAAGGCGGCGCTGCAAGTGTCGCTCTTTGCCGACACGCATCCGGTGGTGGAGGCGCTGCGCGCGCTGGACGTCAACGGGCTGACGCCGCTGGAGGCGCTCAACCGGCTGTATGAGCTGCAGCAGATGGCGAATCGGGGATAGTCGAAAAAGACTTCACGCATTGGGAGGTCAGTTGTCGCTCTCTTCTGATTCGGCTAGATAACGATCGTGCTCCAGCGCAAGATCATGAACAGATGAACTGCCGCAACCTACAATATCCCAAATCGGGTCTTCCTCCAGCGGAATGTCGATGAGCACACGGTCGACACCCTGGCGTACCAATTCAGCGACCGAAGTGCCTTGTTTGGCGGCAAGCAGACGCAATGCGTCGATCTGGTCCTGGCGCAGATAGACCCGTACTGGTCTTTTCGCGATCGACATGGTGTACCTCCCAGACTTTCTTTTAGAACCACACAGCGAAGATCATACCGTGAAGCGATGCAGCTTCCAAACAACGATCCTAGGCTATAAACTGTAGCCGATAACAACCCTCTTTCTGAAGGCTGGTTCCAGCACGCTAGGTAGAGATAGGAGGCCAGCATAGAAAGCAACCAGCATAGGAGACGTCTTATCTGGGCGCAATCCGCCAAACCCAAGCGGATCCATATCATGGGTGGGCCAGGTAGTGGCAAATCTACACTAGCCCAAGAGTTAAGCGTATCTCTAGAGGCACCCTATTACGAACTGGATGTGATTGCGTACGAGGGCGGTTCAGGGCGTAAGATTCCGCTAGATGTACGACTGGCTTCACTGCGCGCCATTATCGAGCAACCACTGTGGATCACTGAAGGTGGATTCCTGTGGTGGACGGATTCACTGCTTGAAGCCGCCGACGTAATTGTCTGGCTGGACCTGCCATTTCGTATTACTGCCTGGCGGGTTGTCAAACGACATGTGCAACTGAACTTGGCAGGGACGAATCGACATCCTGAAACTGTCAAACTTGTCCACTTTTTGTTGAGAATGTGGAGGCGTCAGACCAGCCGAACGGCGTTAATACCTTCTGCACCTGACCATGATGCCGCCACAACGCGCATTGCAGAAGCAGAGATACTTGGCGCTTACGCGAACAAGGTCATTCGATGCACACGCACTTCCGAAGTTGCGCGTTGTAGATCACAGCTACTTAATACGAGGTAGTGACATCTCCTCACCGCAGCGGCAGTATTCGGTGCCACTTGTGGCGCGCCTTCTGGACCGCCAGAGTGTGTGCGCCGCGAGCGGCACCGAAAACCGCACCTACATAGCCCGCTTATGCTCTGGCCTTCGCGTCCTGTGGGGCCTTTGCGGTTGACATCTTTCGGCTATGAACTTCTAGGCCCCTGGTTTTGTCCATCGCCGGGGCGCGTGCTAGACTGCTCTCAGACAAGGCAATCGTACAAG
>QEUW01000191.1 GCA_003577005.1 Chloroflexota bacterium | reverse complement strand
GGTGATCTGCGCCGGGCGTGCATTTTGTTACAGCGCGTGGTCACGATTTGTGCAGATCTGGACCATCATCCGGTCTATCATACACGTGCGGACTCGAATGGCATCTATTCATCTGCTTTGGTTGCACCACTGTGGGAAATACAAGCCTACGCCTTCAATCAATTGGGGTGTCTTGCTCTTTTTGCCGGCCAATTCAAGGAGGCTGAATGCTTTTATCGCCAATGTCATGACCTGCTTGTCACCCACGACGGGCGCGACAATCTGGCCTGCGTGGCCTATCAGGCGCTGGGCCGGCTATGGCTCTATCAGGGGCGCTACGCGGAGGCAGTGCCCCTCCTGGTGCAAGGGTTGGTAACCCGGCGGCGCTGGCAGGACAAGTCGAACATTGCGCTCAACGCTATCTATCTGGCCGGCGCCCAGACAGAGTTGGGCGACTTCGTCACAGCCGAAGCACTTCTGTCCGAGGCGCTGGCTGTCACTTGTGCGCTCGACACAACTGAGACCACCGCGCTCTGCCATCTCTATTTCGGGCAACTGGAGTTGATGCGAGGGAACGACCCGGCTGTATCTATCCATTGGCGCCAGGCGTTGGCGCTCCTGCGCCCCTTGCAGACGCCTCTGGTCGAATTGCGTGTCTTGCTTATCTATCTGCCCTGGTTGCTGCGCAAGAGAGAGTGGCGACTATGCGCCGCGATCAGCCGCCAACTGTATCACAGCATCCGCCGGCAGCGCTTAGGGCTGCGTAGCCTGTGGCGGTTGGTGAGGCAGTTTGGTTTTCGCCTGTAGGTCAACCATAAAAATGCACTCTACGTCTGCCATTAGATAATTTGAATCCCCTATTGATTCATGTCAGGCTTGACAACTTCATCCAATCGATGCACCATATCCGTAAGGACATGGCCAAAAAGGATCTGAAGACCCTGCAAGAGGCCGGTGCGTTTAGAGTGTACCTGTATTGACACATCAAGTTGGGTAGCGAGTCAGGAGGTGCGACGCGCTTTGGCAAGTACGTTGCACCTGGATTGCATGACCGAACTTCATTTGTCAGTACATATACCTCCTACTGTACAGAGAAAAAACTTAGTGGACTCCATGTTCCGCTTTTGGTTCTACCTTGTCTAGCTCAGGGAGTGTGAAGATTCCATGATCATCCGCGAACTGCCCAGCGGCCAGTTGCTCTGTATCCACCAGACGACCCACGCGCTCATGGCCGGGGAACTCTGCCGTCACTGGGGCAACCATGACTTTGTCCGCCCCGAACCCTATGCTGCGGTGATGCTCGGCATTGCCCAACATGACAACGGCTGGTATGAATGGGAGCTGCAGCCCAAGCTGCGCGAGGACGGCTATCCCGAAGATTTTCTGCACGAGTCCGACCTGAACGCCAAGTTACAACTGTGGCGGCGCGGCATTGCCCGGCTTTACGCACAACACCCGTACGCGGCGTTGATGTTGAGCCGGCACGCCGTTCTGCTCTATGAGAGTGACCTGGCTAGCGCCGTCTTGCCGGCAGAAGCACGACACCGTACCGAGGAATTTATCCGCGAACAGGCACAACTGGCCGCCACTGTGCGCGAGCAGTTCGGCGATGATCCAATCTACGCGCCAGCCCTCCGCAACGAAGTACTTGAAGCCAACACCTGGCTGCTCAAATTTGGCGACAGCGCCAGCTTGCAAGTGATCATCCCCTGGGCGACAGAACGGACGCTGGCCAGATGCCCGGTCGATTTCCAGGGCGCGTACACGTCGATCGTCATGCGCCACGATGGGCAGACGATCACCTTCACCCCGTGGCCCTTTAGGGTGGAAACCTTCGAGGTGAACATCCACGGCAAGCTGTTGAAACAACGCACGTTTCCCACCGCAGCAGACTATCACGCAGCGCTGGCCGAGGCGCCCTATCGCCGGCTGTCCTGGCGAGTCGCGCCAGGGTAGAACAGCAGGTTGGCGCTATGCACCCGCTTTGCGAAGACAGCGCGCACAAGAAAGACGCGGAGATCAGAGCGAAAGAAAATCCTCTGTGCGCGCTGTGCCTGGTATGATGGATACACAGCGCCACACTCTGTGTATCTCTGTGTGCTCTGTGAACCTGCCTTTATGATTGGCAACTCAGGCAACCACCATGTATCACTTCTACGAATCACCCACGACATTGGACGAGGCGCTGCGGCTCAAGGCGGAGCACGGCGAGAACGCCCGCATCATCGCCGGTGGAACGGATCTGTTGATCGAACTGGATCGAGGCGTGCGTAAGACCGGGGATGGCGGTGCGCCCGGCCTGATTGACATCACCCGTATCCCTGGCCTGGCCGAGATTTGGGAAGCCGACGGTTGGGTCCACCTCGGCCCGCTCGTCACCCACAACCAGTGTGTCGCCAGCCCGCTAATTGTAGAAAAAGCCTTCCCCCTGGTGCGGGCCTGCTGGGAAGTCGGTGCGCCGCAGATCCGCAACCGCGGCACCGTCGCCGGCAATCTGATCACCGCCAGCCCGGCCAACGATACCATCGCGCCCCTGCTGGCGTTGGACGCCACCGTCACCGTGCGGAGCGCGGCGCGCGGGGATCGCCACATGGCGCTCGACCGCTTCATGCTCGACTTCCGCAAGGTGGATCTGCGCCCCGATGAGGTCCTGGTGCGTATCTCCTTCCGGGCCATGACGCCCCAGCAGGACGGCGCATTTATCAAGCTGGGGCTGCGCCGTGCCCAGGCGATCAGCGTGCTCAACGTGGCCGTGGTGGTGCAATTTGAAGGTGATGATGCCAACACACCAGTAAAGTTTGCTCGGATCAGTTTGGGTGCGGTGGCCCCAACGGTCATCCGCGCCAAACCGGCAGAGGAATCGTTGCGCGGCAAGCGCCTCACCGATGAATCAATTGCTGAGGCAGCCCGGCTTGCCAGCCAGGCTGCCAAACCCATCGACGACATCCGTGGCAGCGCCGGTTACCGCCGCGCCATGGTCGAAACCTTGGTCGCCCGCGCGCTCCGCCAGATCGCCACTGGCCAATCCTGCGCCGGCTGGTCGGGTCAACCGGTGATGCTCTGGGGCAAGACGGATGGCAAATGGCCGGTCACGGGAGAATTGTCAATTGTCAATTGTCGATCGTCAATTGTTAATGGGGAGAGCCTCGACCTTCCAGGCGGCATGACGCTGCTTGATAGCCTGCGCGCTGCGGGCTTTGCCGGCGTGAAGGAGGGCTGCGCTGAGGGCGAATGCGGCGCCTGCACCGTCTTTCTTGACGGCATGGCGGTAATGGCGTGTATGGTCCCGGCAGAGCGAGCCGTAGGGAGCAAAGTGGTCACCGTCGAAGGGCTGCGCACCGCCGGCCAGCTTCATCCGGTCCAGACGGCATTGGTCCAGAGCGGTGGTGTCCAGTGTGGCTACTGCACGCCGGGCTTTGTCATGAGCGCGGCCAAGCTGCTCGAAGAGCGGCCCCATCCTACGCACACGGAGGCGCAAGAGGCCCTTACTGGCAACCTCTGCCGCTGCACCGGCTACCGCAAGATCCTCGATGCCGTCGTGCAGGCGGGTGCGACCGATGCTACATAGGTCACTGGGCCTAGCAGCCAGAAATGAGGAGACCTGTATGTGGTCAACAATCGTTAAGCGCCTGACACAGCCACGGTCGAAAGCCACTCCGCCCACCGAACCAAAAAATGTTCTTAAGGTCACTCCTGCCGATGTACTTTCAAGCTTATATACGGCGTCGGAGCAAACTCAACCTGGGTCCTACTATTTCCGCGATCCGATTCGGTTGAAGTCCTCTACAGTTGGTGAACAATTTCCGCTGCCTCCAGCACATTTGCGTATGGGATACGCAGTAGACAATGATGAATCATTTCTGCACGGAGGCGAAGTATCTACCTCCGGCTTACGAGCAATTATGGAAGAATATGGGATCTCCCTTCAGCATATCGTCAGCGTCATGGATTGGGGCTGTGCGACGGGGCGTGTGCTACGATGGTTTGCCCGTGAAGCCCAGGATGTCGAGTTTTGGGGGGTCGACCAAGACGAAGCCGCGCTTATGTGGGCAAAAGAAAATTTGAGCCCACCCTTTCACTTTGTGACTTGTACCGCCTATCCCCACTTGCCATTTGCGGACAACAAGTTTGGTTTCATCTATGGTCTCTCGGTCTTTACCCATCTGGAGCACTTCGTGGATCTATGGCTCATGGAGATGCACCGCGTGTTGCAACACGGGGGAGTTGCGATCTTCACGATCCATGATGAGCATACGGTGCAGTTCTTCCTCGAAAATGGGCGTCCGCCGTGGATGCCAGATGCATTGGCGCTACCAGAGATAGTCAAGCACGAAATAACAGTCATTCATGGCAAACATTGGTATGAGACTTGCACCTTCTTTACCGGTGATTATATCCAACGGGCGTGGGGACGCTATTTCCAGGTCCTCGGCATTCGGCCCCACAGCGACGGCTATCAATCTGCTGTCGTGCTGAGAAAGCCTTGAGTCTCTCGATTGCTAGCATCAGCTTGTCCGCCCTTGTCCGTGGATGCCAATGACCTGTGGTATCCACGTCTACCTGCGCAGAAAACGATTTAGAGAGTTTCTTCGCTCAGAGATGCATGGATCGGGATAGATTCCTGGCGCCGCAGATAGAGCGCCAGGATGATAAGCGGTACGGCCATCAAGTAGTTGATGGCCAGCGCGGCCTGAAAGCTCCAGGCTGTAGCGATGACTCCGGTCCACAATGGCGGCGCCATCGAGCCGAGCGTGAGCGCCACGCTGAGCGTTCCACTCACCGTCCCGGCCTGTTCGGGATAGCGGCGGATACCGTAGGCCAGCACCGTGGGAAAGAGCCCCGAAAGGCTCAACCCGGTGAGGAAAACCCCGGCCACTACCAACAGCGAGTGAATCCCAAAGACGACAAGCGGATAGGTGAGCGTAATGCCGACCGCCAGCACCAGCAGGGTTTTGGCATAGCCGATCTGTTCGGCGTAGGCGGCGCACATAAAGCGTCCGATCGTCAGCGCCACATAGAAGACGGAGATCATCGAGACCGAAAAGAAGAGCGAGAAGCCGCCCGATTGCTGCATGATGACCGCGATCCAGCCCAGCAGGCTGACTGCGACGCCGTTATAGGCGAATGCAATGACAAAGAGCGCGAGAAAGGGACCGTGCCGCAACATTCCCAGATCGAGTTGTAGCCCTCTGACGCCCTGATGGCTCACCTCCTTGCTGCGAAAAAGCTGGTAGGCAACCCCAGCATAGACTAGCCAGATCAGCGCTGTTCCGCCCAACGCCCAGCGCCACTGCAACCCACGCTCGATCAAGTAGCCGATGACCAACGGCGAAACCGCGGCGCCTGCGCCGTAAACGCCGTGTAGCGTATTGAGGGCTCTGGCTCTGGATGTGCGATTCGCATCAGCAACCAGCGCGTTGATCCCGGTCGACAAAGCCCCTTGCGCCGTGCTGACTACCACATAGCCGATGACAAACAGAAGCCAGACGCTTGCTGTCGCTGCCAGCGCCAGCGATACAGCCAACAGCAGCGCCGTAACCCAGATCAGTCGCCGGCGCCCGAACGCATCGGAACCGACGCCGGCCAGCAGATTCCCCAAAATTCCGCCCACTGCGCCGGCGGGGAAGACTAGCCCAATCACAGCCAACGTCAAGCCGGTCGCTACAAACTCGGCTGTGATCGACGGCATCACCGAGGGCAGCAACACCGCAGCCGTGCCGATAAAGAGATAGCCGACGAGGCCAAGCACCCCGTCCACTGTCCACTTGCTCATGAGACGAGCAGGATCTTTGCTACCGGGCCGGGGTTGCTCAACAGCTTCTCGAACATGGCGCCGCCTTCGCCCAGCGGGGCCTTGAGCAGCCACGGGTCGATCTCGATGCGCCCCTGCGCCAGCCAGTCGAAAGCGTGTTCAAAATCGAGCGGCGTATAGGCAAAGCTCCCCTGGATGGTGATCTCGTTGCGGATAATGTAGTTGGCCTGGATCGGGCTTTCTTCTTCGTGCAGTCCAGTAAAGATGACGCGTCCACCTGGCGTTACGGCCTCGATGCACTCGCGGCGGGTGGCATTGGCGCCGACTGCGTCGATGGCCGCGTCGATACCCTCACCGCCGGTCGCCTCCTGGACTGTTGCCACGACGTTATCGGTTTTGGGGTTGAGGATCTGTGCGCCAAAGTGTTCGCCGATGGCGCGGCGGTCGGCGTCGGTGTCCGTAGCAAAGATCGTGCGCACGCCAAAGGCCTTTACCACCTGCAAGGTCAGCAGCCCAATCGGTCCCAGCCCGGTGATGAGCACGCGATCCGTGGCCGTGGCGCCCGCGAGCCTGGCCGCCCGCAGCGCACAGCCCAGCGGTTCGGTGAGCGCGGCGTGCTCCAGACTCATTCCCTCTGGCAGCGGGTAGACATTCTGCGCCGGCGCCGTGACATACTCGGCATAGCTGCCGGGCCGGTGGATGCCGATAATGTTGCGCGGCAGGGTCAGGTTGTGCCGCCCCTTGAGCGCCGCCTTCGACCACGGTGGGCTGATGAGCGGATTGGCGGTGACGCGCTGCCCCACCGCCAGTTCTGGTTTGACGGCAGCCGCCTGTTCGCCCAACGCCACAATTTCACCGGCAAACTCATGCCCCATGATCAGCGGCGGTTTGCGCAGCGAGTTATGCCCCAGGTAACCGCCCAGTTCCGACCCGCAGATGCCCGAATAGGCGACGCGAATCAACACTTCTTCCCGCGCCGGCTGGGGCGTGGGTGTCTCGCGCAGGTTCATCTGGCGCGGGCCTTCCCAGACTAGTGCTTGCATGTTTAATCTCTCCTGATTTCAGCAAAGGTTTCTTCTCTGATTGTACGCCCAATGGCCAGTTTGAGCAATGTGGCGTGTTTGAACGGCATATAAAATGGCAACACAGAGGGCACCGAGGATTCACAGAGGACGCAGCGGTTTGTTTTTATGTCTTCCTTTCCTTCTGTTTCCTCTGCATTGCTCTGATAGTTTTTCTCGCTAACTCCAGTAAGGCGCAAAGATCGAATCGGGGTTATAATTCGATTATGACAGCTACAGGCGCAAATGAAGTCGATGTACCCACAGCGGAAACCCTGGCGCAGGCGCTGGCGAACGTCCAGGCCCAGACGCCGCTCCACACTATCCCCATCGTGATCGGCGAGCGCACGTGGCAGATCACGGCGGCCACCGACCCGTCCGCCCTTTCCGATGTGACCGAGCATCTCGAACACTTTCCTCACGGTCTGCTGTTGTGGGAGGCGGCTATCGGGCTGGCGCGTTGGCTGCCCCATCTGCGGGCGCAACTCCGGGGCAAACGCGTGCTCGAACTGGGCGCCGGTGTGGGGCTGCCAGGGCTGGTCGCCCGCGCGCTGGGCGCTGAGGTCTGGCAGACCGACCACCTGGCCGAGACACTGGCGCTGGCCGCGGCCAATGCCGGCCAAAACGAGGTGACCGGTCTTCACTACTTTCTGGCCGACTGGCGCGAGTGGAGCCATACGGCCCGCTATGACGTGATATTGGGGGCCGACATCCTCTATGCGCGGCTGCGCCACTTCTACCTGGAGCGTATCTTTCACCGGAATCTCGCCCCCGGCGGGCGGTTGCTGTTCGCCGACCCTGGCCGCACCCAGGCGCTTGATTTTGTGGTCGATCTGGAGGCGCACGGGTGGTCCATCGACCTGGAGACGATGCCTGTCGAGTCGCTCAGCGAACCAGGGAAGCCGGTAGAGGTAACGCTCATCACCTGCCGGCGAACAGGTGTGAGCACAACTTGAGGCGTCAACGAACGCTCACGACCAAACAGCAATCCGCTCCCGGATAACCCATCAACGAGACCTGGCAGTTGCGCTACAGTAACCGTCTCTCTGAGAAGTTACGCAGTTGCTTAGGTGCGCTGCGCTTACAGAGTGCGTTTCTGTGTCCTCGGCGTCTCCTCCGTGTGCTCTATGAACCGCTTTTCATACCAGAACTGGCGCGTCTCATGGGGAGGCTGGTTTGACAGGCGCCAGAGAGCGCAGTACGATGAATCGCTGGGAGTTTTGTCCCCAAACATTCACCACACCAATTAGTGATCCGTAGAGCGATGCAAGAGTCTGCTTCCGCGTCTGCTGTCCCTTTTGACACTGCGCAAGCCCAATCCGAAATCGACGAATATCTCTATGTCCATGAACAGCGCCGGCGTATGTTGCCGCGGGCGGCGCTGGTCGGGCTTCTGGCGGGAACGGTGGCGGTGGCTTTCCGTGCTGCCCTGGCCGGCGGCGAGCTGTTGCGGAACCAGCTGGTTGCCTGGGCCGGTCAATATACACTGGGCTGGATCTTTCCCGTTCTTTTAGGTGTGGTGGGTGCGACGGCTTCGGTCTACCTGGTGCGCCGCTTTGCGCCGGAGGCCACCGGCAGCGGGATTCCCCATCTGGAGGCCGTGCTGCGGCGCTACCGGGAGATGCAGTGGCGCACCGTGTTGCCGGTCAAATTCTTTGGCGGCACGTTGGCTATCGGGGGTGGCCTGGCCTTGGGACGGGAAGGGCCAACCGTACAGATGGGCGGCGCCGTGGGCGCTGCGGTGGCAGAATTTCTAAACGCCTCAACCCGTGAGCGACTTACCCTGATTGCGGCGGGGGCAGGTGCGGGTCTGGCCGCAGCCTTCAATGCACCGTTAGCCGGGCTGGTCTTTGTGTTGGAGGAACTCCAGCGGGATTTCCGGCGCGGTGTCTTTGGGGCGGCGTTGATCGCCGCGGCTACTGCCGATGTCGTCGCCCGTTCGGTTTCGGGCCAACTGCCTGTCTTTGCCATCCCCAGCTACCCGGTGCCACCCTTGAGCGCGCTGCCCATCTTTGTGGTGCTTGGCGTGGTGGCGGGTCTCTTTGGGGTGTTCTTCAACCGCGGCCTCATTTTCACGCTCGACTGGGCTGGCCGGCTGCCCCAATCTATGCGCCTGCCGGTGGCGGCCGCGGTTGGCGCCGCTGCCGGTCTGATCGCCTGGTTTGCTCCATCGGCGGCCGGTGGCGGCCATCACCTCACCGAGACCATTCTGGTGGGTGAGATCACGCTGGGGGCCATCCCACTCTGGTTTCTGGCCCGCTTCCTGTTGACGATGACCAGCTATGGTACGGGTGCCCCTGGCGGCATCTTTGCGCCGCTCTTGGTCCTCGGCGCGCTGATCGGCTCAGCCGTCGGCCAGATCGCACACCTCGTGTTGCCGGACGTAGTGGCGCGGCCGGAGATCTTTGCTGTGGTCGGCATGGCGGCCTACTTTGCCGCCATCGTCCGGGCGCCGTTGACCGGCGTCGTGCTGATCCTGGAGATGACGGGCAATTACTGGCAGTTGCTGCCGCTGATCACGGCCTGTTTCAGCGCCTATCTGGTGGCAGATCTGCTGCGCGATCTGCCCATCTATGAACGGTTGCTGGAACGCGATCTCGTGCGCAGCGGCATCGACCCGCTGTCGGACAAGCCCATCGTGGTCGAACTGGAGGTCAATCCCGGTGCGCGTTTTGAGGGCAAACTGGTACGCGAGTTGGGGCTGCCGTCGGGGTGTATTCTGGTGCAGTGCCGCCTCGACCACCAGGAGTGGGTGCCCACCGCCACAACCCGGCTTACGGCACACATGCGGATCACAGCCATGCTCTCACGCCGGGTCGAAAATGGCCTCACCCTCCTGCGCGACGGCTGCGAAACAGAACGTAGAACGTAGAACGTGGAACGCCTACCTGTTCTACGTTCTACGCTCTACGTTCTATGATCCACACCATTGTCTTCGTCGCCAGCCGATCTAGCGCCTGGACGGAGAGGGCGATGTGTTCTTCTTGGGTGTCTTCTTCTTTGGCGTGAGAGAGGCCGCGCAGGCTCTGCGCAAAGAGCATCACCGTGGGCACGCCAGCGCGGGCCACTTCGGCGGCGTCGTGGAGCGGCCCACTGGGCAGGCGGTGGCTGGCGCCGGCGGTCTCGCGCACGGCGACATCGGCGAGGTCGATCAAGTCGGGGTGGAAGGGAATCGGGTGGATGCGCCAGAGATGCTGCCACTCGACTTCGACCTTTTCCTCTTGGGCAAATCGCTCGCTGGCGGCTTTGGCTTCGGCCAACATCTGCGCCAGGTGGCCGGCGTCTAGATGGCGCTGATCCAGCGTAATGTCACACTGGCCGACGACCGCGGTGACGATACCGGGTTTGGTGATGACGCTGCCCACAGTGCAGACGCCACCGTGGCGTTTGCCGCTCTCGCGGATCTCCAGGTGTAGTTTGGAGGCGGCGCCCAACGCATCGCGGCGCTGGTCCATTGGGGTAGAGCCAGCGTGGGCCGACTGGCCGGTGAAGCGGATAGCGTGGCGCTCGACGCCAAAGGTGCCCAGCACGACGCCCAACGGCAGGTCCATGCTCTCCAACACTGGCCCTTGCTCGATGTGGAGCTCGAGATAAGCGGCGGCGTTTTCCAGTTGCCGGCCCGCCTCTTTCATATGACCGAGGATCACACCGTGTTCAGCCAGCGCCTCGGGCAGGCCGATGCCGTCCTTGTCTTTGAGTCCACGCACTTCGTCGGGGTCGAGCGAACCCGAAACGGCGCTGGAGCCAAGCAGGCTCCGCCCAAAGCGGGCGCCCTCTTCGTCGGCCCAGTCCACCAGGCGAACGGTGACAGGCGGCGTCCCCTCGGCGGCGATGCGGCGCAACACCTCGACGCCGGCCAGCGTGTTGAGGCAGCCGTCGAGCCAGCCGCCGTTGGGCACCGAGTCGATATGCCCGCCGATGAGCAGCGCCTGTTCGGATTGCCCGCGCAGGGTGGCCCAGAGGTTGCCGGCCTCGTCGGTGACCATGTCTACGGGGAGGGCAGCCAGCTTCTCGCGGAGCCATGCACGCGCCTGCGCCCAGACCGGTGTCCAGCAGATGCGCTGGGCGCCGTCGGCGTTGCCGGTGAGGGTGCGCAGTTCTTTTAGTTCGTCGATGGTGCGTTGGGGGTTGAGCGTGAATTGCGGTCGTTGAATCGACATCTTGTTCATTCCTCTTCCATGACAGATACTACATTGGAACAGGTTTATCGTTATCCGCAGGTGCTCTTGCGCCTTTCTCACCAGGCTTCAACGGGTGCTAGCAAGGGGTGTTACAAAAATTTCAGTTGCAGTGACTCACCTTCTTGATTGCGAAAGCTACCGTTCTCTCCGTGTTCCCCATGCTCTGCTCGATCCAATGGAGTGACCGCCATCGTGAAGAGGTGTTCCGCAGAAACTCGCCTGATTCCCAACCGTTTTTCCATGATTTGGGTATATTCTTCGGAGCAATCTGAGAGAATGGCATGACGCCCCAACTTTTGCACCGCTGCTCCTGTTGTTCCCGAACCACTCATTGGATCAAACACCAGATCGCCCTTCTGAGTGGTCATCAGATATAGGGTTTCAAAGACGGTGACAGGTTTCTGCGCCGGGTGACCAGTTTGTTCCTTCTTGCCGACAAAGCCCACTAACAAAGATGCCTCGATGACACTGGTTGGCCCTGGAATATAGCGAAGTTTGCCCTCGGCCAATTTTTGCTTTTGGGCTTCATTTAGGAAGTGTTCCGGGTACAATTTCGCTCCATTTCTCGCGAGATGTAGACAGGCATTCTGTGCAGAGCGCCACCCTCGAATCACAGAAGGATTATTCTTATAGTACCAGGTCAGCCAGGCGACCAGACTCAATTCGGCCGGCAACTTATCAACGAAATAAGCAACGATTTCTGGAAAACCCCAGAGAAAGACGTGATCTGACACGACGGCAGAGAGTTGCAACAGATCGAGAACGAATTCTTTGTAGTCCGCTCTAACACCACCAAAACCTTTATTATACCAAGGATCTAACATGGTTACGATGGGATGAAAACCTAATTGGCGGACTAAATCGACAGAATCCTTTACCTCGAGAGGGGGGAGAATCGCTACGCCATGAGCTTCTAGAGAGGTGGTAATATTCTTTTGGAGGAGGTCAAGCGCCGCGTTTTCAAGATTCTGTATTATCATGTGAATGACTCACTTCTTAATAATCGTACCGTCACCCAGAAGCAGATAGCCGAAATGATCGAGCAGAAAGTTAAAAACCTCAAGTTTCTCGGTTCTAGATGCAGATTGAACGATAGCATAGGCGTTCAATTTTCCTGTCACATTGTCCCAATAGTTTTTCTTCATAACTTGATGTCTGCCACACAAGGCTCGCCATTGTTCCAAATCCTCAGGATCGGCGCCGGGGTTGATGGAATGTGGTGACTTATGGTCCGGTGTGAGTCGTACCCGGCCACCACCAATCGGATCAATATCACCTTCGCGCAAGCCGCAGCGGACTCCATCTTCATCCCACTCACAGCAATAGCCTGCCCTGTTCAAGATGGCTAACCAGATTTGATCGGTTGGTCGAACTCGCCGATTGACTTTGGTGCGCTTTTCAGCACTGGGCATCAAGTATTCTTGCACTTTCAGATCGCCCCGATTGCGCCATGACAGGATCGTGTATCCATCATCTGTTCGCAACTCTGAAAGTCTCTGATGCCAATTCTCTGGTTCTCGTCCTGTAACGGGATCTCTTGCTGCCGCCAAAATTTGCTCGCGGGTAATCACCTTGCCAATATTGTCAAGAAACAACGCTTCAATTCTCTTTTTCACTGTCCGCTGTGTGTATGACCCTTTGGGCTCTCCGTATATCTTCTCACATTCGGACATGCCAATTTTATCCTATCTAGTGGTGGCGTGAAACTCCTGAAGGGCTTGTTCCAATATAAAGCATTCAGTGGCTCGCCCACCACTCCAGCGACCAGGCTACCGCTTTGGCGATCCCTTCGCGCAGGGGAGTAGTGGGCCGGTAGCCGAGGAGGGCGGTGGCTTTGCCGATATTGGCGATGTACCGCGTCACTTCACCCGTACGCGAGGGCATGACCGTGATGTCCGGCTCGATGTTCAGCGCCTCGCCAATATAGTGCGCCATGTTGACCAGGCTGTTGCCCTGCCCATAGGCCAGATTGATGGTGTGATTGGCCTCGCGTCCGCTGACCAATAGCTCGATCCCGCGGCAGACGCCGTCTACGCAATCGTCGACATAGGTAAAGTCGAGCACCTTATCCTGCCCATAGACGGTGATCGGTTCGCGGCGGCTGATCTTGCGGATAAAGAGCGGGATCACACGTTCCATGCGCTCGATGTCGTTGTCGTAACGGCCATAGACGTTGCTAAAGCGGAAGACCAGATAGCGCAACCCATAACATTGGGCGTACGAATAGATCAACGCTTCGCCGGCGATCTTGCTGGCCGAGTACGGGCTTTCGGTAAAGGCAAAGTCGGCGTGCGACTCTTCGGTGATATAGCGATGGATGTCCCCATAGACCTCGCGCGAGCTGCTAAAGATGATGGGTAGATCGTTGTGGCGGCAGAACTCCAATATATTGAAGGTCATCTTGATGTTGGCGAGCGCCCGGTCGGGCTGTTCCACCAGTTCATGGACCTTGGCGTGGGCGGCAAAATGCACGACGATATCCAGATCGGGCGGATAGGGCACGTGGCCGATGCCACCCTTGAAGTGATGAAACGGGGCTGTGAGGTCTTGGAGCAAGGTGGGGATGCGGTCGGTCCACGGGTTGGGCCGAACGTCGATGCCGTAGACAAAGTGGCCCTCGTCGAGTAGACGCAGGCCCAGGTTCGTGCCGATCTGGCCGCTGGAACCGCTGATGAGTACACGCATCGTTCCCGAATCCTCTATTCCCACATGCCGTAGGCCGTCTTGCGGTCCAACGGAAGG
>QEUW01000190.1 GCA_003577005.1 Chloroflexota bacterium | reverse complement strand
CGGGTCAGTCGCGGCCCGCGCTTTGCCGACGCCAAAGCAGAACTCGCACCCGGCGAGTTCACCACCTTCACGGTCGAAAAGGCGGACGGTTATTTCAAGGCGCTTCAAGATACAGGTGTCATCCTAGACCGTGACCTGCGCCGCCGCTATACCGCCAAACTGGTGCAAGAGGCAGCCGCCGATGCACAAGGTATAACATCAGATGATCCCGAGCTGCTCGATGAAGTAACCGATCTGGTAGAGGCGCCCCAGGCGCTCCTCGGCTCGTTTGAGGACAAATATCTGGAACTGCCTGAACCTGTTTTGATCGGCGTGATGAAAAAACATCAGCGCTACTTTCCTGTCTTTCGCGACGGAAAAATGCTGCCCCACTTTATCACCGTGGCCAACGCCGCCGACCTGGACCACCCCGATGTGGTCGTGGCCGGCAACGAAGGGGTCATCCGCGCCCGCTATGCCGACGCCGCCTTTTTCTACCGCCGCGATACCGCACAGCCGCTGGCAGAGTTTACGCCCCGGCTGGCGACGCTCACCTTTCACGAGAAGCTCGGCTCCATGCTCGACAAGGTGAAGCGCCTGGAACAATTGGCGCCCCAGATTGGCCGGGCGCTCGACGCCAGCGAGCAGCAGATCGCCCAAGTTGGGCGGGCAGCAGCGCTCGCCAAATCCGATCTGGTCACGTCGATGGTGGTGGAGATGACGAGCCTACAGGGCATCATGGGCGAAATCTACGCCCTGCGGAGCGGTGAGGCGCCGGAAGTGGCGCAGGCCATCCGCGAACACTATCTGCCGCGCTCGGCGGGCGACGCTAACCCGGTTACGCTACCCGGTCTGGCGCTCTCGCTGGCCGACAAGCTCGATAGCCTCATTGGCCTCTCTGCCGCGGGCGCCGTTCCAACAGGCAGCGCCGACCCGTTTGGGTTGCGCCGCGCTGCGCTGGGCGTGGTCCACAACCTGCTGGCAACCCACACCGACTTTAGCATCCGTACCGGGCTGGAGGCTGCGGCAGCGCTCCAGCCGCTTACCGTGCCGGCGCAGGCTGTGGATGAGACGTTGGCCTTTGTCGAACGCCGGCTCCAGGGCGTATTGTCCGACCTGGGCTTTGCGCACGACGTGATAGAGGCGGTGCTGGCCGTGCGCGGTGACAACCCCCATGCTGCCCGCCGCGCCTGCGAAGCGCTGAACGCACTGGTTCAACAACCGTGGTGGACCGAGACCTTTACCGCCTATGCCCGTTGCGCCCGCATTACCCGCAACCTGGAGCAGACGCTTGACCTCAACCCTGGCGCCTACGTTGAAGCGGTGGAACACGAGTTGCACACTGCCTGGCAGTCGGCCGCCGTTGTACTAACCGACAGCCTCGAACCGGCGGAGGAGTTGGGTACCGAACTGCGCAAACTACAAGACCCTATCAACGCCTACTTTGACGAGGTGCTTGTCAACGCCGAAGACGCAACCCTCCGCCACGCCCGCCTCGCCCTCGTCCAACAGATCGCCACCCTGCCGGCGCGGGTGGCGGATCTGAGTAAGCTACAAGGGTTTTAGGGAGTATTCAAGGCAACGTCGTCTGCGCCGTCTCATCGGTCAGCAGCCCGCCGTTGGCGCGCAGAAGGTAGGTGGCCGGGACGGTGGAGTTGTTGAAGACGACGACCGTGTAATGGCCGCGGCCAGAGCTGTTGATCACAGCGCGCAGCTTGCCCTTATCGGCGCCAAACCGTACGACGCTGCCGGTGGCGATACCCACATCGGCCGGGCGGGCACCGTTGATGACGCTCTTTAGCCCTTCCTCGTCCAGCACCCAGAAGTTGAGATTATCTGCCAGGGCGAGCACATCTTTCGGGTCAAAGTCCAGGGTAAGGACGATCAATCCGTCGCGGATTGTCGGTGTAAGACCCAAATAGTGGTGCTCGTACGGCTGGTCCAGTGCACCGGCCAGCCGCTCGACACCACTTTCCAGCGAGGGCGCAGGGGTTGGAGTCGCCTCGACCGTGGGCACAAAGCTGATCTGCGTCGTCGTGGCCCCCTCCGGCGTAATAGGCGCAGCCGGCGCGCTGGTCGTCGAGCCTACCAGCGCTGCTTCTTCTAACGCCGCAACCTTGGCCTCATTGGTCTGCCCGTACTGGTCGATGAGCACACCGCCGTTGACCGCCAGCGCATAGGTGGCCGGCACAGTCGAGCGGTTATAGACCACGACCGTATACGGTGTATTGCCAGAGGCATTGAAACTGGCCTGCAATTCATTGGGAAATGGATTGAAAGGCACGCGGAAACCGGTGGCCAGGTTGAGATCTTCCGGTTGCCCGCCCGCAATGACCCGTCGCAGCGCATCCTCATCCAAGATCCAGAAGTTGATGTTACCCAAGAGCTCGCGCACATCCATGGGGTCGAAAGTAAAGTTGAAGATGATCAATCCATCGCGAACATCGGGCCGCATGTTCAAGTAGTGGCGCTGGACCGGAGTAGCCAGCGCACCAGTGACCTGGCGCGCCGTGATCGAACCGGGTAACACAAAAGTTGCCGGGTCGGCTGTGCCGGCAGCCAGTGCGGGCGTTGGGGTAGGGGTGGGGGTCGGGTCGGCGCTTGCCAACGCCGCAGTGAGCGTCTGATTGGCGCCGTCGAATAGCGTGCCTCCTTCCACACTCAAGGCATAGGTCACGGGCAGGTCGGAATTGTTGTAGACGATCACGGTATAACTGCCGCGGCCGGAATCGCGGAAAGCCGCCGCCATCTTGTTGCCCACCGGGTCAAATTGAAGCGGGGCGCCGCTGGCAATGTTGAGGTTGCGCGCATCCTCGCCCGCCAGGTACCGTCTGAGACCATCCTCCGTCAACACGAGGAAGTTGACAAATCCGCGCAGGTTGGGGTTGTCCTGTGGCTCGTAAGCCAGCGTCAACGTGATAATGCCGTCGCGAATCAATGGCTCAAGCCCCAGATAATGGGCATTGTAGCGCAGCGGTAACGACCCTTGCAGTACCTGCCCTTCCACCGGTAAAATCTGTTGAAGCACAGCCGCCTGGCTCACCGCACCGGGAATCAACAACAAATGCGCCAACATCCCAGCTACCACTAGCCTGAACGAACTTAAACAAATAGAGCATAAACGAGTAGGCAACAGAGATCGAACAACCATAAGAGCCCTTCCTTGAGAATAAGTTATGCCGCACTGCGTTATAAATTGCTTGATCCTGACACCATTTTAAGGTATAATGGGTATCTGTTCAAGCGAAGAATGACTGATTTTATAGGGGAAGATGTTCTCTTGTCCCCGCCCTTTTGGTTTCATGCCCAGATCAGCCGCCACAAATGGCGCCCCGCAACACGATATTCGTATCTCAACACTCGGTACGCTCCAGGTCGTACGTGACCAGCAGGCTGTCAGCGAGGGAGATTGGCACACGCGCCAGGCGCGGCAGGTGCTTAAAATCCTCATTACAGAGCGACCACGACCCGTCGCTACCGACCGGCTGATCGAGTTGCTCTGGCCGCAAAGCAGCCCGTCCGCTGCCGCAACAACCTTACGGAGCGCTATCAATGCCTTGCGCAACGTGCTGGAGCCAGAACGCCGTAACCGCGCCCCCTCCATCTATATTGTCACCGAGACGCCAGGGTACGCGTTTCGCCCCGACTCAACGCTCTGGCTGGATGTGGATATATTCGAACAAAAGTTAAATCAGGCGGAGACCAGCACCGATGCGGTTGAACGCCAACGGCTGCTGGAAGAGGCCATCGCGCTCTACCAGGACGACTATCTCATCAGCGACCCCTATGCAGACTGGGCGCAAAACGAACGCGAACGGCTCCGTGAACGCTATTTTACCGCTCTACTCCAGTTCGCCGAAATCCAGGCTGACCTGGGGAACCTCAACGCCGCTTTGGCCGCGTGCCGGCGTATCCTGGCGCGCGACGAGGTGCGCGAAAACGCCTATCAAGCTCTCATGCGCTATCAAGCCGAGGCCGGTGACAGCGCGGGCGCCCTGCTCACCTACGAACGCTGCCGGATTGTGCTCGCCGAAGAGTTGGGCGCAGACCCCAGCCCGCTCACCCAACGCTGGCACCAGCGGATCCTCAACGGCGAGGTGCAGCCACGCGCCCTCACAGCAGTTCCATCACCGGCGCCCGCCACCGTAACCTTGTCCAGGGTGGCTACTCCCCCCCAGCCACGCGTGCCGGCGTTGTTGCCACAGCAGACTGTGCTGCCTGTGTTCGACGCCTATTTTGCCGATCTGTTTGCCGGTCGCCAAAACGAACTGGAAAAGGCAGCCGCCCGGTTGCAGAGAGCGCTTTCCAGTCACGGAAACCTGACGCTCCTGGCAGGTGAAACCGGCGCCGGCAAGACCCGGCTGGCTTATGAACTGTTAAAGATTGCGGGTGAAGCCTGCGCCACCGTCCTCAGCGCAGCCTGCCAGCCGTCGGAGCGGCAACTGCCGTTCGCCCCCCTTGCTGATAGCCTTTCGCGCTATCTTCATGGGCTGCCGGATGATGTGCTCGCTAGCCTGCCGTCGTCCAGCCTGGCGCAGGTGGCACAGATCGTGCCCAGCCTGGCCGACCGCCTGCCGGATCTGCCACTCTCACCACATGAGGCGCCGGTACGCAGCGACGAAAACCGCCAACGCCTGGTCGCGGGAATCGCCGCCTTGCTGGCGGCATTGGCAAGCCGGCGGCCCTTGGTCTTCTTTATCGATGACCTGCACTGGGCCGATGCCGGCACGCTGGCTGTGCTGAGCCGTCTGGCTGCAAGGCTGGATGAGATGCCGCTTGCGGTTCTACTTGCCTACCGGAGCGACGATCTCAGCGAAAACGAGGCGTTGGCCACTCTGCTCCATGCCCTCAAACGCGAGCGCCGCCACCAGGTGATTGGGGTCGAACGGCTGACAGCCGCCGAGGTGGCGCAACTGGTCGCAGCCGTGACTGGTGCCGAGAATCAGACGCTGACCTCGCTGGCAGGAGCATTGCACCGGGCCACGGGCGGTAACGCTCTCTTTGTTACGGAGACGCTGCGCGACTGGCAGGAGCGCCACCAATCTTCCACTAAGGGCGGCGAGCTCCTCGACGAGGGGTCGCCCCTGCTGCGCCCAAGCCAACGGGTGCAAGAGATCATCTCAGAACGGATCGGACGGCTGGCCGAGCCAGCTCAGCGGGTGCTTCAGTTGAGCGCTGTAATTGCCCGCGATTTTAGCCTCGACCTGTTGGAGAATGCTACGCCCACTGACCCCATGACCGGTCTCGAAATCTTGTTGCGCCGCCAGTTTCTGGTCGAACGCCCCGATGAGCGGCTGGAGTTCAGCCACCAGGTGGTGCGTCAGGTTGCTTACGAGACAATGCCGGCCCTGCAACGCCGCCGGCTACACCGTCAGGTTGCGGACGCGTTGGTCGCCCTGGGGCGCGGCTACGATAGCCCCGCCGAGATCGCCTTTCATTACGGTCAGGCAGGCGCGGCGTCACAGCCAGCCTTTGTCGAGTACAGCGTGCTTGCCGGCGAAAAGTCACTGCTAGCCTACGGCTTTCAGCCCGCAGTTGTCTATTTTGACCAGGCGCTGGCCGTGTTGGAGAAGCGCCCCGACGACGAAGCTGTATGGGTCGCCCGTGCTTTGCAGGGACGAGGACGAGCCTATGAGAGCCTCTTCGACCCCACCGGCGTCACCGACACCTACCAGCGGTTACGCCAGTGGGGCCAGCGCCAGGGTGACCGCCTGTTGATGCTCACGGCTTACAGCCGGTTGGCCTCGATGCTTGGTCTCCTCGGCCAACAGGGCGAGAGCAACAAACTTTTGCGCGAGTTGATGACAACGCTGGCGGAGGGCGGGCGCGCCGAAGAGCGGTCGCAGGTCATTGAGGATCTGTACCAGCGGCGCCGGCGGATCTACAGTGCCGACCCACCCGAAACAGCGCCCACATGGTCGGCGTATTCGCCTCCACCGCCCACAGTCGCTGACCCTCTGGCCGACATCCTGCAGACGCTCGACCGGGTCCACGCTGTGTTGCCGCTGCTCGACTATGGCTGGACGCTGCTGGTGCAGGGACAACTAACCGAGGCGACCCACTGCCTCGAAGCGGTGGTCGAACTGGCGAATGAGACAGGGCAAGCTTCGATTGCTGCTACCGCCTACTACCAACTGGCCGTGGCAGCCAGAATTCTCGGCCACTGGGAACAGAGCCACGCGCTCAACGAGCGGAGCATCCTCCTCAACCGAGCCATCCAGGGTATGGCAGCGGAGCGGGCGAGCCTCTGGCCACGCATCGGCAGTGCATTTCTCTCATTGAAACAGGAGCGGATCGATGAAGCCGAGCGCCGTCTGCAGCGAGCGCTGGCGCTGCTCGACCAACGACCTGCCTTTCGAAATCACCGTAATAGCGCAGAGATCGGGCTTGGGCTGGTTGCGCTCTACCGCGGTGATGATGCAAGGGCTCAGCGGCTATTAGAAGAGGCGCTGGCCGATGCCGTCAACCTCTATCCCTACACGCACGTACAGGCACTGCTGGGGCTAGCTCGATTGGCCCACCTGCGGCAAGATGCAGATCATGCTGCGGCGCTGTTACGCCAGGCGCTCCGCTTTGCCGGGCACCGCAGCCTGTTGGAGGAGTACATCGACACCTTGTTGGTGATTGCCGAGTTACAACCGGCAGGCGCGCCCATCGAACAGCTGCTGGAGACGACACTCCGTCAAGTTCAGGCCATGGGATTGGATGCAGCCGGCGCCGAGTTGTCGGCAGCCCTGGCCCGCTTTCCCGCTTGAGCACGTTTGCCAGCCCCTCTCTGATTCCAAGCATTTTGCGCCTGGCCGGTCAGATTTTGATACCGGTGGCGCAGGCAAAGTTTACGGCTACGGGTGCGCTCCAGAAAGGAGATCGGCGCGCCGTTATTTTGACAACGGCATTGCATTTTGTTAGCATCGGGCCAAGATGATAGAGAGCATTGATGTTTGCAAGCACCTGTCGCACATGAATTGAGGGCTCGATATCATACGGATCGGGGAGTAGCCACTTGCAGCCGCAAGGCGAGTGACCGTCAGTTCGGGAAGCCGCCCCCGGTTGCTCGTACAGGTTTTTGACACCACTGGCGAGACCGCCGCGACGTTTTACTGACGCACTGTGTCCTGGTTCACCGAGGATAGGGGGACACATTCGCCTAGTATCGCCGGGCGGTTTCGCTTTTTTGTTTGCGTCGTGGCCTGGATTTGCCTGTCACCGGCGCAGATCACCTTATACGCAAGGATGATGTAATACGCAAGGATGATGTACCACTCATGCTGATCGCCTCACTTGCCTTCCTGGCGCTGACCGGGCCGGTGCTCTGGCTGCTGCGCCCGCACCGCTGGCGACATGCCGGCTGGCTCGCCGCTGTCGCCCCCGCGCTAGTGACGGGGTGGCTGCTTACACAGCTCGCCCCCATCGGCCACGGCGCTATCCTCGCCGAACAATACATCTGGTCGGATGCGTTTGGTCTAACCCTGGATTTGCGCTTGGACGGCCTTGCCCTCTTTTTTGGCCTGATCATCGCCGGGATCGGGACAGCTATTGCCATTTATGCTGGCTATTATTTTGAGGATGACCCAGGGCTTGGCTATTTTTACGCCCTGCTCTTTCTCTTTATGGCCAGCATGATGGGATTGGTGTGGGTTGACAACTTGCTGGCCCTCTATGTCTTTTGGGAAGGGACAAGCATTACCAGCTATCTGCTCATCTCGTTCAAATTATCCGACAAGAATGGGCTGGAGGGCGCGCGACGGGCGCTGGTTGTCACTGGTCTGGGTGCGCTGGCGATGTTGGGCGGCATGGTCTTACTAGCCCAGATGGGGGGGACCTATGCGATCAGCGGGTTGCTGGCCCAGCCGGCTACTACCTTCCTCAGCCACCCGCTCTTTACCCCCATGCTGATGCTGATCTTATTGGGCGCCTTTACCAAATCGGCGCAATTCCCTTTCCATTTCTGGTTGCCGGGCGCGATGGCTGCGCCCACGCCGGCCAGCGCCTATCTCCATTCGGCGACCATGGTCAAGGCAGGAGTCTACCTGCTGGCGCGGTTGCACCCGGCCTTTGCCGAAAGCCAGCTCTGGTTCTGGTCGCTCTTTTTGGTGGGCGGCGTCACCATGCTGTTGGGGGCCGCCAGCGCGCTCCGCTATTATGACCTGAAAGCGATCCTCGCCCATGCCACCGTCAGCCAGTTGGGGGTGCTGGTCATGCTGCTGGCTTTCACCATCGAGACCGCGGCCGTAGCTGTGGTGTTGGGGATCCTGGCCCATGCGCTCTACAAGGGTCCGCTCTTCCTCGTTGCGGGGATCATCGACCACGCTAATGGGACGCGCGATATTCGCCGGCTGGCCGGCCTGGCGCGGGCGATGCCGTTGGTGGCGGCAGCGGCGCTGCTAGCCGGTCTCTCCATGGCCGGGCTGGTGCCCACCTTTGGTTTTATTGCCAAAGAGACGCTCCTGGAGAACTTTTACGGGTTTATCGGCGCGGGCGACATCCTTGTTGGTTGGATCGGGTTGGTGGCCTCAGTATTGGGTGGGGCCCTCTTTGTGGCCTACAGCCTTACCCTGATATGGGAGCCATTTTTGCGACGCCGTGCACCGCTTGATGAAGCGCACGTCCATCATGCGCCGCCGGTGTTGTTTGTCCTGCCGGTGCTCATCTTGACGTTGATCGGTGCGGTGATCCCCTTTCTGCTCAGCGTTGTGGAGCACGACCTCTTTGCACCGCCGGCTGCCGCTATCCTCGGCGCACCGGTCGAAGTTCATCTGCTGTTGTGGCATGGGCTGACACCAGTCTTTCTGACCAGTTTGCTGGCCATCGGCATTGGGGTTGTGATCTTTCTGGTGCGAGAGCGGGTGCGGGCGCTCTTTACGTTGGCGCCCGAATGGCTCAACGGCACCCAAGTCTTTGACCGCGCCGCCGATGGCCTCTATGCGCTGGCCGGCTGGAGCACGCGTACGGTGCAGGGAACCTCCTTCCCCACGCAGATCAGTGTGACGTTGCTGGCGGCGGTCGCCTTCCTGTTTTATTCGGCTCTGAGTAGCAACTTTATTGGCGACCTGCGCACGGAATGGGCGGCGACACCGACCTTTTACGAGGTCGTGCTGGCGACGCTGGCGGTAGTGGCTGCGCTTGTCACTGTGCGGACACGGAGCCGGCTGAGTGCGATCATCAGCCTGGGCCTGGTGGGTGTTGTGGTGACCCTCATCTTTGTCTTCTTCTCGGCGCCGGACCTAGCCTTGACCCAGTTGTTGATCGAGGTGCTGACGGTGGTGTTGCTGGTGCTGGTCTTTTATCGCATTCCGCACCGCGCCCATCCCCAGGCGTATGGCCGCGGCGCCATCCATCACATCGTGATCGCCGGAGCGGTTGGGCTATGGGGGTTTGGCATGGTATTGCTGGCCGCCGAGACGCCCTTTGCGCTGCCGATCAGCGATTTCTTTTTGCGCAATGCCGTACCGGCGGCCCACGGCGGCAACGTCGTCAATGTGATCCTGGTTGATTTCCGCGCCATCGATACGCTGGGCGAGATCACCGTTCTGGTGGTGGCGGCGGTAGGTGGCTATGCACTGTTGCGCGCTTCGCGCTTGCACCCTCTACATCGGCCGGCCCACACCGCAAGTAGCCCGGGGGTCGATGGCGCAGGTGATCGGGCAACTGATGCCGCGCCGCTGGCGACGCCACCGCCTCTCCCATCGACCGTGACTGAGGAGAGACCTCATGCCTGATCTATATCTCTCGCTGCTCGACCGCATCCTCACGCCGGTGCTTCTGGTGCTGGCGGTGGTGTTGCTGCTGGTGGGGCACAACGAACCCGGCGGCGGCTTTATTGCCGGTCTGGTGGTGGCAACGGCCTTTTTGATGCAGATTCTCGCCCGTGGCCACGAGTTTGTCCGTGACCTGATTGGCCGCTATCTACAACCGGTGATGGGGGTGGGATTGGTCATTGCCGTTGCGGCGGCGCTGATCGGCATATCTGGGGGCGCCGTTCTGACCGGAGTCTGGTGGTATATTTCGCTGGGCGCCTTTACGCTGGAATTTGGAACGCCTACCTTCTTTGATATCGGCGTCTTTTTGATTGTAAGCGCGGTGGTCACCTCCTATTTGTTGGAGTTGAGCCGGCCATCGGAAGGAGAGCAACGATGATCGCACTCGTGCTGGCCTGTCTAGTTGGCGCACTGATGGGAGCGGGAACCTATCTGCTCCTCCAGCGTAGCCCGATTCGTATGGTGCTGGGGCTGGGGCTTTTTACCCACGGGGTCAACCTGTTGCTCTTTGGCACCGGTGCGAGTCGCCGCGGCCACCCGCCGGTGCTCGAAAAGGCATTCTTCGAAGGTGACACCAGCCAGTTAGAGCTCAACCAGTACCTGGAACAGTTTGTCGATCCACTACCTCAGGCGTTGATCCTGACTGCTATCGTCATCAGCTTTGGGATCATCGCCTTCTTTATCGCACTGATCAACCGGCGCCATTCGTTGGAGACGACACGTGACAGTTCTGCCGAGCGCACCGACGACCCCTTTGCCTTGCAACCGCGGTCACAACTGCGGCCAGTCGAAGAAGATTATGAATGGCTGGAGGATGTAGTCTTCCGCCAGCAGACAGAAGGAAACAACTGAGATGGGTCTGAACGCAAACTGGCTGGCTGCACCGATTGTCATTCCGCTGGTCTGTGCGGCGCTGGGTCTGCTGGTGGTGACAAGGCCACGCCCGCAGCAATTGCTGGTCCACCGGGTGTTGGCCGTGACAGCTACGAGCATCAATCTGCTGGTGGCATTGTTGTTGCTGGCGGTCACGGCGGGCAGCGGCCACCGCCTGGTTTTATATGTGGGGATGTGGCAGGCGCCCTTTGGCGTCACCCTGGTCGGCGATGGGTTGAGCGCCATCATGCTGACGTTGACCGGGTTGCTCATGGTCTCTACAGTCTGGTATGCCATGGGGACGCTGGACGAGCGCGAGGCAATGAATTTTTACCCGCTGCTGCTCTTTCTGTTGGTGGGTGTCAACGGCGCCTTTCTGTCGGGCGATCTCTTCAACCTCTATGTTTTTTTTGAAGTGTTGCTCATGTCGAGCTTTGTCCTGCTCAGCCTGGGTGGCCGGCCATCGCAGGTAAACGGCGGGACACGCTATGTGGTATTGAATTTGCTGGCCTCGATGATCTTTTTGGCCACGGCCGGTGTCGCCTACGGCACGCTGGGCACGCTCAACCTGGCGCAACTGGCAGACCGCATGGAGATGGCGCCGCAGTCGCTGCGCATCGTGTTGGCCGGCATGTTGCTGATCGCTTACGGGAGCAAGGCCGGACTCTTTCCCCTCTTTTTCTGGCTGCCGGCGAGCTATCACACGCCACACCCGGCTGTGACGGCCATCTTTGGCGGTCTGCTGACCAAAGTGGGCATCTATGCCCTGTTTCGCATCTACCCGCTACTCTTTCCCGACCTGTTGGCCGGCTGGCAGCCGCTCATCCTGGCGATTGCCGGGCTCACCATGTTGGTGGGTGTCTTTGGCGCCATGGCGGTAGACACGATCCGCCGGGTGCTGAGTTTTCATGTGATCAGCCAGGTGGGCTATATGGTCATGGGATTAGGGCTGGCCGTGGCCGGGAACGAGATGGCGGTAGGGTTTGGCATGGCGGCTGGCATCTTTTACATCGTCCACCACATGATCGTCAAAACAGCGCTGCTTATGGCCGGCGGCGCCGCCGAACTGGCTATGGGGACGGGGCAGTTGCAGCCGGGCCATCTGGGCGGGCTGGTCAAACGCTACCCGATGTTGGCGATTGTCTTCTTTGTGGCAGCCTTTTCGCTGGCGGGCATCCCGCCGTCAAGCGGTTTTATCAGCAAGCTTGGGCTGTTGCAGATTGCGCTGGACGCTCGCCAGTGGACCATTGCGGCGGTGAGCCTAGTGGTCAGCTTGTTGACCTTGATGAGCATGGTGCGTCTGTGGCAGAAGGGCTTTGCCGGCCCACTCGAAGGGCCACTAGGGCCGGCCACGACTTGCAACCCGGGTGGGTGGTTGACCGTGGCGCCGATCGGTCTGTTGGTGGCTGTCAGCCTGGCGATCGGCATTTTTAGCGCTCCATTCTTTCAGTGGTCGAGCGTCGCTGCGGCCCAGGCGCTGGATCGCAGCGGCTATATCCAGGCAGTCAACCCAGGTGATGGGATTGGCATGGTCGAGACAGGGGCGATTTCCGGGAATGAGTAGGGCCGGTTCGATGATCGGACAGGAACAATGACAAGGGACAATTCCAGCACGATAGCCGTCTACGAGCAGGAGAAGGAAAGAGCGGCGCGCCCGGTGCATCTGCCCCCGATGACGCAGCGCGAAAACCAGCGAGTGATCGCGCTGTTGTTGGTCAACATCAGCCTGGCGATCCTCTGGTATATCTTTCTGCCGGTCTTTGGCGCCCCCGATTATCTGGTGGGCTTTTCTGTGGGTGCGCTGGCGTTGACCGTCTATGAGCGGGCATATGGGCAGCGCATCTGGTGGCTCCTCTCGTTTATCGGTTTTGTATTGTGGGAAATTGTCGTCAGCAACGCCAAGCTGGCGTGGTGGATTTTGCAGCCGAGGCCCCAGTTTAGCCCGGGGATTGTAGCGGTTCCCCTCTCCATCGACACTGACCTGGAGATCATCATCCTGGCGACGGTCATTACGCTGACGCCGGGGACGGTCAGCATCGACCTGAGCCAGGATGACCACGGCCAAAATATCCTTTACGTACACAGCTTTGTGGTCAAGGACCCCGACCACTTCCGGCATGAGGTCAGAGAGATGTTCGAGCGGCGGCTGTCGCTGGTCACGCGAGGAGGTTGGGGATGAGCCCCTTTGCTATTGGCATCGGTGTACTGCTTGTTTTGCTAACGCTTTCGTTTGCGCTCAGTTTTGTCCGGCTCACCATCGGGCCGGATGTCCCAAACCGCACCGTGGCCTTCGACCTGATTGCGCTGCACGCTGTGGGTCTGGTGGCGCTCATCGCCATCCGCCATGACGCGCCGCCATTGCTCGACATTGCGCTTGTGACAGCGGTGCTCGGCTTTTTGGGGACGGTCTTGCTGGCGCGCTATCTGGAGCAGGCGCAAGATGAGGAGTAGCACAGTTTGCAGCCAACAGCAGTTCACAGAGCCCACAGAGATGGCACGGAGAACACAGAGGTTGTTCTCTGTGCTCTCTGCACCTCCTCAGCGTCCTCTGCGGACCGCTGTGAGCTCCGGCTGGTCCGGTTTAGGATAGGAAAGCGAGGTTTGTGATGGAAGTGCAGGAGTGGACAACCTTGACCGTAGCTACGATTGGCGTGCTGATCATGTTGCTCAGCAGCATTGGCGTGTGGCGGCTGCCAGATGTCTTTATGCGGATGCACGCCTTTGGCAAGGCTGCCACTATGGGCATCAGTTGTTTGATGATCGCGGCGGGGATCTATTACCCCGACTATCTAGCCCGCATGATCGTGCTGGTGATCCTCTTTTTTATTACCGGACCGATTGCCACGACCGCCATGGCGCGCGCCGCCTATCGCGTCGCCACCCCGGCAGAGAAATTTGTCCTCAAATATGATGAGATGGGACGCGATGCCCTGCGGGCAGAGGTACAACAAGAGTAGGGGCGTAGGGAGTGGAGAATAGGGAGCAGTGTTCCCACTTCCCACTCCCTATTCCCTACGTGTATTGACAAATCAAGTGTATTGACAAATCAAGTTGGGTAGCCGCCGGGAGGTGCAACGCACTTGACAAAGTGCGTTGCACCTGGATTGCATGACCTAACTTCATTTGTCAGTACACCTACTCCCTATCAGCGGAGCTTGCCCCGGCCCAGAATCGGCCAGATGGTTTCCACCTGGCCGTTGCGGATGCCGTATAACTGCTCGTGGAGGCAGACAGTGGCATCGCTGTAACCGACGACCAGGTCGATCACATCCCCTACGTTGGGTGTCTGGCTAGATTCCTCCAGAGTGATATTACCATGTTCGGCAGAAAGGGAGAGAGTCTTGACCCCTGGTAACCCCAGTGGCCGGGGTGCGGCAAAGCCGCGCGGCAGGGTCTTGAACCCGGCGTCGATAATGACCCGCTGTGGGGTCGGGCGGCTGGTGACCATGCTCTGGACAAAGAGCGCCGGTGCGAACGGCACGCCCCATCCCTGGTAAGTCACATCGCCAAAGATACCGCCGCCGGCCTGGATTTCGGTGACGCCCGGGATGGCGGCTGTGATCTGATAAGTGCCGCTGCCACCACAACTGACGATCTCGATGGGCAAACCGGCGCGGCGACAGCGCTCCACCGTTTCCAGCAACAACCTGATACTCTCCTCGACTCCACGCCGTTTTTGCTCCGGGTCGGGGAAAGCCAGCGTATGGCCTTCCCATGCCATCAACCCGCGCAGGCGCAGACCAGGAGTTGCCGCCACATGGCGGGCCAGCGCCAGCGCCGGTTCGCCGGGTAAGACGCCGGCCCGGTCCATGCCGGTGTTGACCTCGATCAGCACGCCAGCAGTGACGCCCTTCGCCGTGGCCGCCTCGCCAAGCGCAGTTACAACAGCGGCGTTGTCCACTGCGATCTTGACATCGGCATGGCGGAGCAGATTGACCAGCCGTGCAATCTTCTGCGGACCTACCACCTGGTTGGCGACCAGGATGTCGGTGATGCCCGAGGCCGCCATCACTTCGGCTTCGGCCAGTTTGGCGCAGGTAACGCCGATGGCGCCGGCCGCCAGCAGCTTGTGAGCGATGGCCGGCGTCTTGATGCCTTTGGTGTGGGGGCGCCAGTTAACACCAGCCTGGCGGCAGTGTTGGGCTAGGTTAGCAATGTTTTGCTCCAGTTGGTCCAGGTCTACCCAAAGGATGGGCGTATCTAGTTCGGTCTTGTGCCGGCCGATTTCGGTCATGAGCGATCCTCAAACCAGATGGGATTGGACCAGGCCCGCCCGCCGCGGTCATCGCGCACGGTGACGCGGCAGTAAGGGCTGTCAAACTTGCGCAGGTCGAATTCTGCCTCGGTGATGCCGTTGCCAAAGGCGAGCCGGCTGACACTGCCGATGCCGGTCAAAAAGATGCGGTTGGCAGGTGAACAACGTACCGTGAGTTTCTCTCCTGGCTCTACCTGGATGTCAAAGATCTGCGGCCCGGTGGACGAGTAATAGTGGCCGGCTTTGAGTGCGGCAAGCAAGCTACCTGGGTCGAGCGCGCTGCTCCTGACATGGACCCAGCCAAGGCCAAAATCAGCGCGGTCGGCCTTGCCGTGGTAATCATCGGTGGCGCAGCAAGTGTAGCGTCGCCCCCGCCCCAGCATCACATCGGCGACAGCCCAACTATCGTGCGCATCGTTGTGGTCAACTGCGGTGCCGTTGAAGACTTCGATGGCGTCCACTGCACCCAGGTCGTCGAGATCGCGCTCGGTGAGGGCGTACCAGCGGGGATGCGCCGCGGCGACAAAAGCGCCGGCCGCCAGCGCCCGCTGCGCCAGGTCGGCTGCGGTGTCCCCGTTGTTGATCGGGGAAAAGTCGAGCGGGAGACCTACGGCCAGGATATGCCAGGCGTTCCCCAGTTCTGTTTTCACCTCAACAGTATGCAATTCAGCGCCGAGAATGGTCGTAAAGCCACCGGTACGAAAGCTGCGGGTGTCGGTGAGGGGAAAGTCATACCGTTCTAGAAAGTGGTCGGTCATGGCAATAAAGTCGTAGCCGGCCTCGCGATAGCGACGGCAGGTCTCCTCCACGGAATAGCGCCCATCGGACGCCGTGCTGTGGGTATGCAAATTGCCCTTCCAAAAGCGGCCGGGCTGCTGAAACGGAAGGTTGTGCATGAAAGTCCTTTCTCTCAATCGGGTGGTTTCAAGCGGAAGACAACAAGAAACGGCCTCCTCCCAACCACGCCCCAACCGGGCGCGCCGTTGTCAAAGCGGCCGCTCCTTTGATTCTGCCCAGAAAGGTGCTAAAATCGTAAGGTAGCCGACCAGACTGCGAACACCAGTTTGGAAGGTCAGCCGCCTTGCCAGTGGTTCCAGCACTGCGAGGCGGCGTTTTTATTGTGGGGCATGATAGCGGCTTTGCCAGCCGCTGTCAAATCGTAAATTTAGGGCTTGGATCGGGGTGTGGCAAAGGTGAGGCGCTTTTGATGAATGAACTGTCCGTTGCAGAGCTGGCTCAACTGTAAGACCTGAGCACTGTTGCTATATGTTCGTATAAAGCGTTGGTCTGCTCATCCCATTGAGGCGGATCAACGGGCGGCGCCGCCAGGATGCAACCGCCTGGATAACCTGCTCGGCCTACCGGAGCCGCTCTTTGACTTGTGTTAAAGCCTCGTGATCGGCCAAGAGATGCAGAACATCACCGGCTTCCAGTGTAGTACTCCCGCTGGGGACAATGAAGCTTTCACCCCGGCCAATCAGCACAAGCAGCGCCCCTCCCGGCAACCTTAGATCGACAAGGCGCCGTCCGACTGCTGTTGAATGTTCAGGGAGTTCGAGCTCAACGAGTTCCCCGCGAACCCCGCTGGTGGATTCGAATTCAAGGGGCGAGCGCGGGCGCAAGCGCATGGGCGCTGAAACATGAAGCCACCGCGCAACCGGAGGAATTGTACTGCCCTGGATCAACACCGAAGTCAACACAATGAAGAAGACCAGGTTGAAGATGGTCTCCGCTTGCGGGACACCCGCCATCAGGGGAAACGTAGCCAGGATAATGGGAACGGCGCCCCGTAGACCCACCCACCCGACCATCGCAATTTTGCGCCAGCTCAGCCGGAACGGCACGAGGCACAAAAAGACGCTGACTGGACGGGCAATCAAAATCAAAAAGGCCGAGATGACCAGGCCGATCCCGATGATTGGAAGCAGCCGGGAAGGAAAGACCAGGAGGCCCAGGGTCACGAACATGACGATCTGCATCAGCCAGGCCAGGCCGTCATGAAAGCGCATCAGGCTCCGCCGATGGATGACGTAGGTGTTGCCCACCACCAGGCCGGCCAGATAGACCGCCAGGAACCCATTGCCGCCAAGCAGATCGGTCACGCTATAGACCAGCAGGACCAGGGCAATGGTCAGCACCGGGTAGAGCCCGTCATAGGCCAGGTTCAGCCTGTTGATGATAAAGACCATGCCCTTCCCCAACACATAACCAGCGGCGCCACCCACGACCATCTGCATCAGGAACATAGGAACCAGCCCCCAAACCGAGGCCGCAGGGTCGAGGAGGAGTCCAATCATGGCCGTGGTGAGGAAGATGGCCATGGGGTCGTTGCTGCCCGACTCAAGTTCAATGAGCGGCTGGAGGCTGCCCCGCAGCCCCACGCCCCGCGAACGCAGGATGGCAAAGACGGCAGCGGCATCCGTGGAAGAGACGATGGCGCCGAGCAAGAGCCCGGCCCGCCAGGAGAAGCCAAGGACGAGTATGGCAAAGACACCCACCAACAGAGCGGTGAGCAGGACACCGACCGTGGCCAGCACCAGACCATGCGGCAGCACGGGACGAACCCGCGCCCACTCTGTGTCAAACCCACCGGAAAAGAGAATGAAGATGAGGGCAATCACGCCGAGGTTCTGCGCAAGATGGACATCGGAAAACTCGATCCCACCAATGCCTTCCGACCCGGCCAACATGCCGATAACCAAAAAGAGCAAAAGAGCCGGTACGCCCAGCCGGCCAGATGCTTTGCTGGAGATCACGCCCAACAAGAGGAGGATCGCCGCACCTAGCAGAAGATAGGTAAAAACTGACATGTTGTGTCTTTCTCGTTTGGATAAAGTTCTCGTCTCAGTTGTTGAATTGGCTATTTCAGCTTCCGGATTTCACTCCAAACCGTGCCAAGCACGACTTGTGTCAGCAGCACAAAGCTGTCGCCAGGAAAAAGTCGCTCGTCTATGGCATGTAAGACAAAGGATATCGCGCATCCAAGCGATATGAAACGGGTATTAGATGACGGTGGTGCAGCAGCGAAACGATAAGAAAGTGATGATTTGTCCTGCGCCCTCAAGGTGCAAGATGTTCGCAATTCCAATGATGGTGGGTTAGGAAATCGGTGGCGCGTCGTAGCTAGCGCGTGCGGCGTTCATCTGCTCATAGTGTGCATGCCGCGCACCAGCGATATTGGTGTCACGCTTAGAAGACGCCGCATTCACCGGGCCATATGGCTCTGGTGTGCAAAACCTGCGTCGAGCGCTACCTGAATGGCGGGTAGTTCGCCCCGCACAAGCAGTTCTCTGGCGCGCTCGACGCGGCGCTGAATGACATGTTCTTGAACCGGTAGACCTGTCGAGCGCCTGAACAAAGTATTGAGGTGGGACACGCTTATAGCGTTCTCACCGGTGCTATCATTGCATCATACGTCAAGTCACACGTCAAATTAAGGGGTTACCATGAAAACAACAATCTCAGTCCTGGGTACGGGGCATGGGCTCCGCACTTGCAATTAGCTTTCACAAACAAGGGCATATCGTTGTCGTTTGACATCGTACAAAATCCAAGTGTAAGCCGCTCATAGCCTGTTAACAGATATAGCTGGCCTATACCTGGGGCCTGTGCCTCTATCTATCGACGCTGTTGCGCCGGTTTGATAGGCTTTAGCTGTGAAAGATTCTTTTCGCCCGCAATCGAGTTGCTGTGAAGGAGAGAATGCGATGAATAAGCTACAGGTTCTGGGGCGCGCAGGACATACCGAACTGGTGTGGGAACGCGAAAAGGTAGAAGAGGAAGACCCGGAAACGTTGGAGGTGATTGCCGAAGCCGAACGAATCGTAAACGAAGCATTTGCGCGCGGCCAGGCTGTTTTCCGGCTCGACGACCCCGATGGAACAGCTGAGCGCATCCACGAATTTGATGCAACCGCACCTTTGACAGTGGTTGTGCCCCGTATCGCGGGCGGGTAGGGTGCTGTGAATTTCACAGAGTGGGCAGGTGGGCTGGCTGACACCTGGGTTCCGCTGGTGTTGACGCTTTCGGCAACGGCAGTCTTGCTCTTTCTGAGCGTGCGCTGGTGGCTTCATCAACACTCGGGGCGTGTTCTAGCAAATCGGCGCGCCGAACAGTTGCTGCGTGAGCGGCTGACCCCAGAGCAGTACAACCAGTTGGCAAAATTTGGTTATCTCGACATTCCTAGCCGCCTTGACCCTTACCGGCAATTCCGAATCCCTCGCACCCGTGGCCGTGTCCTCGTGCTCCACAACTGTAGCATCGGTGGCACTGTACTCTCGCGCAAAGTAGCAGAGCTGTGCGTGGTATCATCCGAGCCGGTCCCAGATGCCGATATGGTGCTCATCCACAAGCTTATGATTGAGGCCGATGAGGCAAACTATTTGGCCACGGCAAACTGGACGCGGCCGCCGCACGAAAGCTGGTCTCGGGAGCCAGCAACCTTACGCTCATAAAAGGGGAGAGGCAGGTTTTTAGCGTCACAGTAGGGCTGCTATTTCATGCAACAAAGCATAGCCCCAACCAATGGTCTGGGGCTATGCTTTGTTGCCATAATTCTCGTAAAGCCTCTCCTCTGCCGAAATGCTAACAGAACCACGGGCTGTACCTGTTTATAGAGCGGCTCAATTTTCGTTTAGAGCAATTGGCGCATCTTTCGTATCAAGCAGATTTGCCTGGGATAAAAACGCCCAACGCCTTACACACGGCCAAGAGGCTACCCCAGAGGAACGCTGCGGAAGCCAGCGCCAGCCCCGCATGTCCGAAATATCCATAACGCATAAACAGGCGGTCCACGAGAATGGCGTACGGCGCCGTTGCCAGTGCAAAAAACGCAATGCCAAAGGCAAAGGGGCGCAGCCACACACCTATGCTGGACGACACTGTCCTGTGAAACGCGATGATCCCAGCACAGAGAACGAATAAAGCGCTCAGTGTCGCCACCATCAGGCTCTCACTTGCCAGGCGTTCTAGCAAGGCGGGCATGATCATGTTGTCGGGCGCACTGGCAAGCGGATTGGCGATGCTCATAAAATAGGCGCTGTAGTTCGCCAGGATCGCTAGCGGCGCCAGGGTATAATCAAAACCCGTGGGGGTGTGGCTGCTAAAACCGCGCAAAAAAGTGACAAAGAGCACACCCCAGGCCGCAGCGACACCAACAGGCGCCAGATACCACTGCCAGCCCTTACGCTCGTCGTACAGCCACCCGTAAACCAACAGAATTGCAGGCGTAACCACCGCCGATTCTTTGCTCAATAGCGCCAGGGCCAGGGCCAGAGATGAGAGCCCCAGCAGGAAGGGGCGCTCTTGCCGGCGGGCACAGATGAACCAGAGCATGGATAGAAGCGACAAAAAGCTGGCGCCGAGCGACTGAAACTCGACCGTATTGAGCACAATTTCGATATGGGCGCGCCGCGAGACAAAGAGCACGGCTGCAACTAGTGCCCACGGCCACAGCAGCAACAGCCGGCCCAGACCAAACAAAACTAGACCATTCGCAGCATAAAACACGACATTGAGCAAATGATGTGCCTGGACACGTGTGGTTGGGTTTGGCCCGGCTATTGCGCCGACCAGGTAATAGTAACAATTGGTGGTAAGCGGTCGATAGAGTCCTGGCCAGAGAGGTTTGCGGAAACAGTCTCCCCACCAGTGGATCTCTTCTTGCTCGTGGGTAAAGAAGAGTTCATCCTCCCAGTGGAGATGGCTATAATTTTGTCGAATTGCAGAGAGATGCACCAAAGCCACGGCCGTCGCAATGAGAAGCGCCGCCGCTCCCCATTGCAGGCCCTGGCTCACNNNGAGATGGCTATAATTTTGTCGAATTGCAGAGAGATGCACCAAAGCCACGGCCGTCGCAATGAGAAGCGCCGCCGCTCCCCATTGCAGGCCCTGGCTCACAGTTGTTTCTCTAGCTGTCATCTCGACATAGGATATATTCCAGGCTCTGTTGACATTTGTCCGGCGGCGCATAACCCGGCCAGGTGCGATGCACGTCTCAGGTGCAACGCACTCTGCAAGTACACGCACCGCTGTGCAGGCTGAAATGTCAACCGAACCTGGTGCATGGGTGCGATGTGGAATCGGTCAGGGACCTGGCTACGTGGCAACCGGTTCGACTTCAAACTGGTGGCGTAAACCGACAATTTGCTCTGCCCTGGATACCTTATCCTTATCAGTAAAGACAGCGACCAAAGTGTCTCCCTGTTGTAGACTCTTTGTGTACAGGTATGTATCATCTTCGGCCGCATCGCGTCCCATCAAGGTCCCAAAAACGACCCCAAATAAGACTCCAATAACAATGCCGGCGCTGATCAATTCTATCGTAACACCTGCCGGCGTATCGGCAAGGATACCGCCAATTTCCGGGAAGTAGAGACGATGTGCCAGCGCCAACAAGCCGCTAAGGACAAGGCCAATCCCAGCACCAATACCGCCAGCCACCAGGATCGTATCCTTCATCGAGCGATGGAGCACCTGCCGCGCCTCCTCGGCATCATCGTAGAGCCGGGTCAAGATACGCAAGTCACCGGCGCCGGCCAGTTGGCGCAGCCGGCGCTGAACCCGCTCGACCTCAACCACCTGTTGGCGAATTAGCTTCTGCACTTCATCTGGCAACGGCTGCTGGAGCGCCTGCTCATAGGCCTGAAGCGTTGCATCTTCCTCGTCGGCCACCTCGGTGAGGACATGCTGTTGGCGCACTTGCCGGCGCACGATCATCGTGGCCTTGACATCGGTCCAGCCGCGGCTCAGCGTACCCCCAAGGTCTACATCCGTTGGAGGCTCATCGCCAGCCCGTTCCAGGAGGCGGGTAAGCGTATCCGCAAACTGCGCCCGCTGCTGCACATAGGTCTTGAGAATGAGCTTGAGCCCACGGTTGCGCACGTGTTCTGATGCGTTGTAGAAGCGCCGTTCACTTGCGCGGCTGGCTTCGATCAGGTATTTGAGTACGTCGCGATCCAGTTGAACGTCTGCGCTCGTCATGGGTTCTCTCCTTCTCCAGGTTGTGTCAACGGTCATCAACCGTAGCGGGTTGCATGGCGACGAACGGGCAAAGCTGAAACAGCAGGGCGCTTTCGCCGCCATGCAAGGGCTTATGAACTGCGGTTGGCGGTGCTTTCCGCTTCGATATCGGTCGCTTCCGTGGCGGCAGAAGGGCTTTCGGGCGAATGCTTGGTCGCCTTTTTCACACTTTCCTTGACTTCAGCCGCCGCCTCTTTGCCGGTCCTGGTAAGATCGTCCACAGCCTTGCTGGCCGTCTGTTCCAGTTCTGGTTTTACTTCTTCAACCACTTCTTGAACCCGGTGAGCCACATCATCGGCTGTCTGGCGTGCCCGCTCAACCGCCTGGTCACGCCACTCACCCATCATCTGGTTTTCGCGACGGGTACCCGGCAGCGCCAGACCCAACGCCACGCCAACACCCAATGCCACTAGACCGACGGTAAGAGGGTTTTCTTCGATCAGGTCATGCGCCTGACTGCCAACACGCTCCATCTGGCGTCGTGTCTGCTCAGTCAGGTCGCCAACCTGGTGGCGCGCCTGCCCGGTCAGATCGCTGACCTGGTGGCTCACCTGGCTCCCCATTTCTCGCATACGGCCAGTTGCATCGCGCAGCTGGTCTGTCACCTGGTGCGTGGTCTCGCCGATCTTCTCGCGCGCCTCCCCCATCTTGTCACGCATCTGGGCAGTGATCCCAGTGCCTTCTCTTTCCTGCTCGCGCCAGGCTTCACTGCCATACGGGCTCTGGCCTCCGTATTCGGAGCCCCGGTAACCACCATAGGGCACACCCACCTGACCGGCAGCGTACTCGCCACTGTATTGGGCCCCATAACGCCCGCCGTATTCCCCGCTGTGGGCAGGGGCGCGCCCGCTCTCATAGTCACTGTATCCGTAGGAGCGCTCCCAACTGTAATCCTCACGCGATGAGCGGTTGGTGAAGCTGTCGTACAAGATCCAACCCAACCCCAGCCCGATCATGGCTGCCGGGACAGGGTTGCGCTTGATTGTGTCCATCAATGTGCCACTCAGTTCGGCTGAATGGCCGCGGACGTAAGAGACAACGGCATCGGTGCCATCTTGTACCGCCGAACGGACGACTTCCTGGGCCTGGTCTTTCAAGTGTTCGGGCCGGAAACGGTCCTGGATCTCGTCGATCTTGTGGCCCATCTCGTGACGCGTCCGTTCGATGTCCGCCTTGATAGCGTCCGAGCTTTGGTTTGTCTCGGGATTTGAGTACTGGGTCATGTCACTTTCTCCTTGACGAATTCGGCGTCTTCTTTAATCGATTCGACTGTCTTCTCGGGCACAACGCTCATCTCTTTGAGCGAACTGCGGCCACTCTGAATCAGGATTGCGCTGACAATCACCAGCACCAACCCCAGGATCAAAGCCGACAGCCACAGCGGCATAAACGCAGCCAGGCCAACAATGCCCGCAATGACCAGCGCGATAAAGCCAGCGTAGGCGATCATGCCACCGGCGACGATCCAGACAATGCTCTGGGTGGCCTGATTGACCTTCTCCATCGTTTCTACCCGCGCAAGCTGGATCTCTTTGCGCATGAGCGAGCTAAAATCAGTGGTCAGGTCGGTCAACAACTCACCTAGCGTCCGCTCATCGTTTTCCGAGACCGCCCATTGGCGCACGCGAGCTTCCCCTAGGGTTGCTTCACCATTGTCTGCCATAACTCCCCTCGCTTTCTGCAATTGGGATATCCTGGCTGGCGAAGTCAGACTGCTCGCCCCATTGCGAACCGGTGTATCCGGCGCTCTGGCCGTAGGCGCCTTCCTGGGACCCTTGATAGTATGGGCGTTGGCCGCCGTAGCTGCGTCTGGTCTGACTGCCAGAACTCTTCAGGAAGCGACCGACAAGAAAACCGGCCGCCAGCGCGCCAGCCACAAAGAGTTCGGGCTGGCGCTGGGCAACGCTGCGTATGTCCTGCCACAGGTCGCCGATATCCCCCTCTTTGAGATAGCCAGAAAAACGTTCCACTTGTTCGGCGGCGGCCTCAGCGAACTGGGCAATTGTCGGATGTTCCTGGCTCTGCAATTCCTCGCCTGTCCGCCGCAGGGCATGGGCAACATCCGAGAGCTGGTCCGCGGCCCGGGTCTTCTGGTCGGCGAGGGTGGCTGACACCTGGTGGCGGGCTTCGTCCATTGTTTCAGTCACTGCCTCATTGACTGCCTGTTTTGTCTTATCGACCACCTTTTCACCCTCGCGGCGCCATTCACTCGCTTGTGTGGATGTAGCCGTTGTGGTCTCTGTCTGAAACTCCGGGTTGTCGTTCGTCTGCTGACGAGAGTCCATAGTATTCTCCTTTACGGTCTATGTGGATCTGTTACAATTTGGCCATTCTCTGAAGGCCTATGTGATATTCACAGTAATATTCACATCGTAGAGGTCTGCATAGCGGTGGCCAAAACCAGTAACACAGTTTCGCTACTATGCAAACCCTACAGCGCAACGCAGGCCGCCCTGATCGTAATACTTATGAATATAACCGTAAATAGATCAGGTCACAGCCCTCAGATATAGGTACAGCACATGATTCATGAGGCATTCTGTACGGTGGGTTTTTGGTTTGGTGGGCAGGGAGATAGGTAGAGAAGAAAACAAGGAAAGAGCAGACACCTAATTGTCACTCGCCTACCTGTCTCCCTGTTTCCCTGCCCACCTATCTACCTGTTTATGCTAGCAAAATACTCTTCGAGTTGCTGTGCCCGGTGTGCCGCTGTATGGGTGGCGAGTGTTCTCTGTCGCGCTCGCTCACCGATGGCCTGTCGCTCTGCCATGGTCAGATCGTACAGATAGGCAAGGACATCGGTCCGGCTCCGCGCCAGGAGAATTTCCCGCTCCGGTTCATACATAGTCTCGATCCCAGCCCAGACGTCGCTGATGATGGGCACGCCGCACGCGCTTGCCTCAAAGAGTCGCACGCTGGGCGAATAGCCCAGCCGCGCCATATCGGCGCGCGTCAAATTGAGGGTAAATCGTTGTTGGCAGTAAAAGCTGCGATGGTGTGCTGGCGGCAGATGATGGATATATTGGAGGTTGGATGGCCAGTTCCCCGTATCCGGGAAATTGGGACCGGCCACCACAAACCGCTCGTGCGGATTTGCGCGCGCTGGAGCCAGTAAGCGCTCTTCGAGACCGGGCTGGCGGTCGGGGCTGTAGGTGCCCATGTAGCCCAGGGTCCATACGACCGGCTGCTCTTCAGGATAATAGAGCGCCGGGTCGACCGAACAGTAGAGCGGTTGCGCCATCTGTGCATCGAAATCACTCTCCAATGTCTCCAACGCCGGCCCACCACTAAAGGACAGGTAAAGATGATAGGCCGGAATCAGTGCGGGCGTCAGGTATTCATAATCTCCTGCGCCCAGTTTGGCGAGTGTAACAGGTGTATCGATGTCGTAAAACGCGGTGACCCCTTGTGCCGTCGCTACCACCCACGTCCCCATTTCTACACCCTCCGGCACATACGAGCCGACAATCACCAGGTCAGCCAGCCGTATCTCTTCGCCAAAGCGCGCACGCAACTCGGCCAGGTCTTGATAGAGGACGGTGCGCCCATAAGATGGCTGGGGTAGATCACGATTGGCAGCGTACCAGGGCACATCCCGCTCGAGGAAGAGCAGATCATGGCCGCGCTCGACCAGGGCACGTACCAGCGCCCGGTAAGTTGTGGCATGGCCGTTGCCCCACGATGAGGTGATCGAGAGTCCCAGTATCACAATCTTGAGGGGCACGCTGGCGCGACCGGTCACGTGGTCAGCGGGTAGCTTCATACGTGCCCCCTTTGTCGGCGGCGTACATGGCTATCGAGCAGTTGGAGCAACTGGCAGGCCCGGTGCTCGTAGGTGTGTTGAGCCAGTACCCGGCGCAGGGCCGCCTGTCCGATTGCCCGCGCCCGCTGTGGTGAAAGATCGCGCAAGTGTTCGACTACTTCATCGCCATTCTGGGCCACCAGCACCTCCTGGCCCGGCACCAAGAAGAGTTCGATCCCCACCCAGGCGTCCGTAATCAGACAGGCAGCAGCGCCAGCAGCCTCAAAGACGCGCGTCGGCGGTGAAAAGCCGTAACGCGCCATACTGGCGCG
>QEUW01000790.1 GCA_003577005.1 Chloroflexota bacterium | reverse complement strand
GTTGGCTCAGGGTCGTACCAACAGCGAAATTGCCCAGGAACTGGTCATCACCCAGTTTACCGTCCGCAGCCATGTCTGCCGTGTGCTCAAAAAGCTCAAGCTCGCCAACCGCACCCAGGCTGCGCTCTATCTGCTCAAGCACCAATCACTCGGCCTCGTATAGACCGATGGCGCACCCCATGATTAGGCACGTTCATCAGCCGCAAAACCATGAATCCGCGGTCTAGTTTCAGAACAAAATGATCCCCAGATTTCACAGATTTCACAGATTTGAATCCCCAGCGACCTCCAAAACGGAGAGTTCTTCCTCTGGGGTCACGACGGCGGCGCCCCCCCAGCGACCTCCAAAACGGAGAGTTCTTCCTCTGGGGTCACGACGGCGGCGCCCTGGCGCCGGTCGCCAACGCCCCGGCCGGCTTGATCGTAAACCAACGCCTGGCGCGCGTTTGGAAGGTATCGGAACCCAGCGGCAATGTCGGCCAGTTCGCTTCTCTCGCCTTCGACCTGAGCGGCGTCAGCGGCGTTGACCTGAGCCGGCCAGCCAGTGAGTTCTATCTGCTGGTGAGCACCGGTGCGGCCAACTTTAGCACCGCCACCGCGGTGGCCGCCAGCAGTATAAACGGCAGCGAGGTCACCTTCACCAACATCGGCATGAACAATGGTGACTTCTTCACCGTGGCTTTCCCCACGCCCATCGCCCCCGGCGGCGTCAGCGCCGGCATCGGCCTCTGGCTCAAGGCCAACGATGGCGTCACGGACAGCAGTGGGGCCGTCTCGCAATGGGTGGATCAGAGCGGCAATGGCCTGGATTTCTTCGCCACCGTCGCGCAACCCACCTACCAGGGCGCCGCCACTCACTTCAACTTCAACCCCTATGTCGATCTCGATGTCGGGCAGTATCTGACCACCACGCTGGGCAGCACCATTTATGGCACCAATAACGACCCGGCAGAGGTCTTTGTGGTGGCCAACTCCACGCTCAACGGCAGCAAGTTCCTGGGGACCGACATCCCCACCTCCCTCGCCACGCCATTCCAGGGGGACTATCCCGCGCTCTATCACGAGACCGGTGTGGCCTACTTCAACTTTGCGGCCAGCAGCGGCCAGGGTCCCACCGCACTGTCCACCGGCCAGACCTATCTGTTTGGCTATCACTGGCCCGTGAACGGCCCTGTGTCGTTGGATTACAACGCCATCAATGACTTCACCTTTGGCATCACGTTCACCGGCATGGAGCGCCACATCATCGGTGAATCCGCCACTGGTGATAACTTTTCCGACGCCGACATCGCCGAGATTGTCGCCTTCCGGCGCGAACTGACGGCGAATGAGCGGCTCAAGGTGCAGTCCTACCTGGCGGTGAAGTATGGCATCACCCTGGGCGGCGCCACGCCTACCGACTACCTGGATTCGGTGGAGAACCTCATTTGGGATGGGGACGCCAACGGCGCCTATCACAACGACGTGGCCGGCATCGGGCGCGACGACGGTTCAGCGCTCGACCAGCGCATGTCCAGGAGCATCAACCCCAATACGCTGGTGACCATGAACAACGGCGCCGCCTTCACCGCTGACGGTTCCTTCCTGCTCTGGGGCAACGACGGCGGCAGCACCAACATCTCTACCACGGTCACCGGTCTCGCCGGCGTCGAACTCCGTATGGAACGCATCTGGAAGGTGCAGGAGATGGGTGCGGTGGGCGCCGTGCAAGTGAGCATCTCCAACACTGTCGCCTTCCCGTTGGCCGCCGTCTACCTGATCGTCAGCGACGACGGCGTTTTCGACGGCGTGGGTGAAACGGCCATCGCCCTGAGCGACGATGGCGCCAACTGGACGGCCAGCGTGGATTTGACGAACGGCCAGTTCTTCACCTTTGGCAGTGGCGAGTTGCCCCCCGCACCGGTCATCGAGCTCCCCGCCGAAAGCAGCCTCATCACCACCACCACGCCGCTGATCAGCGGTACGGCCCAACCCGGCGCCACTGTCACGGTCTACGAAGGCGCGACGATTCTCTGCACGGCCACGGTGGATGGCGCTGGCGCCTGGAGTTGCGCACCGGCAACACCCCTCAGCGACGGCGAGCACACCATCACTGCCACTGCGGCCAGCGGCGCCGGTGAAGGGCCGGCCAGCCTTGATCGCACCTTCACCATCGACAGCATCCCGCCCGCTGCACCGACGGTGACCGCGCC
>QEUW01000789.1 GCA_003577005.1 Chloroflexota bacterium | reverse complement strand
CGGGTCGGCGCCGGGCGCAGACGTCCCGGCGCCGGGTGCCGCCACGGGCGACGGCGACGGCGTGGGGCTTGGCGAGGGGGTGCGGGTGGGCGTGCCCGTCGCCGTGGGCAGGGGCGTGGGGACGGCCGGGCGGAAGCGGGCAGGCGGGCGGTCGGGAGGGGGGCGGCGCGGGCGCGACGTCGGGCGGAGAGCGCTTGACGCGGGGCGCGCGGGGGGTGTATGCTGGGAGGCGTGGGATTGAAATTCCTGTCCTCAACTCCTATCCCCTGACAGGTGTAGGCATGAAAACCATCATTGAAAACAGCAAGTATCTCAGCCTCCTCGCGGTGATCACATTGTTGCTGACGTTTGCCTTGTCTCTGGTCTGGGGAATTGCCCAGGCCGTCAAGGCCTGGAGCAACATCATTCTGAGCTGGGGTCAGTCACCGGATATTATCGTATCCATCCTCAAACTGATCGACGCATTCTTGGTCGCCATGGTGCTCTATATCCTGGCGGCCAGCCTTTATGAGTTGTTCGTAGGTAAACTGGAACTTTCTTCCAAGCTGGTGGCAAGAAGCCTTACGGAACTGAAGAGCAAGTTAAGCAGTGTAATCGTCTTGGTGCTGGCAGTTCATGCCGTGGAAGTGATCTTTGATGAAGGCATTACCGGGTTGGAAATGGTGTGGCAGGTGGTCGCGATCTCCCTGATTTCGTTTGTATTGATCGCATTTAGCCATCTTGGCATATCGCATGAGTCAACGGACAGCTAGCGTGAAATCAATCGAAGAAATCTCAGGCATCCATGTTCGCCCTTTCGGCTGGTATTCCGTGTCTCCGCCCGACAATACGTACCGTTGACGGTGATACGCACCGCGATTTCGGGCAATTGTCTGGCCTTGAGAGTCTCCCGATTCGAGGACGAGACCACCTTCCTGTCCGCCGCAGCATGCGCAGACCGTTGGGTTCTTCCCCAAGGAGCATCAAGTCATGAATAATCTGAGGGTGTGGAATTAAGGCTACTGGACAATGCAACGACTGGATCAGACGAACTCGATCGGATCGAGCCGCACGATACCCTCGACGGTATCGAAATCCCGATCAACGCTCAAGATTCGGTCGATTCCGTGGCGCGTCATCACGGCCAAGTGGATCAGGTCGCGAGCGCCGAGCCGTGGAAGGCGCTCCGCCAAGGCCCGCGCTTGCAGCACGTCGGCGTCGTCCACCGGAAGGATGCGCCCATCCATGATGCGATGGAACTGGTCGAAGATCGCGAATCCCTTCGCGCGCTCGTCGATGTGAAGATACCGGTACAAGATCTCCTGGAACACCTCGGCGTCGGTCACGCCGTCGAGGTCGCCGCTGGCGAGTGCGCGCACCACACGCTGGCACGGAGCGCGCATCGGATGCTCGCGACCGGCGGCGTACATGGGAATGTTGACGTCGATCAGAACCCGCGGCATCACGTAGGCTCTGCGCGATGCGCCGCGACGATCTCCTGTTCCATGGTCGGCCAGTCAGTGACCGGGGCTTCGATCCGGCACAGGGCTTCCGCAGCGTGAAGTCGAGCGCTCGCGTCGTCCTCGACCCAGCGCTCTATCGCCTCGCGCACGACTTGACCGACCGAAACGCCGCGCCGACGAGCCGCTTCGCGCAACCGCCGCCCGGCTTGGCGGTCGATCCGAACCTCCAGACGCTCGCTCAAGGCTTCCATGATACCCTCTCAGCACCACCTACGTAATCGCGTTACGGAAGTGAGTATAGCACATCCCGCCGTCCCCAATACGCTGAGCTTGCCGGCTGGAAGCCGGCGCTCCCAGGATCTGCCACCCGCCGCCCGGGCAGCCTCAGCGCCGAAACGGAACGAACGTTCTGTCACGCCGTCAGCCCCAATACGCCAGCGGCGGGCAGAGCACGCGGAGGATCAGAACGCGGTAGATCGCGCGGAGCTGCTCGGGATCGGGCGAGGGCGCGACGTCGGGCGGAGAGCGCTTGACGCGGGGCGCGCGGGGGGTGTATGCTCGGAGGCGTGGGATTGACACTCCCATTCCTACTCCTATTCCCCCATCCTGATCTCCACCATGACCGAACACCTCACCGCGCTGGAACAAGCCCGATCCACCGCCATCGACCTGGGCATGAAGTTCGCCCCCAAGCTCCTGGTGGCCCTGCTCATCCTGGCCGCCGGGGTATTCGTAGCCCGCTGGTTCGGTCGGGCGGTGGAGCGCATGCTGGGCGGCCTGGAACTGGAACCTCCGGTGCTGCAACTGTTGGCGCGCATCGCCTATGCCCTGGTCATGGCCATGTTCCTGGTGATGGCCCTGCAGAACCTGGGAGTGGAACTGCTCCCCCTCATCGCTGGCCTCGGGGTGGCAGGGGCTGGCGTGGCCCTGGCCATGCAGGGCGTGATGAGCAACCTGGCCGCGGGGCTCACCATCATCTTCACCCGCCCCTTCCGGGTGGGGGAATACATCGCCATCGCCGGAGAAGAGGGCCAGGTAGAGGCCATCAACCTGTTGAACACCACCCTCAGCCACCTGGATCGCTCCCACGTGGTGATCCCCAATCGCAAGATCGTGGGGGAGATCCTGCACAACTACGGCACCATCCGACAGTTGAACCTGGTGGTGGGCGTGGCCTACGACTCGGACATTGCCCTGGCCCTGGACACGACCCGTGCCGTGCTGGCGACCAACCCTCGGATCCTCCATGACCCTGCCCCCCTGCTTCAGGTGCACACCCTGGCAGATTCCTCGGTGAACATTGCCATCAAGCCCTGGGTCAAGACCATGGACGACGACCTGGCCATCAGCGAGGTGAACCAAGCGGTGCTGGAGGCCTTCCGGACCAGGGGCATTGTCATCCCCTTCCCTCAGCGGGAAATCCGCATGCCGACCCAAATCCAATTAAGGTGAATACTACCAACATCAAAAATTACAATCTCAGTGAACCGCCGATTCCAGGTTGAACGGCAGGGCATGAGCAGTGATCTGAGAGCTGAGGGCGTGACAGAACGTTTGATCGAAGGGCTTCCTGGGAGCGCCGGCATCTTGCCGGCTGGAAGCCGGCGCTCCCAGGATCTGCCACCCGCCG
>QEUW01000189.1 GCA_003577005.1 Chloroflexota bacterium | reverse complement strand
CTTGAAGATACAGGCGCTCCATCTCATAAATAAATTCATATCGCTGATACTCTTCAGTACGCTGGCTCATTGCTCTGCTCCTATACTGGGGACTGGGCGTTATTTGGCAACAGCATAGCACATACAGTTGCCAAATAACGCCACTTTTTTCGACGCTCTCACAAACTTACTTGCGTTGGCCAAACCAACTCAGCCGGCCCTTGTCGTCCTGCAGCAACAGATCGCCGCGGTCTTCGAGCTGCACCAATGCTCGCTGAATGGTTTTATCATCCAGACCAAGCTGGGTTGCAATTGACCCTGCCTTCTGTTCGGGTTGAGTCAGAATCGCAGCCAAAATTTCATCCAACCGTTGATCGTCTTGCTTGCGTCCCATGGCATCTCTCCTTCACAAGATGTGAATATCGACATGCCACGCAGACTATGAGCGGGTTGTTGCGAACTGCGCAACAACCTCAGATTTTGGCTAAAATTGGTTTGGCGAGTAAGCGAAATGCCCTCATGCAGAAGGCGCTGCTGAGGTTGGCCAGTGGCGAGAGGGATGTGGGTTGACCGTCGCCTGCTGCGGGAGCCTTCAGCAATGAGTGGCAGGGCTTGGGGACGCCCATGTCAAACTCATTGGCCTGACGCTTTTCTGACACAACGAGTATAGCACAGCTTATAGAGCACTAGAAGCTGACATTTGGCTTACAATTTCTCTGTTTGATGGATTTGTGTCCAGGTCGGCTGTTGCGCAGGCAATTCGGTAGATCTGCGCCAGCGACACATGTGGGGTTATGCAAAAACCTAATAAACTTGTGTCCTTTTCTGTATCTTCTTCATGTGTTTAGGCAACTAGAAGATGCAAATTTTCTGCCTACTATTTCAACCGACCCCAACTGCTACCTCGCTGCGTTCTGCTCGAGTTAGGCCTGAAAGGCAGAGGTTTGGCAAGGTGCCCTATGTCGAGGTCAGGATCTGCTTGTGGCGTCTAGGTGTGGCGCTAGTGCTGAGCGGATAGACGCTGGTGGTGCTCTATAAGGACTGAGGGCTGAATTCCGGTTGCGTTCCTCAGTTTTCAAGCCATACGGAGTAGGCATGCTGCTGGAGAAAGGAGGGCTTGCAGAGGCAGCTTTTTGCCAAACACGAGAATCGCGAGTACCAAAACCTTACCTAGCTGTTGTTCGGTCTTTCTTTCACTTTACAAGGAGACACAAGATGAACCGACCACTCGTTTTGCTCCCTGTCGTGATGTTGCTGATGTTTGTCCTTGCCGGGTGCCCCCCCATGACGGCGCCGGCGCCGGCTGCCACCCCAGCTGTTGAAGAGGCCACGCCTACAGTGGAGATGGCTGAGGAAATTACGCCTACCCTCGAGATCACAGAGACGGTTGAGCTCACCCCCACCGAAGGCATTACACCGACCGAAGGCATCACCCCCACCGAAGGGATCACCCCCACCGCCGAGGCCAACGTGGTGCAGGTTTCTCTCGTCGATGGTGCTATCGAAATGCCCAACGAGTTACCCGCTGGTCCCACGACCTTCGAAGTGACCAACAACGGTACGACGGAGCATAATTTTGAGATCGAGGGCCAGGGCATCGAGGAGGTATTCGAGCAAGACCTCCTGCCTGGCGAAATGCAGACCATGGAGGTAGACTTGCAGCCGGGCTCCTATGAGGTGTACTGTCCGGTCGGCGATCATCGTGAGCAGGGCATGGAGCTGGCATTGACCGTGACGGCCCAGTGAACAGCACTGATCAACCTGGGCGGCATCTGAAATACAGGAGCAGCCAGTGTTGCTCCTGTATTTTATTGGCCGCTGCGTTCAGCCGCCCCGTCGGCCAAGCTGAGCCGCCAGCGCTTGCCCTTCTGCATAGCCCTGTTGGTAGCCCGCTCCACCCCTGTCCACTCTACCTCGTTCCCTATCTGCTGTCTATATCATCTTCTACTGACAGCGCATTTCCTCTTGAGTAACATAACAGCTGTCGCCTACTGGTCTTGCCAAAGGGGACGCCCACCTTGCGCCCCAATTGCTGACCCAAGAAAAAACGCGACGAGAGCTACGGAGGTGGCGCTTCATGATGTCCTCTTTGTTTCAGAGCTTTTTTTTAGGTGGGTTTGAATGTTCGGCACATCGCCTCCGGTCAGGCAAACGATTAGACTTGCTGGCGGCGACTCAGCACCATTCCTATCAGCAGATTTATGCTGACTATCGAGGCTTACAACAACAAGGTATCTTTACCGCCCGCAGCGGGATCCGCTGGCACCTCATCGAAACTAGACCTTACCATTATGATTTTTCCAGTGTCCTACCAGCCCTCCAGGCGGCGCAGGCAACCGGCGTGCAGATTCTTTGGGATCTCTGCCATTTTGGCTGGCCAGATAACCTGGATATCTTTGCCGCCGAATTTGTCCGGCGGTTCGCCTCCTTTGCGGCAGCGTTTGCGCATCTGCTGGCGAACGAGCTAGAGACAATTCCTTTCCTCGTCCCGATGAACGAGATCTCATTCTTTGCCTGGGCAGGCGGTGATGTCGCTTACCTGAATCCTTTTGCCCGGGGGTGCGGCCTTGAATTGAAACGGCAGCTCGTCCGGGCAACGATTGCGGCCACGGAAGCCATCTGGGCAGTCCTGCCCCAGGCACGAATTCTGCACGTGGATCCGGTGATCAACATCCTCCCAGACCCCCGCCGGCCACACGAAGGTGTCCTGGCTGAACAGTATCGTCTGAGCCAGTACCAGGCATGGGATACGCTGGCTGGGCGAGAATGTCCTGAACTCGGCGGCCAAGAGAAATACCTAGACATCATTGGGGTGAACTATTACGAGCGGAATCAGTGGATTCACGATGCAACCTTCCTGACTCCGTTGCATCCGCTTTACAAGCCCTTTCGGCACATCCTGCGCGAGGTCTACGACCGCTACCGGCGGCCTCTCTTTATTGCCGAAACGGGCGCCGAAGATGAGGTGCGACCGGCTTGGCTGAAGTACATCGGTAGCGAAGTGCGTGCGGTCATGCGAGCTGGCGTGCCAATCGAGGGCATCTGCCTCTATCCCATCCTCAATCATCCGGGGTGGGACGATGAGCGGCACTGCTGCAATGGGTTGTGGGATTACGCCGACGAAGAGGGGCAGCGGGAGCTATATATCCCGTTGGCGCGTGAATTGCAGTGTCAACAGCGGCTCTTCAAACAGCTGTGTGCCCGCTCCATTCACCGACGAATAACCGTTGCGCACACTGCAACACGAGGACCTGTACCTCATAAAAAGCCGAGCCTGTGTCTGTTTACCGATAGCCGAGAACCGTGGGGCCTCGGCGAACAGATGCTCACGCTGGCGGCGGAACTCCTCAATCGCTACCGCATCTTGTTTGTCTGCCCGCCTACTTTGCGCGGCGAGCACCTCCTGGCGTGCGCCCTGGCGCTTGGCTGCACGCCCTTTGCCCTCAACCTGCAAGATGAACGCACCGCCTATCGGGCGCTCAAGGCACGGTTGCGCCGGATGCAGGTAGAGATTTTTCATGTCCAGGCAGGCAGTAGTGGGGAAGGCCATCAGGGGGTGGATATTGCCCGTTGCGGTGGCGTGCCTGTAGTGATTCGCACCGAGCACCTGCCATCTTGCTCACGGACGCTAGCCAGCAGACGGCCTATCATGCCTTGCTGCCAGCCCTCGATCAGATCATCTGTGTCTCGCAAGCGGTCCAGCAGAGCTACCGGACAGCAGGCGTCCCGGCCGCAAAGCTGGCCCTCGGGCGCCCTGGCATCTACGTCCACCAAGTGAAGATGGAACGACGGACCTTTTGCGACCAGTGGGGAGTGCCGCCTCAGGCCAAACTAGTGGTCACCGTGGCCCGCCTGACCCTATCCAAAGGACATCACTACCTGCTCCAGGCGATTCCCGCGATCGTGCGCCGGGTGCCGGACGCTCACTTTCTCTGGGTAGGTGATGGCCCCCTCCTGGATGACCTGCGCTGGCAGATGCAGGCGCTTGATATCCAGGCTCCGCGGCTAATTTTGACAGGGTGGTACGCCGATATTCAGCAGTTGTTAGCGGCTGCGGATCTCTTTGTCTTGCCTTCGCTGCGAGAGGGGTTCCCCCTCGTGGTGCTCGAGGCCCTTGCTGCCGGGGTGCCAGTGATCGCCACGCGGGTTGGTGGCACCCCAGAAGCGATCGAGGATGGCGTCTCCGGCCGCTTGGTAGAACCGCACAACAGTGCAGCGCTGGCGGCGGCGATTGTCGAGGCGCTGACGCAGCCTGACCTCATGCAGCGCTGGCGGACCGAGGGTCGCCGCCGGTTCGACTGTCTCTTTAGTGCAGTGCGTATGGCGCGTGAAACCGTCGCGCTCTACGAGGCGGTCCAGACACCTCACAGCCAGTATGAAGCGAGGGCGCTCGCTCAAGTGGCTCTGACCCATACCCACACTGCCTCGGTGTAAAGCAACCTCTGATATGGAGGTTGCGACCACTTACTGCTGCGCGGTCAGCATCTGTTCCAGCGCTTGCTTCCGGTCACTGTTGACACTCTCGAATTTGACCTGCACTGTGCGATCGTCTGTCACGTGAAAGACGGCGGCATGGGTGTGGCCCGCTGCGGCGAGGACCTGCTTATCCTGACCGCCACGCCGGGCGCCCGTTGGTCAATATTTATTACCAAGGCTGGTAGAATGTTGACTTCGTTGCTCAGGAGGAGTAGACTGAACGTAACAATTGAACAACTGCCAAATCCCTATAGTGGGAGCGGAGGATCCATTTTTGGGGTGAATCTTGCAGCAGCATGACGAGAAGCTACCCTCTCGAACCCGACAGCTAACTTCGCAGGCAAGGGCAGCAGCAACCCGGCGATTGAAAGACCGCACAGAGCTGCGGTCTTTTTTGTGTCATAAATTTTGTCACCATGATGCTACTGATGATCGGTGTAGGCTTCTTGGGCCGCTTGGGCGAACTGAGCGCGTGACTTGTCTTTGGGGTCGCCATGCTCGCTTTACCGGTAATCCTCTGGTGGACCTTTGTCGTCCACGGTCGGGCCTAACCGTGGGAGTGCGAACATCCTGTCCGCACTCTGTGCGTAAATAAGCTTTAAACACTGCTACCTCATCCAAGGCAGCGGATGGGTGAAACGAATGTTTAGCGGCGATCATCGACGACATCAGGGGAGTTGCTGTGATTCTAAAGCGCCAAATCCTTGTCCGCCGGTTGCAGTTGTGGCTCCAGGGGCTCTTGTTGGGGATGCTCTTGTTGTATGCGCTGTGGCCCTGGTTGCCATTCGCTAGCGGGATGGGGCAGCCGCGCACGATTGTCTTCTACGGTTTCAGCATCCTGGGCGAAGTGATGACCGAGGCGGTTTTTCCGGCCTTTCAAGAGGCGTGGCAGGCGCAAACGGGCGAACAAGTTGAGTTTATTAGTGCATTCGCCGGCTCAGGGACGATTACCAATCAGATCATCATGGGAGTACCTGCCGATCTCGTGTTGCTTTCCCTCGAGCTCGATGCCCAACGGCTCGCCGAGGCCGGGGTCGTTGCGCCTCAGAGCTGGCAGCAACTCCCGCATCAGGGGGTGGTGAATCGCACTCCCTTTATCATCCTCGTACGACCGGGCAATCCGAAAAACATCTACGATTTCGCCGATCTCACGCGACCGGGCATCGGCGTTGTGCATCCCGATCCCTTGACCTCAGGCGGCGCAAACTGGGCCATTGTTGCCGAATATGGCGCCGGGGTACGCCAGCACCCCGATCAACTCGAGGCCGGTTATCAACTGTTGCTCGGTCTCTGGCGCAATGTGGTGGCCCAGGCCGCCTCAGCCCGTGCAGCGCGCACCCAGTTCGAAAACGGCTTTGGTGATGCACTGATTACCTACGAGCAGGAAGCACTGCGCGACCAAGCCCTTGGCCGACTCAAGGCCGAGATGATTTACCCTCAGAGCACCATTCTCAGCGAACACACGCTGGCGGTGATTGATCGCAATATTGCGCCTGCCGAACGAGCACTCATCGACGCCTTCGTTGCCTTTTTGTGGGGTGAAACTGCCCAGCGGCTCTTTGTCGAGTATGGCTTCCGCAGTGTGGATGAACCGCTCAACCAGGCGAATCCCGCGTTTGGCACGATTGCCGATCCCTTCCTGATTGCCGATTACGGCGGATGGGCCCACGCCAAGCGCGAGATTGTCGATGCGATCTGGCGCGACCAGGTGTTACAGGAGCTCAGATAATGACTGTCGCTTCTCCCGATATCGCTCTCCAACGCCCAAGGGTGATGCTACCGGTCGGGCTGTTGGTGTTGGTGCTTTTGCCTTTGATCCTCATGCCGCTGGCCGCCGTCTTTATCTTTGCCTTTCAGGGCGGGTTGGGCGCCTTCGTGGCGGCGTTGAGCACACCGGATGCCCAGTTTGCCTTGCGGTTCAGCGTGTTGATTGCCTTCGCCACCGCCGCTGTGAACGGTGTACTCGGGACCTATGCCGCCTATGTGCTGAGCAAGTATCGCTTTCCTGGTGAGCGCCCGCTGCTGATCATTGTCAACCTCCCCGTGGCGATCCCCACTGTGGTGGTCGGCACCTCGCTGCTGCTGCTGTGGGGACCAATTGGGCTGCTGGGCCGCCTGCTGGAGCCATACGGTCTGCAACCGATGTTTACACCGGTCGGCGTGTTGTTGGCCCACCTCTTCGTGACGTTTCCTTACATGCTAGGGGCTGTGAAGCCGCTCCTAGACGAGTTGGAGGTCACCTATGAAGAAGCAGCGTATACGATTGGCGCCAGTAGCTGGCAGACCTTTCGTTATGTCACGCTGCCAGCCCTGACCGGTGGGCTCTTTACCGGGACGCTCTTGACCTTTGCCCACTCCCTTGGCGAGTTTGGCGCGACCGTCATGGTCTCAGGCAATCTCCGGCTGCGCACCCAAACTGCTCCCCTTTATATCTTCGCCCAGTTCGAGACTGGCAATATTGCTGCTGCCAATGCCGTCGCCGCCGTCTTGGCCTTGCTGTCGTTTGCGATCTTCTTCCTGTTGCTGCGCTACACGGGCCAACGCACCCCGACAGGAGAGAGAGGGAGGCGCTGATGTCGATCGTGCTGGAGCAGCTCACCAAGCAGTATGGGAGTCAGGTTGCGGTGGATCGTGTCTCCTTAGAAGTATCTGATGGCGAACTGTTTGTGCTTTTAGGAACCAGCGGCTGCGGCAAAAGTACGATTCTGCGGCTGATCGCTGGCCTCACGCCCCCCACCGCCGGCCGTATCCTGCTGCACGGGCGCGATGTGACCGCTTTGTCGCCCCAGCAACGCGGCATTGGCTTTGTGTTTCAAAATTACTCGATCTTCCGCCACATGGATGTGGCTGAGAACATTGAATTCGGACTCAAGATCCGCAAAGTGCCCCCAGCCAAGCGAGCCGAACGGCGTGAGGAGTTGCTGGACCTGGTGGGCCTGGCCGGCTTAGGCAACCGGCGTGCGGACCAGCTGTCCGGTGGCCAGCAGCAGCGGGTGGCGCTGGCTCGTGCCCTGGCCTATGAACCGGCGGTGCTGTTGCTCGATGAACCGTTTGGCGCCTTGGACGCCAAGATCCGCACCCAGTTGCGCCGCAGCCTCAAGGAGATCCAGAAACGGCTGGGCGTGACGACCATCTTGGTCACCCACGATCAAGAGGAAGCCTTCGAACTGGCCGACCGGTTGGCGGTGATGAGCGCCGGTCGTCTGTTGGAAATTGGGCCACCCGAACAACTTTACCAACACCCGCAGACCGAGTTTGTCGCTACCTTCTTAGGCGCAGGAACCATCCTGGCAGGTCGTGCCCAGGCGGGGGCCGTCCAGCTTGGCCCGCTCCGTTTACTTATCCCGCCGGAGCGACCGCAGGAGGATGGCGTGCGTGTGCAGGTGCTGATCCGCCCAGAGCAGGTGGTGCTTAATGGGGAAGCGCCCCCAGCCGGCGCGCCCATGGTGGGTCAGGGAACAGTGGTCGAGCAAAATTTTTTCGGAGCGCTCCGGCGCGTGCGGCTGCGGTTACCGCGTGTTCCGGCAACCCGTCAGATCGCCCCTATGGTTCCATTTGGGGAAGAGGGTTTACTCATAGATGCCGTTGTGCCCGCCGAGGCGCCCCTGCCAAGCCACGCTCTTTGGGTCGGTTTGCGTCGTTGGCACATCTTGGCGCCACCGCCCCTGCGCCTGCTGGTCTACAATACGAGCGACGGCCCGACGACCCCTCTTACGGTCACGCGCCATCTCGCCAATCGCCTGCGAGCCTTGGTCACGATCCTGGGCGTGGCCAGCGATCCGGCTGCTGCCGAAGCGTTGAGCGAGCAGATGAAACGCCGCCAACAAGAAGCAGGTCTTCAGCAAGCAGAGCTGCGCATCCGTTACGGAAATCCCGTCGAACAGATCGCCATTGAGAAGCATGAGATGCTCTACGAGTTTCTACTCTTAGCCGCCGAGGATCAATCCGGTACCTTTTCCGGCCGCCTCGGATCAACAGTTAGCGCCCTGCTGGAGACTGCCGATCTGCCGGTGTTGGTCACCAAAACGACCCAAACCAGAGCAGAACGGATTTTGATCTGTACAGCGGTCGGTGAACCCGGCAAACAAGACGTGCAAGTTGGTGGCCGGTTGGCTCGTAGTCTCGGCGCGACGGTGACGGTGCTCCACGTTACCCGAGGCGCCCGTGAGACCGGTAGGCTCGCACAGATCCATCTTGAACGCGCCCTGGCCACGCTCCGGGCTCTGGAGGTGGCTGCCGAAATCAAGGTGCGCACCGCCAGCACAGCGACAGAAGGGATCCTGGCTGAAGCCCACACGGGAGCCTATGGGCTGATCGTCGTCGGTCATCACGGCCCGCACGCCCGTTCGATTTTCGGCCGAGACGATGTCACCCTCCAAGTGCTGGCGAATGCGAACGTGCCAGTGCTGGTTGTTCCCGCCAATTTGATATAGGCTGAGATGATATGGCAGTACGCTCAATTGGGCCCTGTGACTGTCGTGGAAAAAGGCCTAACATAAAGGCGTTATGTCATTACAGGGTGAAGAGTTAGGCACAACCCGCGCCAGTTTGCGCGCCCGCCTCGCCCTCATCGTCTTGCTGGCTTTCATCCCAGCCGTACTTTTCCTGATTTATGATGCCCTTATGCTTCGCCAGCGGATTCATACAGAGGCGGAGGACGAACTGCGGCGCCTAGGCCAGTTTGTCGCCGACTCATACACGGCCTCCCTTGAGAGCGTACACCAGCTATTGGCGATTACTGCCCTCGATGCGGATGTGGAGCAGGCGGCCCAGGGCGGTGATCCCATGGCCTGCACCACCCGTCTGTCAGAATTGACCGCATATAAGCCGGGCACGATTGGGTTTGGGTTATGGGATCTGGAGGGCAACCTGATCTGCGCCCATCAAGACTTCACCACCACTCTGAATGTCAATGACCGGCTGTGGTTTCAGCAAGCTCGGAAATCTGAGGCATTTGCCATCGGTAACTTCCAACTCAGCCGCCCAGCCAATGTGCCTACGCTGGCGTTCGGCTATCCTGTGCGCGACCCGAGCGGCAACCTCCGAGCCATCCTATCCACCGGCTGGAATCTCGCTGCGCTCAACCGCACGGCCGACTGGTCCAATTTCCCGGCTGATGCGGTTATCACGGTGTTTGACACTGAGGGCACCATCTTAGCCCGCAACTACGATTTTGAAGCTTGGGTTGGCCGCCGCCGGGCGGATGCCTCTTTTCAGCCACTGCGTCCCCAAGGTGAGAGCCTGATGAGAGCGATAGGGGCGGATGGAGTGGAACGGCTGTACGTTGTCAGGCCAATCATTGGACCAGGTGGCGCCGAAGCTTGGTTGAGCATCGGGCGCACACCAGAGGTGATCTACGCTGGGGTCACTCAGGCCATAGTGCGCGATCTGATAGGCATTGGCACCATTTTGCTGGTGGCTCAGGCGGCCATCTGGTGGGGCAGTGAGCTGTTGCTGCTGCGCAGAATTGCTCGGTTGGTTGGCGCAAGTGAACGTCTGGCCGCCGGCGATTTGAAGGTGCGCACCCCGGTTTACCCCCAGCGCGATGAACTGGATCAACTCGCCCGTACCTTCAACGACATGGCCGAGGCGTTGCAGCAGCGCCAGGCCGAACTGCTGGAACGCGAACAACATCTGCACCTGGCGCTCCAGGCGGCACGCATGGTGGCCTGGACAGGGGACCCACACCAGAACCACATCCAGACTACGGGCAATTTTCCCGACATCTTCGGCATAACCGCCAGCGAGTACGCCGAGCAGGGCTTTGCCCTGCTCCACCCCGACGACCGGGAACGCCATCAGCAAACGGTGACGCAAGCCGTTGCCGAACAGATCCCCTATCGTTCCAAGTTTCGCGTCGTTCGCCCTGATACCGGCCAGACGGTCTGGTTGGACGAACATGCCGTGCCAGTAAAGGATGAGGCGGGCCAGTTGCAGAAATTCGCCGGGATCGTCATTGATGTGACTGAGCAGAAACAAGCGGAGCAAGAAAAAGAACGGGCTCATGCTCTCTTAGAAACCTTTCTGGCGCAGGCCCCGCTGGGCTTTCTCTTGTTCGATCTGAATTTTCGCTATCAGCTTCTGAATCGCCGCCTGGCCGAGATGAATGGCGTGCCCTTGGAGGATCATCTTGGCAAGACGCCGAGCGAAATCGTTCCGTCGCTTGCCGCGCAAGGGGAACAAGTTTTCCGCCAGGTGCTTGCGAATGGCGCAGAGCCTATCGAGGTAGAATTTTGTGGTGACACGCCGGCAGCGCCGGGTGTGATGCGCTACTGGGCAGAGATCTGGTATCCCGTACGGGACCGGCAGAACACCCTGTTAGGAGTGGGCGTCATTGTGGAGGAGATTACTGAGCGTAAGCGAGCTGAACAACGGATGCAGCTGTTGGCCGATCTGAGTACGCTCCTCGCCACATCGTTGGACTACGAAGTCACCCTCCAGCGGCTAACTGAACTAATGGTGCCGCGGCTTGCCGACTGGTGTGCGGTGGATATCGTCGGCGATAATGGGATCGTAGAGCTAGCGGCCGTAGCGCACGTCGATCCCGCGAAAGTCCAGTGGGCGCACGACCTGCGTCGCCGGTATCCACCCCAGGTTGACGTCGACTACGGGGTGTACAACGTCCTGCGCACCGGCCGCTCGGAGCTGTACACCGAGATCCCTGAGGAGCTCCTGCGTAAGGCCGCGCGAGATGAGAAGCATCTGGCGGTACTCCGGCAGATCGGCTATCACTCGGCTCTGCTCGTGCCATTGCAGGTGCGTGGGCAGACCTTTGGTGTGTTGACGTTGGTCTGGACGGATACCAATCAACGATACGGTGAGGCCGACCTGCACTTTGCAGAGGAGGTGGCGCAACGCGCGGCCATGGCGGTGGATAATGCGCGCTTATATCGGGAGGCGCAGGAGGCGGAGGCGCAACTTCGGGCCTTTAACGTCGTGTTAGAGCAACGGGTACGCGAACGGACAGCGGAATTGGAACGCAGCAATCAAGAACTGGACCAGTTTGCTTACGTCGCCTCGCACGACCTCAAATCTCCGCTCCGAGGGATTGAACATCTCGCCAGGTTTATTTGGGAAGACACCGCAGCCACCCTGCCGGATGCCTCACAGCGACACCTCACCTTGATTCAGGAGCGCATCAAGCGGATGGAGGCGCTGCTCAACGATCTGCTCGCTTACTCGCGAGCCGGGCGTCATCGTTATTCACCGGAACGGCTGGACTTGGCCGCGCTGATCCGCAAGACCGTTGAGTTGTTAGCGCCGCCCACAGGTCTTGTGGTCGAAATCGTCGAACCCCTGCCGACCTTGATCGGTGAGCGCGTTCCGCTGGAGACGATCTTCCGAAACCTGATCGACAACGCCATCAAACATCACCACTGCCCGGCTGAAGGCATCATCCGCATCAGCGTAATGGATGAGAATAGCTGGACTGTAGTTAGTGTGGCAGATAACGGGCCAGGCATTGACCCAAGCTATCACGAGCGGATTTTTGAGATCTTTCAGACCTTGAAGCCGCGCGACCAGGTCGAGGGGAGCGGGATGGGGCTGACCGTGATCAAAAAGATAGTCGAAACCCGCGGCGGCACGATCTGGGTAGAGTCGACGCCGGGAGCAGGAACCACCTTTCATTTTACGTGGCCGAAACAGCCGTCAGGGGAGGCACTCGCACAACCTAACTCCCTTTAGGAAGGAGTATAGCAGGAACACAACGGCGAACAATCTGTCAACGACAACTAGAAGCAGTCCCGGGCGCGGCAGCCGCCGCCGGCCAAGATGAGCCAGTCCGTGGTCGAGGCGATGCTGGCGATCCGCGACCAACCCCCAGGCGACTTGCAGCGCACGCCCGGCCCCCTGACCGTCCTCTACTATCCCCAGCAGCAGAAAGCGCTGACGCGGCAGGTCATCGCATCCCGGCTTCGACCAGCACCGTATGGCGAATTCTGGACGCCCACCCGCGCATGCGGCGGCCCGCCAAGGTCGACCACGAGCCCCACGAGCGATTGTCCCGCCTGCAGAATGGCACGTAGACGTCAAAGATGTGACCACGGCCACCACCAAATCGCATTCAGCGAGCATTGTGCCATGCGTCAACTATCTTATATCACAATGCGCAAGGCACCTATATGTTGGAACGCAACGAGCCAGCCAACGTGCCCGGCTCACCGGCTGGCGAACATAAGCACCGCATCAACCTAAACGAAGACACATGGCCGAAGGGGCAGACACGGTACGGCCCTAACATCAGCCAGTCCGGTACAGCGGGTTGTTGGCCGACATTGCCCGAGCTTCAGCCTAACCTCTCGTACGGACTGACATTTAAGCTGACGTTCTGACGCACCCTTGCCCACGCCAGACTCACCCAATCCGTTGTCAGGCAGGTTCTGCTGCCAGCAATTGCAGCGTCTTGGCCTGGATCGAGTCAAGCACCGAATCCCGCAGAAATGTGCTGGCATTCAAAATCTCCACGCCAATCACTTCATTCTGGGCATTGAGCTCTACCGTAATCGTGGGACTGAGCTCCAGACTTCTTGCCTCTGGCTCATCTGTGATCACCAAGTGCAAAACATCTTCTTGCTCAAAGTAGCGGATGTGCATCTTATTCATACCTTAACCTGCCCGTCGCCAGCCGGAACCGAATCTGTTGGCGAGTAATCGCATGAACCGTAACCGGCGTAATAGTCGCTTCATCCTCATCATACGGAATGAGGACCAACTCCTCCGCATGACGCCCGACCACGACGCGACGACCGGTTTCTGTATCGCTGTACCGTTCACTCGACTGGCGAATGATGCGCTCCAACTTTTCCAGGTCAAAGCCTCGCAAGTTCGCACGGTAGCGCAAGTAATTGGTCCATACGATAGTGGGCATATCTGATCCATTTGATGCCTACAAGTCCTTTTACGCGGCTGGGTGATAGAATCCCAAACACCCATCATCTGCGCCTATCATCATGCAGTCGATTATAGCATGCCGCGGGGTTTATGACGAACGCAGCGTTGCCTACTCAGTTCACTGGCCGGCCAACGGCCCGCCGGTCAGCGGTAAAGGGCCTTGTGATTCAACGGTGAATGTATCGGTGCTGGTGAAACTGGGCAACTATGACGCGGAAAACACCGACGCGCCCTTTGTCCGCTGCACTGGCTTGTTACACGGCGCCTTCAAGTTCGAAGTCCCTGATCAGGCAATATGATAGACCTTGCTTGGCAGTTCGCCACCTGTGTCTGCGCTCTTTCTCAGTTTGTGCTCTTACACCAAATAGAGTTGGCACAAACCTTCCTGGAAGCTCTTAAGCTTCCAGGAAGGTGGATGACGATTGATTGTGCCACTTTCATCTGTTTTCTCTATAGGGTACCGAGGCAACGGGCTTCTCGCTGCTGCATGGCTCTGGAGTTTAATCCACGCATTGCGACCGAACACCGCGTGTACTTGTCAACCTCGCGAAAGAGGTGTCGGCTCTTCGAGGCGGGCGAGCTTGTGCGGGTTGCGGATCGCGTAGATGCGGGTGATCTCCGCCTTCGGGATTCTCGTAGTGCTTGCCATGTCGCCTCCTTAGGTCGATGCGTTGGTCATCTCTGTACATAGAGACACCGGATGGCACCATTTTGTGACAGATCGACTCACGTACCTGAAGGCCTACTCACCGGCAGCGACAACACCGAGGCGATCAGCCATGGCGTCTAGGACGCCTACAAGTTCCTGTTCATGGTCAAGAGCGGCGGCTCAGCGAACAAGTCGTTCCGCTACCAGCCGGCCAACGCTCCCGGCTATAAGTATGTAGGTGTACTCCTGACGGGGTG
>QEUW01000188.1 GCA_003577005.1 Chloroflexota bacterium | reverse complement strand
GCGCCGACCTGTTGTCGCTGGCGCTCAACCCGCGCCTGCGCACCATGACCCGTTGATCAGGAGAGCAATTACCCCTATGGCGGCCACAACGACAACACAGCCGATTGCAACAGCGGGTGCCCCCGGAGCGTCACAATTTGCCCAGGTCTGGCGAAATTTGCGGCGCTCGACTCCGGCAATGATCGGTTTGACTATCTTGTTGGTTCACTTCGTCATTGCGCTGGCGTCGCCGCTATTGGTTCCCTATTCGCCAACGGCGATGGAGCCGAGCCAGGCCTTTAGCCCCCCCTCGGCTGCCCATCCCTTTGGCGCCGACCGCTATGGCCGCGATGTCCTGACGCGCACGCTCTTGGGCGGTCGCGTTGCCCTGGCGCTGGCGCTCAGTAGCGCTACTGTTGCCGTCTTTCTGGGCGGGTTGATCGGTGTTCTGCTTGCCTACATGGGCGGTATGGTCGATGAAGTTTTCATGCGTATCGTAGACGCCTATATCTCGATCCCCGGCTTGCTCTTGCTGCTGGTCATCGTGACCACGCTTGGCTCCGGCTACCGGATGCTCCTGCTGGCGCTGGTGATCTCGTATACGCCGGGTGTGATCCGCGTGGCGCGCGCCGCAGCCCAGGAGTTTATCCCGCGTGACTTTATCACCGCCGCGCGCGCCCGCGGCGAAAGCGTGCTGGCGGTGGTTATGCGCGAGCTGTGGCCCAATGTCCTTGATGTGCTGCTGGTCGAGTTTGCGATGCGCGCGTCGTGGATGGTGCTGGCGATCAGCGGTCTCTCCTTTCTCGGCTTCGGCGTCAACCCGCCCACGCCCGACTGGGGTTTGATGGTCAACGAAAACCGGCAGAGTCTGGCGTTTGCGCCCTGGGGCATCCTCTTCCCGATTCTGGCGATCAGCACGCTGGTGGTCGGTCTCAACCTGGTGGCCGACGGCATTGCCAAGGCCGTCGGTCTGGACCGCAGTCGCGGAGCGCCGTTATGAGCCAGCCCTTGTTGCGAGTAGATGGTCTGACCATCGGCTATACCGGGCGGTCGGGCCGGGTCAACCAGGTGGTGCGCAATGTCACTCTGACCATCGAACGCGGCCAGACGCTGGGGTTGGTGGGCGAATCGGGGTGCGGCAAGAGCACATTGGCGCTGGCCCTGCTCGGTTATCTGCGCGAGGGCAGCCGTGTACTGGGCGGGACGGTTCGCTTTGGCGGCCAGGACCTCTTTGCGCTCCCGGCGGATGCGCTACAAGAAGTGCGGGGCGGGCAGATCGCGCTGGTGCCCCAGAATGCCGGCCAGTCGTTGACGCCGACCATGCGCATCGGCGCACAGATCGTCGAGTCGCTGACCGTCCACCATCACCTGGACCAGGCGCAGGCGCACGCCGTGGCGGTTGATCTGCTCGGCCAGGTACGCCTGCCCAACCCGGCGGCGATGGCACAACGCTACCCGCACGAGCTCTCCGGCGGCCAGCAACAGCGGGTGGCGATCGCCATGGCCCTGGCCGGCGAACCCGACCTGCTGGTGCTCGATGAACCGACTACGGGTCTGGATGTCACCACGCAGGCGCACATCCTCGACTTGTTGGAGGAGATCCGCACCCACAGCAATGTGGCTATGGTCTATGTCAGCCACGATCTGGGTGTGATCGCACGGGTAAGCGACCGGCTGGCCGTCATGTACGCGGGGGAGATTGTCGAAACGGGCGCGGCAGTCACGCTCTTTGCGCAGCCGCACCACCCGTATACGCGTGGCTTACTGGCTTCGGTGCCCCGTTTGAGCGAGGGTGGATTGCCCCAGGCCCTGCCGGGCCAACCACCTGCGCCCAGCGAACAGATCAGCGGTTGTAGTTTTGCACCGCGCTGCGCCTTTGCCGATGAGCGCTGCACGGCCGTCGCACCCCCACTGGAAACCGCCGGGGGGAGCCTGGAGCCGCACCAGGTGCGTTGCCATTACTGGCCGCGCGTGGTGGCAACCGAGCCGGTGCGCCAGGTGCGGGTGGAGCGCAACGGCGCCGGCCCTGGCGCGATGCAATCGCCGCTGATTCTTCTGGACGGTGTCAGCATCACCTATGCCCGTACCGGTCTGGGCGCTCTTTGGCGCAAGTTGCGCGGCCAGCCCGAACCGCCGGCCACCGTGAGCGACATCACGTTGACCATCCAGCGCGGGGAGACGCTTGCGCTCGTGGGCGAGAGCGGCAGCGGCAAATCCACTCTGGCGCGCACTGTGGCCGGACTGCAACCCAAACTGTCGGGCCAGTCGCGCCTGGGAGAAAGCGACCTCACACCGCCGGTCGAACGGCGCTCGCCGGAGTTGCGCCGGGCGATCCAGATCATCTTCCAAAACCCGGATGCGTCGCTCAACCCACGCCAGACGGTGAGCCAGATCGTCGAGCGCCCATTGTGGCTCTTCTTTGGTCTGCCGCGCGCCGAGCGGCGGGCACGGGCGGTGGCCCTGCTCGAACGGATGCGACTGGGTGCCCACTATCTGGAGCGTTACCCAGGTCAACTGTCGGGTGGGGAGAAACAGCGTGTCGCCATCGCGCGCGCCTTTGCCGCCGAGCCAGACCTGGTCTTGTGCGATGAAGTGGTCTCGGCGCTGGATGTCTCGGTGCAGGCGGCGGTGCTGGAATTGTTGTCCAATTTGCAGCGGGAGCGCGGCGTCACCTATCTTTTTATCGCCCACGATCTGGCCGTGGTGCGCGCTATCGCCGACCGGGTGGCCGTGCTCTATCAAGGGCGGCTGTGCGAGGTCGGGACGGTGACGCAGGTCTATACGCCACCGTTTCACCCATACACCGAGACATTGCTGGCGGCAGTGCCCGAACCCATCCCCGGCAAACGCGCCCGGCTGCTGGACAAAGATTTGCCCATCGCCGCGCCGCCACCACGGGGCTGCCCGTTCCAGCAGCGCTGCCCGCGTCGCCTCGGGTCGATCTGCGACGAAGAGACCCCTCCCTGGCAGCTTTCGCCCACCGGTCACGCCATCCGCTGCCACATCCCGCTCGACGGGCTGCACGAACCGTTGATCGACCTGCCGGAGCTGGCTGCAGCGGTCTCAGAGATGAGTTAATCAGCAGCCACTGGCAACGCTGCATCTGACCGCACAGCAGCGAATGTGCGACTGTCGCTTGCCTGATCGGCTCTTTCCACAACTTCCACCCACGCCCGCGTATCGTAGAACATGGCCGAGGCGCCCATATCGGTCTCATCCTGCGGGGTGATCTGGTTGATGTTGCGGCCGTCGGGGCTCTGCTTGAGCCACCAAATACCCGGCGCCAGCACAGTGCCGGGGATAATGTCCCCGGTTACTTCGGCGGCTAGCAGAACGCTTCCTCGTTCATTCCAGACTCGCACCCGGTCGCCATCACAGATCTGGCGCGGGGTTGCGTCCTGCGGGTGAATCCGCACGACCGGCTGCTCTTCGCGGCGGAGAAAGCGATCCACGTTGGCAAACGACGAGTTGAGAAACGAGTGTGCTGGCGGAGAGATACATACCAGAGGCTGGAGGCTGGGGACTGGAGAAGAAAAGTCTCCCGTCTCTCGTCTCCAGCCTCCAGTCTCTGCCGCTTGCCACTTGGGCGGAACATACGCCGGCAGCGGATCATAGCCATCGCGCGCCATCTTCTCGCTGTAGAATTCGCATTTGCCGCTGGGCGTGGGGAAGTTGCCCTCGGCAAAGGGCAGGTACGGGTCCGGCAGGTTGAGCCGGGCGAAACCGTCTTGTAACAGCCGCTCCCAGGTGATGCCCTGGTAGGTGGCATGATTCTGCCGCTCGACCAGCGTGCGCAGAATGGTTTCGTCATCCTCCTGAAAACAGGGATCAGTGTAGCCCATAGCCGCAGCCAGCCGGCGAAAGATCTCGCTGTTGGGCAGGCTCTGGCCCACTGGGGCAATCGCCGGGCGGTTGAGCGACAGATAGGTATGCCCATACGCCCGGTGCAGGTCCCAATGCTCAAGCTGGGTTGTGGCGGGGAGCACATAATCGGCGTAATCGGCGGTGTCGGTCTGGAAATGTTCGAGCACGACCGTGAAAAGATCCTCGCGGCGTAGACCTTCGATGACGGCGCTCTGGTCGGGGCAGACGGCGGCCGGGTTGCAGTTGTAGACGATGAGCGCTTTGACTGGCGGGCCGGCGTCCGCAACAGTGGGGATGGGATCGACCGGGCGGGGATGATAGAGCGCCCGGGCGCGGCGCGCCGGGTCCAGGCTGAGGGCGTCACCCAGGCGATTCATGTTGATGGTGCGCGGGCTGCGCCCGTCGAGCAGGTCGTAGCGATAGAGCGATGTGGCATTGAGCCGGCGGAAGGCGCCGCTGCTGCTCAACTGGATGCCGCCGCCTTGCTCGCGCCAAGCGCCCACCAGCGCCGGCAAACAGGCCACTGTGCGCACAGCCATCCCGCCACCGTAGTGCCGCTGCATCCCATAGTTGATGCGGATGGCAGCAGGGCGGACCGTGGCATATTCGTACGCCAGGTGGCGGATGCGACCGGCGGGTATGCCGGTAATGGTAGCGGCCCGTTCGGGTGTCCATTCCTGAACCCGGTCGGCCAATTCGGCAAAGCCGACCGTATGTTTTTCCACATAGTCTGCATCGTACAGTCCCTCGCCGATGATGACGTGCATCATCGCCAGTGCGAGCGCCCCGTCGGTGCCGGGGCGGATGGCGATCCATTCGTCGGCCGCCTGGGCGGTGCGAGTGTTGGCCGGGTCGATGACGATCACCCGCCCTCCCCGCTTGCGCGCCTGCTGGACAAAGGGCCAGAGGTGGAGATTGCTTGTCAGTGTGTTGCTGCCCCAGATGAGGATGAGGCGGGCGTGGGCGTAATCTTCCATTGCCATGCCCTCTTTGGCGCCGACGGTGTAGCTGTAGCCCTCGCCCCCTGCCTCGGAGCAGATGGTGCGGGCGAGAAAGCTGGCCCCCATCTGGTTGAAGAAGCGAGCCGCCATCCCCTCACCTTGTAACAGACCCATCGTGCCGGCGTAGGAATAGGGGAGCACCGCTTCTGCACCATCGTCCGCAATGATTCGCTTGAGGTTGGCGGCAATGTCGGCCAGCGCCTCATCCCATGAGACGGGGACGAATTGCCCGCTGCCCTTGGGTCCAATTCGCTTGAGCGGAGTTGTCAGCCGGTCGCGGTGATACGTGCGCTCTAGGTAACGATCTACTTTGCCACAGAGTTTGCCCTGGGTGATGGGGTGGTTCTCCAGGCCCCAGATGTCCAGGGCGCGGCCTGTGGTGCGGTCCACGGCGACCTGCCAGCTACAGGTGTCGGGGCAATCATGGGGGCAGGCGCCGGTGACGATAGCAATTGCTGGATCATGGGTATAGCGGACGAGTTTGGACATGGGAATTCCTTTGTCTGTTGTGGTTTCCCGGATCTTTACCTCAGTGTAACAAGAGTCGCCACTTCTCTGCAAGCCAGGTCAATCGGAAAAGTTGTCTATTCCGACCCTTTCGGCTAGGATCGCGCTATACGGAACACGACCCATCAACAGCGGAGGGGGTTATGGCCCAGTTGGAGCTTTACCTGTTCGGTCCACCGCGCCTGGTGCGTACCAGTCTCACCCTCAACCTCGGTCTGCGCAAGGCGCTTGCCCTCGTGATCTACCTGGCGGTTACCAAACAGCCCCATAGCCGGGATGCGCTGGCAACCCTTCTCTGGCCGGAAGACAGTCAGGGCGTGGCGCGCAGCAACCTGCGCCGCATTCTCTACCGGATCAACGAGACGCTGGAAGACGAGGTCCTGGCTACTGCCGGCAATGTGCTCACGCTAAACCCTGAACTCGATCTGTGGGTGGATACTGAGATCTTCCAGCAGCAGCGCCAGGCCTGCCCGCCGGCTGACACAGTTCCAGTTCTGCTCGATCCATTGTCGCTTCAGCAGCTTGAAGCCGCAGCTGCGCTATACACCGACGATTTTCTGGCCGGTTTTACGCTACCCGATAGCCCAGCCTTTGACGATTGGCAATTCTTCCAGCGTGATTTCTTGCGCCAGATGTTGGCCGGTACTCTGGAGCAGTTGGCAACCTCTTACCGGATGGACGGCAAGTTCGATCTGGCTATCGAACGGGCGCGGCGTTGGCTCTCGCTCGACCCGTTCAACGAAGTGGCGCACCGCGAGTTGATGCAGCTCTATGCCCATGCGAACCAACTGGGCGCAGCGCTGCGCCAGTACCAGGAATGTACCCGCCTACTCGCTGAGGAGTTCGGTGCGGCGCCCGAGGAGGCGACCACTGACCTCTTCGAGGCAATCCGCACACGCCGTTTTGCACGAGTGGAAACAGCCCAAGCGCGCATACGGGAAGAGGATCAAAGGGGGCCTGTCCCCACTGCGCCGCGCCTGCTCGCCTCCGCGCCCGCGCTACGCCACAATCTCCCCCCGCAATCGACACCGTTTATTGGGCGCGAACAAGAGGTTAGCGACCTCTGTCACCGGCTCCAGGAACCTTCATGCCGGCTGCTCACGCTGGTTGGACCGGGCGGCAGCGGCAAGACGCGGCTCGCCATTCATGTGGCGCAACAGTTGTTAGAGCAAGGGGGCGCCTCCTTTCCCGATGGTATCTATTTTGTTCCCCTGGCGCCGCTCCAACAGCCGGCACAGGTTGCACCGGCTATCGTCACCGCGCTTGGGCTCACCGTTGCCGGCGACAAGTTGCCCGGCGAGGAGGTGCTGGTCTACCTGCGCGACAAGCGACTCTTGCTGCTATTGGACAACTACGAGCATCTCTTGCCCGATACGGCACCCATCGAGCAACTGTTGGATGCTGGGCCGGATGTGAAGCTGCTCGTCACTGCCCGCGAAGCGCTCAACCTGGCCGAGGAGTGGTTTCACGTGATCGCCGGTCTCTCCTTTCCCGCCGCAGGTGACGAAGGGCGCGAACCGGTTGACCACTATGATGCGGTCCGCCTCTTTGAGCAGTGTGCGCACCGGGCGCACGCCGATTTTGCGCTGGCGCTGGAGCAAGACGCAGTGTTGCGCATCTGCCGGCTGGTCGATGGGCTGCCGCTTGCGCTCGAACTGGCAGCGGCCTGGCTCCACACGCTGAGCGCCGAGGCCGTGGCCGCTGAGTTGGCACGGGGCTTTGAGATCCTGACGGCGCGCCATCGCAACCTGCCCGAACGTCATCGCAGTATGCGTGCGGTGCTAGCGCAAAGTTGGATGCTGCTCGATGAGCAGCAACGGCAGGTGCTGGCGCGCCTGTCGGTCTTTCGCGGTGGCTTTACGCTGCGGGCGGCAGAAACGGTGGCGGGCGCTTCGTTGCTAATGATGGCGGCGCTCGTGGAGAAAGCCCTGGTGCGGACAACGGCCAGCGGACGGTATCAGATGCACGAGCTGTTGCGCCAGTTCGCTGCCGAACAACTGGCGGCAAGACCGGCCGACGAAATCGCCGCACGCACGGACCACTGCCGCTACTATCTGCAATTTCTTGCCGCAAGCGATAGCACGCTCTATAGCAAACAGCAGCAGCAAGCCCTGGCGACCGTCGGCCAAGAGATCGACAATGTGCGCGTGGCCTGGGATTGGGCGCTAAATAACGGTGAACTGGATCTGATTGAACAGGCGGTCGACCCGCTTTACCGCTTCTTCTGGACACGCTGTCGCAACCGCGAAGGCGAGGCGGTCTTCACGCAGGCGCTCACTCAACTGCAACAGACAGCCACGCTACAGGACCATCCCCGCTATGAGTATGCCCTGCTTCGGCTCAGGGCGCAACGGGCCCTCTTTTATCAATTTCAAGGAGATTACGATGCCTGCGAGCGCGATCACCTACAGTCGCTGGCGCTGGCGCGGAAGCTCGATCAACAGCGGTCTATTGGTTATCTGGTGACCTCCCTGGGCGTGCTCGCCGGGTGGCGGGGACGGTACGCACAGGCGCAAACCTTAATTGCCGAAGGCCGCGCCATCTTCGAACAGCTGAACCATCGCTACGGAGTGGCTCATGTGTTGCAAGAGCTCGCAACGCTGGCAATGGAAGTCGGCGAATTCGCCAGTGGCAAACAGTTGGCCGCTGAAAGCCTGGCGATCAGCCAGGAACTCGAACGACCAGACTGGACGGCCTGGGCTCATGATGCCGTGGGCGATGGTTGTTTTGCACTCGGCGAATACGATGGTGCTGAACATCACTACCAATCAGCAGTGACGATCTTTGAGCAGATCGGTCACGAGCGTGGGCTCGCGCTGTCGCTCGGCGGGCTGGGTCTGGTGGCCTGGGCACAAGACGGGGAGAGGTTGGCCCAGGCGCAGACACTCGTGGAGCGCAGTTTGGCGCTTTTCCGCAAGATCGGCTACCGCTTGCACATTGCCAGCCGCCTCGGCTTTCTGGCGCTGATCCTCAATGCCCGGCAGGAATATGCGACTGCGCAAAGCCTTGCCCAAGAAGGGTTGACCATCGCGGCCGAATTGGACACACCAGGAGTTATCCTCCATAATCTATGTGCGCTGGCAGAGGCAGCCTACCAACAGGGTGACTTCTCCACCAGCCGCCGGCACCTGCGCGAGGCACTGGTGATGGCGACAACGTACGGGCTCTGGCCGGCGCTGCTGACAGGGTTTTATCACGTTGCCTGTCTCATGCTACAGGAGCAGGTTCAGGAACAGCAGGCGTCCGAACTGCTGGGGCTCGTAGCGGAACACCCGGCTGCCTGGCAGGCCTGCCGCAGTCGCGCACGGCAGTTGCTGGCCCAGCTGGAATCCACTGTAGTGACGGATCTGAGCAGGGAACCCGCCACCCTGCGTATCCTGGCAGCGCAACTCTGCGCCTGGCTATGAAACTATCTCAAAATTGGTTGTGGCGCCGGAACGCTTACGGGCAGCACTAGTGTGGCACGGAGATTTTGAGATAGTTTCTTATGAGGCGGGCGTCACGAATTTTGCTTGTGCGCTTCTCACCCTGTGTAATCAAAACGTAAGGACAAACAGTCGCTGATTGTGCAATCTGCACAAAAGACACTGCGGCAGCTTGGGGAATTTGGCTAAAGATGGACGCTATTGTTTCGACGTACAATGGTATCATTACATTTTTTGTTTCAGTTGTCGTTTGTGCCTACGATGGTAACAAAAGAGGAGTGGCAGCCATACAGCAGTGGAATCGTAATGGCAACTGAAAAAAATCATCAAGAGGATCTCCAAATCAACCAACCAAGGGAGCCTGTTTATGTCTCAAACGTTTCGATCTGTGGCCGACGTGATGAAGGCTATCAAAGATCACGACATCCAGATCGTGGATGTCAAATTTACCGATCTGTTTGGCCAGTGGCAACACTTCTCAATGCCGGTTGCGGGCTTCGATGAGGAAGATGCCTTCGAGAATGGGTTGGGATTTGATGGCTCGTCCATCCGTGGTTTCAAGACCATCGAGTCCAGCGATATGATCCTCAAGTGCGACCCGGAATCGGCCTTTATCGATCCTGTCTGCACTATCCCTACGCTGAGTCTGGTTGCCAGCGCCTACGAGCCGCTAGGTGGAGGAGCCTTTAGCCGCGACCCGCGTAACGTGGCCGTCAAATCGGTCGAATATCTCAAATCGACTGGGATCGCCGACACCGTTTACATGGGGCCAGAGGCCGAGTTCTTTGTCTTTGACCAGGTGGCCTATGAGACAGGCCGCTACTTTGGCAGCTACATGGTCGATATGGTCGAGGCACCGTGGAATTCGGGCACGATGGGTGGCGGCCACCAGATCACCTATAAGGGCGGCTACTTCCCCGTGGCGCCCTATGATACGCTGCAAGATCTTCGCTCTGAGATGGTGTTGACGATGCTGGAGGCCGGCATCGATGTGGAGGTCCATCACCATGAGGTGGCTACTGCCGGCCAGTGCGAGATCGACATGCGCTTTGCCTCGCTGGTGCGTATGGCCGACCAGGTGCAGTTGTACAAGTACATCGTCAAAAATGTGGCCAAGAAGCACGGCAAGACGGCAACCTTTATGCCCAAACCGCTCTTTGAAGATAATGGCTCAGGCATGCACACGCACCAGAGTCTGTGGAAAGAGGGGGAGCCGCTCTTTGCGGGTGATCAGTACGCCGGTTTGAGCCAGCTCGCGCTCTGGTATATCGGCGGCATCCTCAAACACATCAATTCGCTGCTGGCCTTCTGTGCGCCGACCACCAACAGCTATCGCCGCCTGGTGCCCGGTTACGAAGCGCCCGTGGTGATCGCCTACTCGGCCCGCAACCGCTCGGCGGCCTGCCGCATCCCGGTCTATTCGCAGTCGCCCAAGGCCAAGCGCATTGAGTTCCGCTGCCCCGACCCGGCGGCCAACCCCTATCTGGCCTTTGCCGCCATGCTCATGGCCGGTCTGGATGGTATCAAGAACCAGATCGACCCCGGCAACCCGGCCGAGGTGGATCTCTTTGAGGAAGAGACGATCAAGCACGTCAAGACGGTCAAGGGTTCGCTCGACGCCGTGCTCGATGCGCTGGAAGAGGACAACGCCTATCTGCTCGAAGGAGACGTCTTCACCGAAGACCTCATCGAGGCTTATGTGGGCTACAAACGCATCGCCGAGTTCGACGCTGTGCGTCTGCGCCCGCACCCGCACGAGTACGTCATGTACTACGGTGTCTAGCCTCCGTGCTTTCTGAAGTTGAGCCGATTTACGCTGACATTCCCGGAATCTGCGCTGGTTCCGGGAATGTTGTAACGAATGAGCGAGTCTGTCACGATTCTTATTTACGTCGGAGCCGGTATTGATACTTGGCGCAGCCTGGCATTGATGCTAGAATGATGGCGCCAGTCCTCAAGGGGGAGAACAGCATGAGTGTGGCCCATTCACCAGAACAACTCGAACGCGTTGACGAGATCATCAAGCGCAACGATATCCGCTTTATCCGGCTCCAATTCTCCGACATCGTCGGTGTTGCCAAACATGTGACCATCCCGGTCGGGCATTGGGATACCGCCACCAGCCACGGCATCTGGTTTGACGGCAGCTCTATCGAGGGCTTTGCCCGTATTGCCGAGAGCGACATGTACCTGGTGCCGGACCTGGAAACCTTCGCCGTCATCCCGTGGGATATGGATCTTTCGACGGCGCGCGTCATCTGCGATGTCTACACACCCGATGGGGTGCCGTTTGATGGCGACCCGCGCTATGTGCTAAAACGGCAGTTACAGGCGGCCGCTGAACTGGGGCTGGATTACCAGGTTGGGCCCGAATTGGAGTTCTTTCTCTTCCGCCGCCACCCGGACGGCAGCTTGATGCCGCTCGTCCCCCACGACGAGGCCGGCTATTTCGATGTGAGCACCGACCAGGCCAACAATGTCCGCCGCCAGATGGTGGATGCGCTCCAGGCGCTGGGCATCAATGTGGAAGCCTCGCACCACGAGGTCGCTATCGGCCAAAGCGAGATCGACTTTCGCTATGGCCCGGCGTTGCGCGCCGCCGACAGCGCCATGACCTTTCGCATCACGCTCAAAGCGATTGCCCAGAAAAATAACCTGCACTGCACCTTTATGCCCAAACCGCTGGCCGGCATCAACGGGTCGGGGATGCATGTCCACCAGAGTATGTGGGATATCAGCGCCGGTGATACCGCCATGTATGACCCCGAAAATGAGTATGGGTTGAGCAAGACGGCGCTCCACTTTATCGCTGGCCAACTGGCCCATGCCAAGGCTATCACCCCGATTATTGCGCCGTTGGTCAACAGCTACAAACGGCTGGTGCCCGGTTATGAGGCGCCGGTCTATATCTCCTGGGGGCGCACCAACCGCAGCGCGTTGATCCGCATCCCGCGCATCAGCCACGGTCGCTACCGCAGCACCCGCTGCGAACTGCGCTGCCCTGACCCGAGCGCCAATCCCTACCTCGCCTTTGCCTCCATGCTCGCTGCGGGGCTCGATGGCATCCGCCGCCGGTTGGACCCGCCTCAGCCCGCTGAGGAAGACCTCTATAATGTGGATGGCAACCGAGCCGGTCTCGACACCCTGCCCAGCGATCTCGGCTATGCTATCGAGGAACTCAAGCGCGACGAGGTGATCCAGAGCGCGCTCGGCCAACATGTCCACGAACGCTACATTGAGGCCAAGACGCAGGAATGGAATGAATACCGGCTCTACGTCAGCCAGTGGGAGCTGGAGCGCTATCTGACCGTCTATTAGCCGTTCTGGCGTCCGTAGGGGTGCAACGCACTTTGAAAGTGCAGCGCACCTGAGTTCCACCGCCGATGCGCAATGCGTCGGCGGTTTTTGATTGGACACTACCGGCTGCAGCGGGGCCTACTCGTTGGCGACATCCAACCGCGTGTGCGCCTGCACTCGCTATGCCAACCTGTGTTACAATGATCGTGTGATTGAGGAACGCTGCTCTTCAATCGAATACGGTTCCGAATGAACCAAAGGAGGCGCGCATGAGGCTGACCATCACCCTACCCAACCATTTGGCCGAACAGTTGCAGCGCAAGGCAGAGGAAGAAAAACTTACCGCCGAAGAGGTTGCTATCAACCTGTTAGAAGAGGCGCTTGAAGAGCTGTGGTGGCCCACGCCCGAAGAAGTCGTAGCCAAGATCAAGGCGACACCGCCCGATCCCACCGCCATTCGTCCGGCGGAAGGGTCCCTGGCCGATCATCTGCGTCAGCGAACATACGATCCTGATTTTGAGATTGAAGAATCGCGAGTGGAAGCGATAGAAGCTGAGATGAAGGTGATGACCTGTGCCAATGACGACGGTTGATGCGCTCATCGCAGCGCTGGCCTTGCGCTACGAACTGACGCTGCTGACGACAGACAAAGACTTCTGGGCAGTCCCTGGTCTTCGTATGGAGAATTGGCTTGTCTTGCCGACCAATGGTGGAACCCCATGAACCATCTCATCCAAAACCGCATCGGTGCGGTCTTCATACCAGTTTCAGATATGGCGCGTGCGGCTGCCTGGTACAGCCGGCTTCTTGACCTGCCAGTCGGGAGCACCTCGCACGAGGGCGCGATCTACGACGTGCCCATGGCGGGCGACGTGGCGTTGATCCTCGATGCCAACAAACCGGTGACAAACTCGTCACAACCACTCTGCTTCTTCTGGACCGAAAACATCCGCGCCGCCTACAATTTTCTCCAGGCCAACGATGTGACGATCCTCAGCCAGATCGAAGACATCGGCAGCGTCTCCACCTTGACCTTCCAAGACCCGGACGGCAATTTGCTCATGGTTTGCCAGCGCAACGTGGTTCCGCCGCAAGAGGCTGTTTGAAAAAGGTCGGTGCGTTGCACGCGCAGCGTGCGATGTACCTGGGCCGCCGGGTAATCCTGAAGCACAACGCACCTTGCAGGCGCATCGCACCAGCATGGAGCCCCCTGTTCAAACAGGTTCTAACGCCTAGTGGCCAAGAGGAGTCCAGATCCTGGGTTTACTCCTCACTTATGCGGCTTGCCGAACTTGTGGTAAAGTAAGATGATATCGTGAACTGCCTTTTTTGCTTCAAAGAATCACCATGACCAAAAACGACTACATGGAAAAATCCCCCGCTGTGGAACGCTATCAAGACGAGTTGCCAGTCGCGCTGGCCCAGAAACTGGTCACGCTGCGGTCGCTCATCCGCGCCAGCGGGTCGGCGTTGGTGGCCTATTCGGGTGGGGTAGACAGCGGGCTGGTAATGGCCGTGGCCCACCAGGAACTGGGTGAGCGGGCGCTGGCCTGCATCGGCGTCTCGCCCAGCTACCCGGCGCGCGAGATGCGCGCCGCCATCCAACTGGCCGAGGAATTGGGCGTGCCTTATCGCCTGGTCAACACAGAAGAATATCTCGATGAAAGTTATGCGGCCAATCCCGCTAACCGCTGCTACTTTTTATCGCCTGGTCAACACAGAAGAATATCTCGATGAAAGTTATGCGGCCAATCCCGCTAACCGCTGCTACTTTTGCAAATCTGAACTCCACGACCGGCTTAAGGCGATTGCTACTGCCGAAGGCTGGAACGTGGTGTTCGACGGCAACAACACCAGCGATCTGGGCGACTACCGGCCCGGGATGGAGGCAGCGCGCAAACGGGCTGTCCGCTCGCCGCTCATCGAAGCCGGCATCACCAAGCCAGAGGTGCGTGAACTGGCCCGCCACCTGGGCCTGCCCGTGTGGGACAAGCCGGCTATGGCCTGTCTTTCGTCGCGTGTGCCGCACGGCACGCCGATTACGCCTGAGCTATTGCGCCAG
>QEUW01000187.1 GCA_003577005.1 Chloroflexota bacterium | reverse complement strand
TCAAAATACTCCTCGAGCGCATTCTTCCATGGACTGTCGTAGTCATCGTACGATGTGCTCATCGCGGCCTTTTCCATGAGCTGGAAGTGATCTGTTTTCGTCTGTATTATAGCAGATAACCAGGTGACTGTCACCTGAAATACGAAACTTACCGGTTCACCAGCGGCAGGAAGAGGGGGAAGTCGTCCGGCGTCGCTTCGGACACACCGACGGTGAAGCTCCAGCGATAGTCCGCTGGCATCTGGCGGCCATCGGTGGCGGTGACGCCCGTTGCGCCACCCTTGACGGTGACGGTGTAGCTCGTCTCACCCTGAAGCCGCTGGGCCGGCGTCAGGCGCAGACCCAAGACGGCTGTGCTGTCCAGGTTGGTGATGTGTTCGATCTCGCCGGTGACCCCCGTGCCGTCGCTGGCGACAACCGTGAGCGCATCGGCCAGGGTCGCCGGGTTGAGCGGCGTGGCAAAGGCCACATCGATGACCGTCGCGGCCTCGACCTCTTCGCTGTTGGGTGTGGGGGTCCAGCCCTGAGGTGAAAGCGGCCACGGTTTGGCGACCTGCATGGGCGCCCAGTTGCTGTAGTTGCCGCTCAGGTCATAGGCGCGGATGCTGTAGTAGATGTCCACATCGTCGTCCAGCCCCCAGAGCTTGCCATCCACAATGTTGCTCGTGCCGGTGATGACATCCTTGGGCCCCATGTTACGGGTGTAGACAAAGTGGTCGGGTGTGTCGGGGTTGCTGTCCTGTACCACGCCAAAACCGATCTCGTAGCCGGCCAGGTCGCGCTCGCCGTTCTGCTCCCAACGGACGAGCAACTCCCCGGCCTGGGGGATGCCCTGCAAGCCGGCGGGCACGGCGGGCGGGCGCTGGTCAAGCACATCCACCGTCAACTCGCTGTAGGCAACGACCGGCGCATTCGAGCCATCCTCGGCGATGACCGCCAGCTTGTAACGACCGGTCGGAATCTCGCTCAGCTCCCAGGTGAACTGGCCGGAACCGAGCGGTTGGCCCTCAACGAGCAGTTCGATGGCCGTAAAGTCGATGGGTGAGGTGTCGGTCGGGACGGGCGCATAGCCAATGCTGATCTGCACCTCCTCGCTGTCGATGTCGCTGGCCTCCCAGTCGAGCGTCACCTGGCTGCCGGCGGGTGCGCCATCGCAGGTAACTGTCACACCAGCCACGGTTGCGCCGCCACAGGTCGCCGCTGTGATTGTCACCGCGGGCGGATTGTTGAGCGTGTACGACACCTTCCGGTAATCGACCGGGGCATTGTCGATGAAGAGCGTATAGGCGCCCGGCGTTGCGCCACCCAGGATGAAGACCTGCGACGTGCCGCTGACGGGGTGGGTGTCGCGCAGGAAGAGCTGGCTGCTGTTGTCGACCGTCTGTTCGGTCAGTTCGCTGTTGTCGGGCAGTTGCAGCCGCAAAAGCGGGTCGCCGCTGGCGTATTCAATGCCAACCACCAGAGTCGTGGTCTGCGTAATGACCACGGGGATCGAGTCCTGCAAAATCGCCTCAACGCCGCTGATCTGGTTGGCGGCCAATACCAGACCGGCGGCCTGGGCTTCTGCCACGCTCAGCGCGCGGCTGCCAAACCCGGCCCTGCCCTGCGCAGCCGCCATGCGCACCGCGGCGGAATCGATCAATTCGAACTTGTTCTGGTTGACCAGGTCCACTTTGGGGCCGGAGGTGCTCATATCGGCAAAGAGTGTGCCGCAGAAGGGCCCGACACAGACGGTGCCCAGCAGACCGGCGGTTTCACGTTCGGGGCTGCTGCGCTTGTCCTTGAAGCGGCCACCGGCAAAGGAGACGCCGGCCACATTGATGTTGAAGGGAGGCAACAACGTGCCAAACTGACCCTTTTCCAGCCCCACAAAGAACGAGGCCGAGGCGGCAAAGCGATTTTTTAGCTCGCCGTTGACCGTCACCCGGCCCACGCGCAGCTGGGCGTTGCCGTGGACGATGACGCCGTTCACCTGAAACTGGACATGCATGCCGTTGCCGCCGCTAAAGCCCTGCTGGTGGCCGATCTTGACGCTGGCCGACGCCACTTCGAAGATCAAGACCGAGAGCCGGGCGTTGGTAGTGAAGAGGAAGGGATTGATCTGGAGCGACGCATTGCCATCGATGGAGGCCAGGGGCAAATTGAGCGGCGCCGGGATGCGCGCCAGCGTCGAAGCGCGCATGGAGACGCCGATGGTGACGGTGCCGGCGTTGAGGTCAAAAACCCCGCCGATCCGCGTCAGTTCCATGCCGGTTGAGCCGATGGGCATGCCCGTGCCTGGCGCGGCAGTGAAGGCAACCTCCACGCCCATGCCGCCAAAGCTCCCCGCAGCGGTGGCGCGAATGGTGACCGAGGCGGAGATACCCGGCCCGTTGGCGCCGGGTTCAACACCGGGCAACGGCATCTTGCCGCCAGCGACAAACTCATAGCCGCCGTCTAGTTTTTTGACAAAGGAGCCTTTCAGCCCGACGAATTGTACACCGCCAACCGCAATGGGCGAGAGCTCGAAACCGCCACCGGCGATCTCCACCCGGCCATCGCCGTGCATGACAAAGCCGTTGATCGTCCCGTTGAGGCCATTGATGCCCTGGGGCAAGGTCAGGCTGACGACATCGGCGGCAAAACCGCCATCTTCCAACCCACGCGCATTCTGGACGCCCAGCCCAAAGCCGGCGATCTTGATGTTGAACGCCGACAGGCTCTCTTCATAGCGTTTCAAACAGTTGGGCGACGGTGCATTGGGCTTTTTGATGATCGGTGACACCAGTTCGGTTGAACCCGTGTCCGCACAGACATTCTTGCCGGCGCGCATGGTGAGATTGGCGCCGACGCCTACGTTGGTGTTGCCGGCCAGCTTGATGTTGAGATTGCCGCTCAACACAAAGGTGACCGTCTCCTGGACGACGCTGACTGTGCCGGCTAAGGTGCCCTTGAGCACGCCACTCTCGAATTCGGGTGTGCTGACGGTGCCGTTGGCCAGGTTGAATTGCACCTGTTTGTCCTTGTTGATGCCGAGGCGGAAGTTGCCTACACCAGCAGCCGTCTTGCCCCCCAAATGCTGGGGCCACTGGAGCGCCGCCGTGTCGGCCTTGATGCCAAAGAAGTTGTCGGCCGGGTCGCCGACCAGGCGAACACCTTGCAAATTGACCTTGAAGACCCCCAGTTTGGGCGAGATGTTCTGCAGCCCCGCCTCCAGAATCGGCTTGCCCACGCCGTCCACAATCTTGCGGCTGATGCGGATGGTGATGGGCAGTTTGGAAGGGTCTTCGGCCACCGCGCCAAATTCGAGCGTCGAGTTGATGGTGAAGAAGGCGGTCTGCGTCTGCACATCGTTGCTCAGGCCAATCGACTGGCTGGTCATGCGGAAGACATCGCCAAAGCTCCAATCTTTGATGGGGGTGGTAACGCCGGCGATGCTAAAGCGCCCGTCCTTGTAGCGCAGCTTTTCGAACGAGAAGACCACTTGCGGGTCGGTGGGGTCGAGGTTGGGCAGGTCGGGGTTGTCGGCGCGGAGGATGTCGGCCTTGCCCGCCTCGAACTCGCCCACCTTGACCACAATCGAACTGATGCTGATGAGCAGCCCGGCCAGGCGAGCCTTGAAGCCATTGATGCTGCCGGTAACCCTGCCGCGCTCATCGACGATCACGACCGAAGTGAGCTTGAGGTCGGGGTTCTCGCTATCGTCCAGCAAGCGCAATGTGAGCGGCACCTCTCCGGTGAACTTCTTGGTGTTCAGGTCAAAGGTAAAGTTAATGTCCTTGAACTCGTTAGGGTCGTCGCTCTTGAAGAAATCACGCATCTGCAGGCGATCCAGGAAGAGGAGCTTCTGCGAACTGTTGCGGATGGCGACGCCATCGACCGGCTTGGCCGGACGCACCAGTTTACCCTCGGCCGTCAGCAGTTCTACCCCCTCGCGGATGCCGTTGTCGTTGAAGCCGGTCTCGATCAGCGCACCGTCTGGGTCGGTGATCCAGCTGATCTTGCCGGCCACCATACATTCATCAGGGGTACAGGCGACAATGGCGTGGTCGGGGTCTTCATCGGGGAAGGGGTCGTCGATGGGGCCGGTGTTCTCCAGTTTGATGAGCGGGTCGCCGGTTTGGAGACCGATACGCACGTTGCCGCGAGCAATAAAAAAGCCGCTGTCGGAACCGCCGATCTCTTCGAACACATCAGCGATGATCTTGACATTGTCGACAACTTTTTCGGCCTGGGGCGCTGCCACTGTGTGGGGAGCCTCTTGCGCCCGTACGATGCGCGGTGTTGTGATGTTTGCTACAGTGAGGAACAGGATGAGGACCGGCGCAAGGAAAGCCATACGAAGCCATCGAATCCGTGAGGGGAAACGAGACAGATGATGCGTCTGCATCGGCATTCTCTCCTTTAATTCACAATTTACCCTTGTTCATCAAGATACGGTTCCACCGGTGGGACTACACCCTATCAGGTCCGCCGTTTATCAATCGTTTCTGTGTCGTTTCCTGGTATCGAATGGTTGCATTTTAGCAGAAAGTAACAAGACCTCCGGGAGGTGACCGTAAGCCGCTTTGTCAGCCAGGCTGTTCGTGGTCACCTCCCGGAGGTCTTGTTTTCGGGTATCAGCGTGGGATTACTTCATGGCCGCGCCCAATGCGGGTCTATTGACCGGCAAGCGCATGGCTCACTTCGTGAATCTGTTCGGCGCCACACTCGCCGCGGACCAGGGCAATCTGGCCGTCGCTGTCGGCATCCAGGCCGTTCAACATGGCGGCAAAGGCGGCTGTCACCTGCTCGGCCGCCGCTTGAGCCGTTGCCGCATCGAGCGCCGCCAGCACGGCCAACACCTCTTCTTCAGCGTCCACACCCCAGGCGCCAGAGATGTTGCGGGCACAGACCGCCCCAGCCAACGCCTGCGAGCGCCACGGCTCGTCCAGATTGCGCGTCTCGGCGATGTGGTCGGCGACTTCGGCGACCGCCAGTGCGTAGGATTTGACCCCATAGCCATCGCCGGGATTCTGCGTCTGCCCATCTTCGTTGACATCGCCAAAATAGACAGACCCCTCGCCGTGCCAGATGTTCCAGACGTGCTCGCTGTGCATACGCCCGCCGGTGAGGTCGCCGGCAGCCAGGGCGTCGAGCGCAAGCTGGGCGTGGGTGTGAGCCAGCTCGGTCTGGTCGTACAGGCCACCGCTATACGAAACGTTGTCGGGGGTATCGGGCGCCGTGGCCGCCAGCAACTCCACGTCTCCACGAATAGCCTCGGGAGGTTCGCCGGCCGTGGCGGGCGCCGGGACAATGTAGGGCTGCGGTTCACCGTAGATGAAATCATCCATCACTGCCACATCCCCATCATAACCGTCGTCGGGACCAAGCGCGCCGGTGCCGTAATGGATGCGCACCCGATGGATGATCGGTTCAGGGAAGACGACGCCGAGGAAGGAAAGACCCTCATCAGCAATGGGTGTGCCATACTCGCCCAGCGAGTTGCCGTGGATGTCAAAATACTCAAAGGCGGTGTGCTCGGTGTCCACATCGGTGTAGACCGCACCAAAGCCACGCGTTACCGCTGGCGTGTCGGTGCCGGGTACATAGAAGAACATATCGACGATGTTGCTGCCCACCGGCGAGAAGAGCTTCTCTTCACTGAAGACCTTAAAGATGTCGGCATAGGTGGGATTGATATTGCCAAAGCGGGGCAGGACGCCGTCGGGGTTGTCGCTGGCTGCGCTGACCATCAGCCCTTCGCCTGGTGTCGTGAAGACAGCGCCGCGGGCGCGGGGAGCAGTGGGCTGGTTGAAAAAATCGGATGAATAGAGATTGGGCGCCGATTCTTCGGCTGGCACGCCGTCCCAATTGATCGTACGGAAGCCGTCGGGGTGGGCGCCGGGCTCGCCGCCGTTGTTCTGCCCGCCCAGGAGCAACTGGTATGCCTGCACCGTGTTGGTAATGTCACCGGCGCCGGTGATGACCATCGGCTCGGGCGCCGTAGCAACCCGCGGCGCAATGGGGAGCACCGGGTCGATCACCACCTGTGTTGCGGTGAGCACCTGCACAGCAACGGTGTCGTCGGGGTCGCCGTGGTAGATCTGCACCAGTTCCACGTCGCCTATATCCAGCGTAAAGGGGATCAGATTGGTGCGGGTAAAGATGACGCGCTCACCCTGTTGCGCCACCTCGAAGGCGTCGCCGCGGCCCTCTGCGCTGAGCACGTGGACCACATCATAGCCGTCACCGCCTTCCATGATGTCGGAGTTATCGCCGTTGCGCCAGATGAGCACGTCGTCACCCGGCCCGCCGTCCATGTTATCGTTGCCCTTGCCGCCGATCAAGGTATCGTTGCCGGGTCCGCCATCGAGCGTGTCCACCAGGACCGTGCCGGTAATAAGGTCATCACCCGCTCCGCCACTCAAGGTGACGGTCGTGAGGCTGGTGAACTCGTCGGTGAGGACCCCACTGGCGTCGATGCGATTGGGGCCGGGGCCGCCGGTGACTGCGAGCGTTGCCACGCTGGCGCATTCAGCGTCGCCGCTGCCGGGCGCAGCGCCGTTGATCTGCACCGCACCCTCAGCGCAAGTGATGAGGACCGCATCGTCGGCATCACTGGCGACGGCCAGCGCGCCATCAGCGAATGTCGTAGTCACTTCGGCCGCGGCAGTTGCCGGGACGAGGAGCAGCGCCACCACCACCAGCCAGGCGAGGAGGTGGACGCTGCCCGGCCAGCTCTGTAACACTCTCGCGGACGCAGTACCACCTCCCAGGTTCCGCTTGCTTACCTCATGACGTTGCGTTCGTCCAGCCATTTCTTTCCTCCTGTGGAATCTGGGCCAATGGGCGCCTGTTGGATTGTGCTTGCCCTACACACAGCAGTTGCTACGCCACTATGTTTGGGCTTTAGGATAGCAAACTTTGCCCCCTCTTGCCGCGCTCTTGGGATAGGAATAGTTCCGCCAAGAGTTAGGTCTGTTCTGCTGACGAAAGTCACCCTGAAAAGCTGTCAAAAGCTGGGGATGATAGCAAATGCCAGCCTCGAACCTAATCAAAAGACGAGTTGAATGCCTATCATTCCGGTGCCTTCAAACCATCCGCTTAGTCGTTGAACTCTACCTTACGGGGTCGTATACTGGGTTGGCGATCTTCCTATGCATTGGGGGTGAATTCTTGGAAAGCTAGCAACAAATGTTGCGTTATCTTACATTATTGTCAGTTACCACAGCGTAAACAAAGTTTTTCGGTGTTCTGTAGGTCACGTTGCCCGCGTGACCATCGAGAGCGTCGGGCTGATAGCCCGACCTACGAAATGTCGAGAAATATAGTTTACGCTGTAGTTACGGCAGCGCTGTATCTAATTGGGCAGTGCGTTGCACGGCCATTGATTGAAAGGACGAAGTACCCTATGCGTATTGGCGCAAAATTGTTATCGAGCGCGGTTATGCTAGCCGTCTTCATGCTCGGTTTGCCACACCGGCTCCTGGCTGATCCCTACCCGCCCTATTGGGGGAATGGCAGCGGCGCGGCGGTGCATTATTCACCTGTGTCATGGCCCAACGAGCCCGAAAAGCCGCAAGATTGTGGCTTGACCTGTGGCGATTGGCAACCCTACACGCGCTACGGCAACTCGATCAACGATCAGCGCACGCAAGACCCGTCGAACGGCGGAACGGCGCCGCAGAACTATGTCAATGTCGCCTCATCTTGTATCGATACTCGGTTGCCCAGCGTCTACTATTACCTGGATCAGACGAACGATGTACTCATGTTTCGCTGGCGCGTCGAGCAGATCGCCAACACCTATGCCACAGGTCCTGCGCCCGGCACCTACGGCAGTACGCATCCCTGGAATTCGGCGTTATGGACGGTCTTCTTTGATACGGATGGCAACGGCTATCGGGATCTGGCCGCGCACCTGAATGGTTCTTCGGGTAGCCCGGCGACCCCAATCGACCAGGTCGTCGGTATTTGGGGAAATATTCCTAACAATCAGTCGCTGGATTACCCCAACAACCCCAACATCCATCTCTTGAGCCACAACCCCACAGCTTTTATCGATGAAGCAACCAATCGCATTCTGAACTTCCAGAACCGCCTGCAACCGACCACTGTCTGGTCCAACGGCGCGGCTGAAACGGTTTGGGACTATGGCACAAGCCGTTCCCGGCTCATTGCAACGCCGTCGTGCAAGGAGTACTTTGTCGATTATCAGATTCCCCTGGCGATGGTGGATGCATCGGGCTTTGGTGGTCCCAAAGTGACGGCGGACAGTCCATTTTCGATGCTCTTCTGCACCGCCAACAGCCTCAACAACCCCTTCCAGAAGGATTGTGTCTTCGAGGGGGATTGGATTGGCGACCCGGCCAAACCGGCCCCCTTTGGCGATTTCTTCTCACTCACCCTAGGCTCCATCCAACAGCCGATTGTCGATGAGATCACCGCCAGCGGCTGTGGCCCCACCACGCTCACCGCCCGCGTCAAAGACACCATCGACATCGTCAACAAGGAGGCGGCGACGAGCGTCACAGCGGTCGATTTCTACTACTATTTCGATGCCAACAACGATGGCCTGGCCAACGATGGCAGCGAGTGGACCCTGGCCGCCAGTGCAACCAACCGCAGTCTCAACCAGTGGAGCGCCAGTTGGAATGCCACGGCGCTGCTGCAGGGCCAGTATCTGATCGGCCTCCAGGCCATCGACAACGCCAGCAAGAACGCCAGCGGCAAGGGCAACCGCACTTTCTCCTATCTGAGCCAGGCTGAGGTCGATGCGCTCAAGCTGTCGCCCGGCCAGCCGGCCGGTGAGGAGTGGTATCCGAATCCGGCGGTGGTGGGCGCGGTCTCGACTGCGGTCAAGGTCAACAGTTGTGGCGCCCCGCCCCCGTACATCGCGAAAACGGCCAATGTGAGCGAGGTAGCCGCCGGTGACCCGGTGCAGTTCAAAATCCACGTCCACAACACGCTCGATACGCCGCTGCAACTGAGCGCCATCAGCGACGCCCTGCCCGCTGACTTTAGCTATCTGAGCACCGGCGGCGGCACGCTGACTCCTACATCTTCACCAGCGGCGAATGCAACCGGCACAGTCACGTGGCTCTTCTCGCCGGCGGTCACCCTGGCGGCCAAGAGCACGGGCACGCTGGTCTTTACTGCCAAATCAGCCACCGTTGTGGGCACCTACTCGAATGTAGCCAGCGCCAACACCAGCGCCGGCGCCCTGACCAGCGACCCGCTCCAGATCGGGGTGGGCGCCCCGCGCCTCACTCTGGCCAAGGCCGCCAGCGGCACCAGTTTTGCCCCCGGCCAGGCCATCACTTACACCCTCACCTATGGCAACGATTCGCCCATCAATGTCACCGGCGCCATTATCACCGACGCCGTGCCCATGGGGATCAGCAACATTACGCCGCTTGACGGCGGCGTCTACGACAGCGCCACGCGCAAACTGACCTGGAATGTGGGCGCTGTTCCCTCTGGCGTGGGCGGTCTGACGGCGCGCTTTACGGCGACGGTAGACAACCCCTACCCTGATGCGGCCACCATTCCACTGGTCAACAGCGCCGAGATCAACTCGCCCCTGACCAACCCCAGCAGCGCCGAGATCGGCGTCTATGTCTCGGTGCCCCGGCCCAAACTCACGCTCAGCAAGAGCGCCAATCTGCTCAAGATAGCGCCCGGCGCACAAGTGATCTTTACGCTCGCCTATCAGAATATTGGCAAAGCCAGCGCCACCGGCGTGGTCATCACCGACACGATCCCCGCCGGCTTTGCGTTTGTCGAGGCATCGAACAGCGGGACGAATGCGAGCGGCGTTGTCACGTGGAACATTGGCACAGTGGCGGCCGGCGCCAGCGGGTCGGTGACGCTGACGCTCAAGGCGGATGATCCCTATACCGGCAGCAATCCCGCCGTCAACAGCGCAACCATCGACTCAGCCCAGACCGACCTCGTCTCCGACACCTACAAGATCGGCGTCGTCCAGGCAGGTGGCTCGTGCCAGGCCTACCACTTCCGCAACGCCGACGCCTCTGCATTGGCAGTTCCAGGGGCAATACCCGCAACCAGTAACCGGTTTTTCGCCGAAGGCACCGCTTCGACCAGTGATCTACGAACGGTCACCCTCGCTGGTCAGGCCGGTGTGGAACTGGAACTTGCACATTTCTATCAAGACCCGGCCCAATCGCAGATTGCCCATCTCAAGATCATTACCACCACAGCCTTTGTTGACAAAGAAAGTGGCAACCCAGTTCAGTTCAACGTTTATCTGTATGGATACGACCCAGCCACCGGCGGTACAACGCCATTGGGTAGCACATATTCCTCAACCGGCAATGGCGGTCTGACCAATTCGAAGATCACTTTTGCGATTGTGCCGACGGCATCCCTGGCTCAAGGGCACCGTTTACTTTGGCGCTTCACAGCAACGCAAGAGAGTGGACCCTCGCGCCAGGTGGCCATTCGTTTCGATGGTACAGCCAACTCAAGCCATTCCAAGCTCTGTACCGCTTCAGCCGCCAACCTGGTGTTGGAAAAGAGCGCCTCGGCAAGCACCGTGGTCCCAGGCAGCCCCATCACCTATACCATCGACTTTGCCAACACGGGTGAGAGCAATGCGACTGGCGCCCGTATTACCGACACACTACCTGTTGGCGTCACCTTCGTTGGCGCCACGCTCAACGGCGCCGCTGCTACACCCACCATCAACGGCCAGCAGCTGGTCTTTGCCATCAACTCCGCGGGGACGATAACAACCGGCCAGGTGACCGGCGGCCAGTCCGGCCAGCTGGTCATCACCGTGACGGTGGACAAATCACTGGCCTCGAATGTGACCAGCTTGAGCAACACGGCCGCCGTGGGGAGCGACCAGACTGAACCTGCCGACGACACGGCAACCGTCCTGGTGCAGCGCCCCGAAGTCACTATCAGCAAGGCCGCCAGCAATACGCTGCTCATCCCCGGCGCTGTGGTGACCTTCACGCTGACCGCGCTCAACAGCGGGGATGCGACGGCCACCGGCGTCATGGTGTACGACACCCTGCCTGTCCAGAGTTACTTTACGTATGTGGTGGGCAGCACCCGGCGTGATGGTGTTGCTGTCTCACCCGAACCGGTCAGCGGCGGTGTCCTCAATCTCAACATCGGTGCGCTGGCGCCCGGCGCTGCAGCCAAAGTCACCTTCCAGATGCAGGTGGCAACCACCGGCGCGCCCGCTGGCGTCACCACGCTCGACAACACGGCTACGGTCAGCGACGACCAGACCGATGGCAGCCGCGCCAGCAATACGGTCACCGTCTCGATCAGCACCAACCCGAATCTGCGGCTGGTAAAGAGCGCAACCCCGGCCCTGAACGTTGCGCCCGACGACCTGATCACCTATACGGTGATCGTCACCAACATCGGTTCGGGTGCTGCGCTCGATGTGCTCCTCCAGGATCTGGTGCCGGATTATAGCGCCTACAAACCCAACAGCCTGGTCTACGAGAACACGCCCCAGAGCGATGTGGCGGATGACGACAACGGTCTCTTTGATGGCACGCGCAACCGGGTTCTCTTCAACCTGGGCACACTGCCCGGCGGCGCCAGCCGGGTCATACGCTTTACCGTCCGGGTGGCCACGCCGCTACCCGCCGGCCTCACCACGCTGGAGAGCGTAGCAACGGTAAGCGCCAGCAACGCCACATCCAGACAGGCGGCAGTCACCCATCTGGCCACGGCGGCCCCGCTGCTGACGTTGAAGAAGAGTGGCCCCGCGGCCATTGTTTACCCGGCGGCGACGCTCGCTGTCGCCGCCGGCAACACCACCCAACTCAGCGTCGACGAGAGCATCCATCTCGTCGTGGGCCAGTATCTACTGATCGGTGGCCAGACCGTCCAGATTACGGCGTTGCAGGGCAACCTCGTTACGGTCGATGCACCCGTAACGGCGGCTGCGGGCACAGAGTTGATCGGCAGCATCCGTTATGCCATCAACTATCGCAACGAGGGCAACGCCAATGCCAGCGGCGTCACGCTGACCGACATTCTGCCCGCCGGTTCGACCCTGATTGCCGTCTCCGCTGGCGGTGTAGCCAGCGCTGGCGTTGTGACCTGGGACCTGGGGACCTTGCAGGTGGGGGACAGCGGTCAGGTCCAGGTGACACTCTTCCCTGCCGGCAGCGGTGAGATCGGCAACCAGGCCACCATCACCAGCAACGAGACGGCGCTTGTCAATGCTGCGCAGGCGACCCTGGTCGGGGGCTTGCGGCTCCACAAGTACACCACCACGCCCACCATCCAGCAGACGCTCGATGGCGCCAGCGCAACCTATGTGATCGAACTCGCCAATCCGCTGGCGAAGGCGGTCGATGGTGTCATCATCACCGACACTTTGCCTGCGGGCCTGACCTATCTCGCCACCAGCAGCATCAGCGGCGGAACCCGCACAGCCGCCACGCCCGAGCCCACAGCCGGCGCCGACCAGCCCGTTTGGGGCACCTTCTCGATCCCCGCCTTGGGTTCGCTGTCGATCACCTTTGTGGTCAAGGTTGATGCGACGGTGGGCCCTGCCACCTATCAGAACGATGTGGCGGCCACCGCGAACGGTGTACCGGTCGTAGCGTTCGATTCGCTGTTGACGGCAGCTGAGGATGTGGAGGTTCAGGTCCCGGTGATCGTGCTCTCGAAAGAGGTGGCACCGGCCACCGTGATGGCGGGCGAACCGGTGCGCTATACCATCACCGCGCAAAATATCGGCAGCACCACGGCAACAGGCGTCCAACTGACCGATACCTTGCCAGAAGGCTTTATCTATGCGGCGGATGTGGCGCTCTCAGCGGAACAGGCGCCACGCACGACCATTCTCGCCCCAAGCGCGGGCAGCACGACGCCAACCTGGGGATCATGGGACATTGTTCCTTCCGGCCAGATCACCATTGTCTTTGAGGCAACCACCGGCTTGACCGCGGGGCAGTTTGCCAATACTGTGAGCGCCACAGCCGCCAACACACTGATTCCTCCCCTGGTTGGGGTGGCAACAGTGACAACCACCGAGCGGCAGGTGGGCGACATCAGCGGCGTGGTCTTCAACGATAACAACAAGAACGGGGTACTTGACCCTGGCGAGCAGGGTATAACTGGCATCAAAATGCAACTGAGCAAGGACACCGATGAGTTGCTAAGCACAAAGGTGACAACCGGGTCTGGCGCCTACCGCTTTGACAACCTCGTGCCCGGCGTCTACACGGTGCAAGGCGTCTTCCCAGCGGATGCAATCCTGACCACCGCCGAGCGAGTGACCCTCACCCTGCTGCCTGGCGCCTCCCTCCGCGCCGATTTCGGTATGACGACCGAGCAACAGGTTGGGGACATCAGCGGTGCCGTCTTCAACGACAGCAACAAGAATGGGATGCTTGACCCTGGCGAGAAAGGGGTAACCAACATCACTGTAGCGTTGAGCCGGGAGACAGGCGACATGCTGAGCACACAGGTGACGGCCGAGTCTGGCGCCTATTTCTTTGGCGACCTCTTACCCGGCGTCTATATGGTGCATGGCATCTTTCCAGCGGCTGCCAAGCTCACAACGGCCGACCGGATCACCCTGACCCTGCTGCGCGGCGCTTCCCTCCGCGCCGATTTCGGCGTGAACCTTATCCCGACTTCGCTAGAAGATGAGGATGAGCCTGCTCCGTTGAATCGAATCTTCTTGCCGATCCTCATGAACTAGGTTCTGTTGACATTTGTCTAGCAGTGCATGACTCGGCTGGGGTGCACACATGCGTTGCACCTGCAAGGTGCGATGCATGTGCAAGGTGCAACGCACTTTTCATGCGTTGCACCTGCAAGGTGCGATGCATGTGCAAGGTGCAACGCACTTTTCAAGTGCATCGCACCGCTGTATAGGCTAAAATGTCAACAGAACCTAGTACTCGACCAAAGAAATTATGACTGGCGCGGCGTGCGCACGCCCCGGCTGGCAAGACTTCGTTGGTCAGGGCCAGAATGGTTCCGGCGTGCGTTTATGAAAACACACCAAAGTAGCGGTCAAAAAAACGCCCGGCATCCACCTGCAACGCAACTTCGTGCCGGCCGGCGGGGTCGGGCTGCCAGCGGGTCTGGCCCAAGGCATCGGGGTTGTTGAATTCGACCTCCACGGCACCACGGCTGAACTCGACTACACCCGGGGCAAAGAGCGAGACCGCGGCCAGCGGGTCGTGAAAGGTGATCTCGCTGCGCTGTTGAAACCAGACCTCGGCAAAGTCGAGCACCGGGCGCAACAATTTGGTCTGGAAACGCCGGCGCACCTCATCGGCGCCCATGACCACATGGGTTGTCACATCCAGCCCCAGCGAACGGTGGATGCGCACCGGCGCCCGGTAGACGATGGCCGTGGCGTGCGGGTCGAGCAGGGCGTTCCACTCCAGCCTGGTAGGCCGTTTGGGTAGATTTTCGGTAAAGACGCCGCACATCAGCACCAGTTGTTTGAGCAGGTGGGGGATCTCCGGGTCCACGCTGAAGAGGAGGGCGATGTTGGTGAGCGGCCCAATCGTGAGCAGCGTGATCTCGCCCGGGTGGGCGCGGATGGTACGGCGCAGGAACTCCACCGCTTCGCCTTGCGGAAAGTCCCTCTCATGTTCCCAATTGCTCAACGCCGCAGCCTGCGGCGCTTTGGGCTGTTTTTGGGCAATGAGCAACGGTTCCGCTGCACCGGGGTAGATAGGGATCTCCTTGCCGGCGATCTTGCACTGGGCGCTTGCCATCATCGCCCGCTGATCCGGCTCGCCGCTCACGGTGGTGATGCCGAGCAATTCGCACTGCGGCTGGGCCAGCAGGTAAGCCAGACAGATGGCGTCGTCGATGTCAGAACCGATGTCGGTGTCGAGGAGAATTTTTTCGGGCATAGATTGTCCTGTTGCGGATATGATTCTTGCTCTTTTCCTGCTACTGTGCTCACTCATCAATGAGCGGCAATCGCCGAACTCGCATCCGGTTTTCCTGCACCGTCACGACTGCCCCCAGCTCTAGCTCTTCGCTGAACTCCTCAAGCACTTTCTCAAGAAGCGCTGTTAATCCTTCACTACGTAGACCCTCAATCCGGATACGCACTACCGAAGGAGAACGTGCGCCAGATAAGGCCAGCAAGGCATGAAAATCCGCATCCAACGTTACAACCACCCGCAGTTCTTGCCGGCCGTAGGCAAGGATATCAGCATCCACCGCGGTTGCCATACCGATTTCGCCGACATGGACGGTATCAACGCCAAGCGTGCGCAGCAGGGTTGCGGCAGTGCGGGGCAAGCCTGATCGAGTAGCAGTCTCATGAGTTGATGGCTACAATGCGGTCATCAAGGTAGGTGGCTGCGTAGGCCAATGCCTGGCGGATATCTTCATCCTCGAGTTCAGGGTATTCACGCCGCAATTCGTTACGGTCGAGGTAGAGCGCCAGCAGTTCGATGACACGACGCACCGTTAAGCGCAGATTGCGAATGCTTGGCTGGCCGTTCATCCGAGCCGGGTCGATGGTGATACGGTCAAGTTTGGTCATACTTCCTCCTGGCCGTTATTCTCACATACGCGGTAGATTCCGTCAATGTGATAACACGCAACCGGGGCTCAACGCGCAGTCTGACTCACAGATCCCCGCTTTCCACGCCCAGCGGCGGCAGCTGCTCCACGATCTGCACCGTCTCCAGGCTGACGGCCACGACGCAGCCAACCAGTTCCACGATGTAGTGTTGATAGACCAGCGCGCTGCGAGTCTTCAAAAATGATGTTGGATTTGGGGTAGCCGCACGCAAGCTTACGGGCAATTTCGGCGTCCAGATCGTCTTGGGTATCCTTGGCCTCCCAGTAGCCGCGGGGCAGGGTGTTGCTGTCGCGCAGCATGGCGTCCGGGCGCACGACCCGCTTGAGACCTTCCACCTTCTGCTCCATGACCAGCGTCCAGCCCTTGGGGCGGGTGCTGTCGAGCAAATTCTGGAAAGCGGTGCGCACGGCGAGTTCGTGCGTGGCAGGTTGGGCGCTGAGCGCCTGGCGGGCTTCGTAGTAGGCTTTGAGGGCCGGGTGTTGGGGGGAGATGGTCATGAGGGCGAGATCACCTCACATATCGAGTTGAAATTGGATAGCCGTCAGGATCTGCCTGCGCAGCGATAAATCAGCGAGTTCACCGATTGTCTGGCTCAATCGGCTCTTGTCGAGGGTGCGAATTTGGTAACAGAGTGCAATCGAATCTACTTTTAACCCGGCGATGCCGGCAGGAAGCAACACCTCGTTTGGATAAATGGTGCGATGAGGAGATTTACGTGATGTAAGCGGCACGACATCGACTACCGGCAGCAATTGGTTGATGTGCTCCCGGCTTATCACCAATACAGGACGCTTACCAGCTTGCTCAGAACCTTGAGTTGGATCCAGGGAAGCGAGGAAGACAAACCATTGATAGGTCACTCAGCCGGCTCCCACCACTCCTGGTCAATGTTGGCGAAGTCTGACATTACTTCATTCATGTCAGCGATAAACAGCGGGTCGGACGCTGCCTGTTCCATCAACCGCAACATATCATCCGCCTCATCCGTGGATGGCGAGGCAACGTCCTGCTCCAAAATATCTTTGACGCGAGCAAACTCCTCAATGGGTAAGATGACGCCGATAGCAGCACCGGTCACATCGCGAATAAACTGGCGTTTGATGGTGATCATGTTGGCGTTTGCCCTACATTCAACAGTATTCACAACAAGAAGAATCGTGTGACTATAAACGCTAATTTTACCATGAGTTTTCCCAATCGCGAAACCGCTCAGCCAAGCTCCAAATACCCAAAGCGGGCCGGCTTGTGATAATCCGCCGGGTCGGTCAAGGTGGGCGACCAGCAACTGAATTCAGCCGCGCCATCGCGCGGGCGTTCGATGCGATAAAAATTGGCGCGCCAGATCTTGGGCAGCGCCAGCTCCCCTCCCTTACCAGGGGAGGGGCTGGGGGTGGGGTCCACACCGATGGACGCCCAGGGGATGGCAAAGACCGCCCACCACCGGTTGCCCGCATCCTCCCGCCCGGCGGCCCACTGGATGCCGGGACAATTCCAGGCGAAGGCGGTGGTCATGTCGGCCCGTTCGCCACTGGGGTTGTGGACGGTCAAGTCCAACAGCACACCGTTGGGGCTGACCTCGAACTCGTAATAGTCGACCGGCGTGGCTTCACCTGGGCCGATAAATACTTCAACGACCTCCTCGTCATAGATAGGATCATCGCGCCTAGTGTGGGTTCCCCAGATGTCGCGATCAGCGCAGTCGAAGCGCACAAAGAGCGCCTGCGCATTGTAACAGACGCGGGTGATGGTCTGTTGCACCGCCGGCCCGCTGCCGTCAGCCAGGATGAACGGCGGCAGCGTAGCGGCCTCATCCCACCGCCAATCTGCCAGGACGAGGCCGTGATTCCAGTCGTCCACCATGCGCGGAGCGTATAGACGGGGCAAAGGGGTAGTCATCGGATTTTCCTCCTGGGTTGTCTGATCGAGTCTCCTTGCGAGACTACCACAGGCGGGCACGTAGGGCAAGATGGCAGCTTGCCCTACTTCAGTCACTTGTACCGTTCGGCAAAAGGTATGGTAAAATGTTGGCATGGCGCTACTCGATCATTTTCACCCACCCCTATCGCTAGAGCCTTCCTGGCATTCAATCCATAACGGCTGGTCGTACAACCTTGCCGCTGACTTGAATCACCGCTTACCCGAACATTGTTTTGCCAGATCGAATGTACAGTTTGGCATCGAGATCGATATTGCGGCTTATACAGAAGCACAACAGGCAGGGCAGTTGCGCGAGATCGTTACGGCGCCTTATCTGGCGCAACTCAATGCCGATGATTCTGGCGCTGCTCTAGAAACGGCGTGGTTGCCATCGCTGCCGGCTTTTACGATCCCGTTCGAGGTCGCGCCCGAGAATGTCGAAGTGCTCATCTTCAACAACTTTGCGAATCCAACGCTGATTGGCGCAATTGAACTGGTCAGCCCGGCCAACAAGGACCGGGCCGCTCAGCGGCTGGCGTTTGTCGCCAAGTGTGAATCCTACTTGCGCCAGGGGGTAGGTTTGGTCGTGGTGGATGTGGTTACCAACCGCAAGGCGAATCTCCACAACGATTTGCTGACCCGCCTGAGCGCTGAACAGTCCCAACAAAGCGCCGCCGAACTGTACACCACCGCCTATCACCCCGTGGGGCGGGAGGGTCAAGCCACTCTAGAAATATGGCATGAGGAGCTTGCCATCGGGCAGCCCCTGCCGAACCTGCCACTCTGGCTGCGCGGTGAGGGTTGTCTGCCCGTTCTGCTCCAGCCCACCTATCAAAAAACTTGCGCCGACCTGCGCATCACCAGCAAAAGCCATGCCTGACCACGCTTTGTTGATCAAACAGATCCACGCCCGCCAGGTGTTCGACAGCCGCGGCACGCCGACAGTCGAGGTGGAGGTCACGCTCCACGGTGGCGCCACCGGCCTGGCGATTGTTCCCTCCGGCGCCTCCACCGGCCAGGCCGAGGCGCTCGAACTGCGCGACGGCGACCCGAACGAGTACGCGGGCAAGAGCGTCTATCGAGCCGTGCAGCATGTGGTCAAGACGCTGGCGCCGGCTCTACACGGCCTCGACGCCACCGACCAGGAACAGGTCGATGAGACCCTGCTTGCGCTGGACGGCACGCCAAACAAAGCGCGGCTGGGGGCCAACGCCATCCTCGGTGTCTCGCTGGCGGTGGCCCACGCCGCGGCTGCCGGGCTGCGCCTGCCACTCTATCGCTATCTGGGCGGCGCCGCCGCGACTCTCCTTCCGATGCCAATGGTCAACATCCTCAGCGGTGGGCTGCACGCCGGTGGCGCGGTCGATATGCAGGATTACCTGGCTATTCCGGTCGGCGCGCCCGATTACCCGACGGCGCTGCACTGGCTCAGCCGGGTGCGGCAGGCTGCCGGTGAGTTGCTCGCAGCAGACGGCTATGAGGCAGTTTTGATTGCCCACGAGGGTGGCTACGGCCCGCGCCTGCCGGATAACGAGGCCGGTCTCCGCTATCTGACCCAAGCCATCGAACGCGCCGCGCTCCGTCCCGGCGAAGATGTCGCCATCGCCCTCGATGTGGCGGCAACCCATTTTTATGATCAGGGCCGCTATCATTTCGCAGTCGAAGATCGGACCATGTCGGCAGACGAGATGGTCGAGCGGCTAGCCGGTTGGGCGCAGCGTTACCCGATTCTCTCAATCGAAGATGGGCTGGCTGAAGAAGATTGGGATGGATGGCGCATCTTGACAGAGCGGTTGGGCCGTCTCCAACTGCTGGGCGATGACCTCTTTGTCACCAACCCGGCCCGCCTGCAAAAGGGGATCGACCGGGGTGTCGCCAACGCGGTGCTGGTCAAAGTCAACCAGATCGGCACGCTCACCGAGACGTTGCGCACCGTGCGGCTGGCGCAGGCGCACGGCTACAACCCGGTCATCTCGGCGCGCTCGGGGGAAACCGAGGACACGACCATCGCCGACCTGGCCGTGGCGACCCATGCCGGGCAGATCAAGGTGGGGTCGCTGCGCGGGTCGGAACGGCTGGCCAAGTATAACCGCCTGCTGCGCATCGCCGAGGAGCTTGGTGAGGAGGCGCGTTTTCCTGATCGTAAAATGTTTAATAAGGAATCGGTAATCGGTAATGAGTAATGGAGGCGCATACCTACAGGCAGGGAAATTCACAATTACCGATTACCGATT
>QEUW01000186.1 GCA_003577005.1 Chloroflexota bacterium | reverse complement strand
GACTACAGCCTGCTGGCCAACGCAGCCCGCACCGGTGTGGAAGCCTTTCGGCATTCGCTGCGCGCCGCACAATAAAGAGGTCAAGGAGAGCAGAAGTGCAGTCTCCCGACAGCATGAGTGGCAAACGGGTGTTGGTCACCGGGGCCGGCACCGGCATTGGCCGGGGAGTGGCGCTGGCCTTTGCCAACGCCGGGGCCGACGTCGTCTTGCACTACAGCCATAGCGGCGCCGGCGCACAGAGCGCCGTCGAGTCGATCCAGGCCAACGGCGGCCGCGCCGCAGCCATGCAGGCCGACTTCAACGACCTGGCGCAGGTCAAACAGGTGTGCGCCCAGGCGATTGAATTTCTGGGCGGCATCGATGTGCTGGTCAACAATGCCGGTATTACCATGAACAAACCCTTTCTGGAGGTGACGCCCGAGCAGTTCGATACGCTCTATCAGGTCAACGTGCGCGGCATGTTTTTTGCCACCCAAGCCGCCGCAGCAGCTATGGTGGCGCAAGGGCAGGGCGTGGTGATCAACCTCACCTCGGTCCACGCCTACGCCGGTATGACCGAGCATACAGTCTACGCCGGCACCAAGGCCGCCATCGTCGCCTTTACCCGGGTGCTGGCGCTAGAACTGGCGCCCAAAGGGGTACGGGTCAACGCCATTGCCCCAGGGTGGATTCTGGTAGAAAACCACCTGAAGGTTCTGACCGACCTGGATCGCACGGCGGCAGGGCAGACGATTCCCGCCGGTATTATTGGCGAGCCGGCGGATATTGGCCATGTGGCGCTCTTCTTGGCCTCGGATGAGGCGCGCTACATCGTCGGCCAGACGATTGTCGTGGATGGCGGGCAACTGGCGATCATGCCGCTGACGGGTGACTTCCGTGAGCGGCGCAAAGAACAATGGGGGCAAGGGTATGTGCCCAATCTTTGACACTTCTGGAGGAACCCATGAACATCAAAGTTGGCAGTGCGCCAGATTCGTGGGGGGTGTGGTTTCCCAGTGACCCCAAACAGACTCCCTGGCAACGCTTTTTGGATGAAATTGCCGAGGCCGGCTACGAGTGGACCGAGCTTGGACCCTACGGCTATCTCCCCACCGACCTGCCCACCCTGCGCGCCGAGTTGGACAAGCGGAGGTTGAAAGTGGCGGCCACCTTTGCGATGGGCAACCTGGAGAACCCTACCGCCTGGCCGGCGCTGGAGCAACAGGTGCTGGGCGCCGGTGAGCTACTGGCGGCGCTGGGCGCCAAGTATCTCGTGCTCATTGACGATTCCTACACCGATCTCTTTACGGGTGAGTTGCTGGCGCCACGCCAGTTGGCCGGTGACGCCTGGCAACGGCTGATCGACACCACGCACAAAGTGGCCGATATCGCACAGGACCAGTTCGGCCTCACGCTCGTCTTCCACCCCCATGCCGAGACGCATGTGGAGTACGAAACGCAGATCGAGGCCTTTCTGGCGCAGACTGACCCCGCTCGCGTCTCCCTCTGCCTTGACACTGGGCATCATGCCTATCGCGGGGGTGACCCGGTCAGCTTTATACGGCGCTACCACCAGCGCATCCCCTATCTCCACCTCAAGAGCGTGGATCGGGAAGTGCAGACAAAAGTCGAGGCCGAGCAGATCCCCTTTGCCAAGGCTGTGCAGGCCGATATGTTTGTCGAACCCTCGCAAGGGGCCGTCGATTTTCTGGCCTTTCGCGACGTCCTGCGCGAGATCGACTTCAACGGCTGGGCCATTGTCGAGCAAGACATGTACCCGGCGCCGTTTGATAAACCATTGCCCATTGCCAAACGGACTCGCGCTTATCTGCGCCAGATCGGGATCGGCTGATTGCACAAAGGGGAGCACTATGATTACGCCGATGGATGAATATCTGTTTGATCTACACGGCTACACCGTGATCCGCCAAGCGCTCGCTCGCGACCATGTGGCCGCCATCAACGCCTGGATCGACGCCCTGCCCCAGCTCGAACCAGGCCAGTGGTATGGCAATGTCTATACCCAATCCTATGGCGGCATCGACGGCGCCAATTTGCAGGATATCATCGAGGGGGGCGAGATTTTTGAGCGGCTGATTGACCATCCGGCCTGGATCGACCAGGTGCGCCATTATCTGGGACCCAGCACAAAGCCTTACATCTACGAAGTCTTTGTCAATGTGCGGTCGTCCGGCGGCTATATTGGCGTGCATTCGGGCGGCCACAATGTCGATCATCACCAGCGCAGCGGGCGCCGCAACGGGCAGTGGGTCTGCTCCATGCTCTCCCTATTGGCGCCGCTCACCGATGTGGGGCCAGGGGATGGCGCCACCGTCATCATTCCCGGCAGCCACAAGTCAGATTTCCCCCACCCGCAGCAAGACCAGACCGGCGGGATCAGCCAGGGCTCGGGCGAGCGACTGACTGGCGCCGTGGAGATCCATCTCAAAGCAGGCGATGCGCTGCTGTTCAACGATGCCCTCTGCCACGGCTCGGCCCAGCGCACCAATCCAGGTGAACGCCGGATGATCACGATGCGCTATGTCCCTGCGCTCTTCGCCCATCGCTTTGGTTATGAACCTTCCCCCGAACTGGTGGCGCGGCTAAGCCCCGAACGGCTGGCCCTGGTGCAGCCAATCCCGCCGCGCCGGCGACCGGGGAGGTAAACAATGTCTACGTGTGCTCTCTCACTGATGCGCTGAGGGAGAGGAGAATGATGAGCATCAACCAGGTTCGGACCCTACGGCGGGTTACTGAGCAGTTGCCCGACAGCACCGACGTGCTCGATCTTGAGACGATGAAACCAGCCGGCACGTGGCAGACGGTCACCGCGCCCGACACCTTGGATCTGGCCCAGCGCGCCGCCCTGGCGGTCAATGTCCTGACGGCCAGTCTCAAGCCGGAGCATGCGTATGCCGTCACCCAATCGTTTCGTTTTGACACACAGCCGCCGTTTGATGCGTCGCCCAACTGGATGCCGATGAAGTTTGTGCGGGCTTTGCCGCTCATGCGCACCCTATGTGGCAGCCAGGCCAATCTGGCGATCGAACAGGCGGCCATGGCCGCCATCCTGCAGCAGGTGGCCGACGACGGGCAGATCTACTTTCCCATCTCCGCCGATGGGCCGCCGGCTGGCACGGCCTACCCAGTCATGAGCGGGATCGCCGTCCTGGCGTTCTTGACCTGGTACGGCCGCGACCCCAACCCAACCTGGCTGGAGTGGACAAAAGTGGTGGTCGCAGGGTTAAAAGCTGGGATGATTCAGGTCGGCGACTACGCCTACATCCCGCCCGAGTGCAGCCTGAGCCGTGACGGGCGCTGGCACTGGACGTTGCGGGGTGGGCGCCAGTGGCCGCCGGGCTACACGCCCTACGTGCCACCCGCCGAACCGACCAGCGATCAACAGGGCTTCGAGGGTGCGGTAAAGTGGGAACAATCCAACGTCATCAAAGCCTTGGTGCGCGCCTATGGGGTGCTGGGTGATGCGGATGCGCTGGTCCATGCCGGGAAGCTTGCCCGTTTCTGCCTGAAACCCACGCTGTGGGAACCAGCCGATGACAACGGCCATCCAGGGGTTGAACACGGGGTCTGGGCCGGCCATCTGCACGGCAACCTCAACGCCCTCTCTGCTCTGCTCGACCTGGCCGTGGCAACTGGAGACAGCCACCTCAAACAGCTCGTGCGCCAGGGCTACGAACATGCACGAGGTCATGGCGCGATCCGTCTGGGTTGGATGCCGTCGTGGATCGCCCCCCAACGGTTTGGCCGGCCAGCCAGCGCCGCCGTCGAGAGCGAAGGCTGCGGGATCGCCGATACGCTGATGCTGGCTGTCCAGTTGGCCGATGCCGGGTTGGGCGATTACTGGGATGATGTAGACGCCATTGTGCGCAATCATCTGATCGAACTGCAAATGGCTGATCTGGCGGCCATGCGCTGCGCCTGTGGCAGCGGTGAATACGATTCCATTCTGCAGCGCTTTGTGGGGGGCTTTACCCAGGCCGTGCTCACAGCCAACCTGCGGTCGGCGGTCTATGGCTGTTGCACCGGCAACGGCGCCCGTTCTCTCTACCATGCCTGGGAAGGTATCACACGCTTTCAGCAGGGTGTAGCCACGGTCAATCTCTGGCTCAACCGCGCCTCTACCTGGCTCGACATCGACAGCTATTTGCCATACGAGGGAAAGGTCGTGCTGCACAACAAGCAGGCGCATACGCTGGTTGTGCGCATCCCGTACTGGGTGGACCGGCAGGCGCTAGTCTGTGCGGTCAACGACAACGGGGTTGACGCCAGACATGCCGGCAACCATCTCGTGCTTCAGGGTCTTCAGCCGAGCGACACGGTTCGCCTTGACTTTCCGATCCCTGAGACGACCGAGCGCTACACCATCGGCGACCAGACCTACACAGCAACGCTGCGTGGGAGCACAGTTGTCGATCTACAGCCCCGCGCAACGGCTGACAGCGCCAACCGGAACAAGGTTCCCTTCTTTGTGCGGGAACAGTTGCGGGGAACCGCCACACCGCTGCGGCGGGTGCAACGGTTCATTCCTGAGCAGGTGCTGCCGGTCTATTGAGCCTGTTTCGCACTACCAGTATGACATCTTGTGAACTCTGATTCTCATCCCATCACGCTTTTGTTTAGGAGGACATCTCCATGAGTAGGTTGCAGTTGACACCCCAACAGTTAGCCTTTATGGACACCTTTGGCTACCTAGTCTTTCCTGGGCTGCTCAGCGACAAGATCGACCGCATTATCGATGAATTTGAGGCCGTCTTTGCCCAGCACGGCGGTGGCCACGATGGCAAACCACATGACGGCACTGCCCGTTCATGTCTGGTGCCCTTTATCGACCAGAGCGAATACCTCGCCGCGCTGCTCGATGACCCGCGCATTGACGGCATCTTCACCAGCCTTTTGGGCAAGGACTACAACTATCTGGGTAGCGACGGCAACTTCTATGTGGGCGACACCGGCTGGCATTCTGACACTGACTGGAGTGGCCGCATGCGCGGCAAGCCCCCGCGCATCTTCTACAAGCTGGCGCTCTACCTTGACCCAGTGACCGGTGACACGGGGGCGCTGCGGGTAATCCCCGGCAGCCACCGCTATGGGGACCGCTTTGCCGAAGACCTCCAGCAGACCCTGCGCAATTCGCAAGAGCAGTTGGGCATTTCCGGCGCTGAAGTGCCGGCCATTGCCCTCAACAGCAATCCGGGCGACGTAGTGGTCTTCAATCAGAACACCAAGCACAGTTCGTGGGGGGGCAGCAACCGCCGGCGCATGTTTACCATCAATTGCACCGCCCGCTACGAAGAGGACGATCTCCCCTATCTGCGCAACGAGATCAGCGCCTTCGCCCGTTTCTGGATCGAGTCAGTCTACGGCGAGGCGATGCTGCGCACGGCCACGCCACAGCGTATGGTGCATCTGCAGCAATCGCTTGGCTACCAAGATCATTTGATTGCGGAGGTACAAAAGGCGAAAGCGACGATGAAAGAACCATCACGCGGGTAGAGTATACGATATGCTCTACAAACTAGTGTGAGCTGCTCCCCTATACCATCCCGTTCGATTTTACCAGCCTGTCTTGTGTTGCCGTATTGTTTGTGTCAAACGCATCAAAGGAGGAGAGACCATGAGTCCTAGCAAACGTCTGAATCGACGTGATTTTCTGCGGCTGTCTGCGGTAGGAGCCGGCAGCGTCGCCCTGGCGGCCTGTGCTGCACCGGTGGCCCCTGCTGCGACCGGCTCGCAGGCGGGCGAAGCAGGGGGCGCACCCGCAGCAGCGGCGACTGAAGTACGCTTCACCCACTGGTGGGGCGAACAGTTCCAGCATTACATTCCCTTGCTCGAAGAAAAGACTGGCATCAAGGCTGTGGAGGAGCCCTCGCCCTATAGTGGCTACTTCGAGAAGTTGCTCACCCAGTTGGTTGCCGGCGTGGGTCCTGATTTTATGTTGTTGGATGCCAACGAGTTCGGACAATTCTGGCCCAGCGGCACCGTGGCGCCGATGGATGACTATCTGGCCTCAGCCGCCATCGATATGTCGAAATGGAACGTCCCCCAAAATGAAGAGAACGGCTGGGAGGGCAAAGTGATGGGGCTCTCCCTGTTCACCATGCAAGACCTGATCCTGCATGTCAACAAGGATCTGGCGGATGAAGCCGGGATGACGGAGAGTCTGCCGGTGTGGGGTTCGGATACCTTTGACAACTGGAAGTGGGATGACCTGGTCGAATGGGCCAAACAAGGCACCAAAGTCAACGCCGACGGCACCGTGGCCCAATATGGCCTGGGCACCAATGTGGCCGGCTTCTGGGACCTCCATCGTACGCTGATCGCTTCCAACGGGGGAGCGATCCTCGATGATGAATGGAACTTCCAGGAGACTGCCAGCCTGGTCAACTCGCCCGAGGCGGTAGCCGCCTTGCAGGTTTTAGTCGATGCAGTGACCGTGCATAACATTGCGCCGACGCCCGATGCAGCCCAGGCCATCCAAGGCGGGGCCTATCGCGCCCAGCGTGCGGTTTGTGACATCACCTGGTCAACGCCCAGCATCTATCCCGAAAATGTGGGCTTTGAGCAGATCTACGCCCACCTGCCCTTCCTGGAGAAGCGGGTGCATGCCTATGGTGCCAACTGTCTGGCCTTGAATGCGGCCTCGTCCAATCTGGAAGCAGCGGCCAACTGGATCATTACCTTCTGTGTCGATGACGATGTGCGGGCTGAGTTCTTGCAGATCAGTTCGGTGCCAGCCTACGACCCGCTGCCCATCGTCGAAGCCAGCCCCGAAGGGCGACCCAAGACCATCGCGCTGATCAACCTGTCGCGCATCCCAGGGATGTCCACGATCCCGGAAAATGCCGAGGATGTGGCCAACTATCCGCGCTGGTACGGCGCCAAGGCACCCCAGTTTATGCGTGACACCTTGTCCGCGGCGATGCAGAGCGTGGTAATCGGCAGTGCGGGTCTGCAAGAGGCCATGGACGATGCCAAGGCCAAGATCGATGCAGAGTTGGCAAAGGCTGCGTGATCCATCGCTGGGGGCTGCTGTGAGAGCTACCCGCCAGCACCAACCTGTATGATTGCGCTGCAAGAGTTTTCATTGTGCGTGCATGGCCGGTAAGGATTGTCGTTGCGTGCCATGCACGCACAAGATGTCAAGTTGCGGTTGGAGCAATGGCTAGCGTATGGCAGCCGGCGCCGCCCGCCGCAACGACCAAGTAAGGAGGAAACCAACGATGTCTGCAGCAAATGCGACAACCTCCGCCATCCACGAGCGGGCCTGGTGGCAATCTCCCCAGGCCCGCAAAGAGGCGTTGGAAGGGTTCGTCTGTCTCTTGCCGTGGATCATTGGCTTTCTCGCCTTTACGGCAGGGCCGCTGCTCTATTCTTCTTACATCTCCTTTACCGACTATCCCATTCTGCAGGAGCCCAGATGGGTCGGGCTGGAAAACTACCGCAGCATGGTCAACGATGATCTTTTTTGGAAGTCGTTGCGCGTCACTGCCCTCTATACATTGGTCGCCGTACCCGGTGGGGTCATCATCGGCTATGTCATGGCGCTCTTGCTCAACCAGCAGATCTTGGGTCTCTCCTTTTGGCGCACGGCCTACTATGTACCGGCGGTCGTACCGGCGGTCGCCACCTCTTATCTGTGGGCGTGGATGTTCAACCCCGATTTCGGCGTCATCAACGGGTTTCTCATCCGCCTGGGGGTGGAGCCTCCCAAGTGGTTTGGCTCAGAGGAATGGGTACTGCCAGCCTTTATTATCATGAGCCTGTGGGGGGCAGGCGGCGGACTTGTCCTCTATCTTGCCGCGCTGCAGGGGGTGCCGACAACGCTATATGATGCCGCCAAAGTAGATGGCGCCAATGCCTGGCACCGCCTGCGCCACGTGACGCTGCCGATGACCTCACCGGTGATCCTGTTCACCTTTTTGACCGGGCTGATCGGCTCTTTTCAGGTCTTTACGGCTGGATTTTTGATCACCAATGGGGGACCCAACAACGCCTCACTCTTCTATGTGCTCTACTTGTACCGGGTCGGTTGGCGCTATTTCAAGATGGGCTACGCCTCGGCGTTAGGGTGGGTGCTCTTTGCCATCATCCTGGTCTTGACGCTCATCACCTTGCGGGCATCTGGGCGGCTGGTCTATTACGAAAGCGGCGAAGAGGGGAGGTGACAATGCAGGCGACTACCAGGGTCTCCACATCTGCCGAACAGAGTGAATCACGTCGGGAGCGGCGCCGCCTGGTGTTCCGCGTACAACACTGGACGGCACGCATCCTGATTCATCTTGCAGTCACTGCCGGCGCCATCGTCTTTCTATTTCCCCTCTTTTGGTTGGTCTCTTCATCGCTAAAACCAGAAGGGGACATCTTCCTGTTTCCGCCCAACCTCTGGCCCTCTGCATTCATGTGGAGCAACTATCCAGCTGCGCTCTCCAGTTTTCCGTTTGTCCAGACGGGGATGAACACGATGTTGATTGTCATCGGCGTGGAAGTCGGCCGTCTGCTCAGCGCAAGCCTGGCGGCCTACGCCTTTGCGCGTGTCCGTATCCCCTGGCGGGGACCACTCTTCATGTTGGTGCTCAGCACGATGATGTTGCCCTATCACATCACGTTAATTCCGCAATACATCATCTTCCGTGATCTCGGTTGGCTCAACTCGTTCAAGCCCCTCATTGTGCCCAGCTTCTTTGGCGGTGGCGCCTTCTTTATCTTTCTGTTGCGCCAATTTTTTATGTCGATCCCGCGCGAGTATGACGATGCCGCCCGGATTGATGGTTGCGGCACCTTTGGCATCTACTGGCGGATCATCCTGCCACTGGCCAAACCGGCGCTGGCCACAGTAGCGATCTTTACCTTTATGGGCGAATGGAATGACTTTTTCGCCCCGTTGATCTACTTGAACACACCTGACAAATGGACACTGGCGCTGGCGATCAAAACCTGGGAACTTACCCAACAATCTGGTCTTGGCTACAAGCCGCAACCCTATAATCATATTATGGCAGTTGCGACACTGATTACACTGGTGCCGATGTTGATGTTCTTCTTTACCCAACGCTACTTTGTCCAGGGCGTTGTGGTAAGTGGCATCAAGGGATAGCTCGACAAATTTCTTTGTTGCACAAGGAGTTGACATGCTCACAGCAGAACAGCAGGCGCACTTTGAAACCTTTGGCTTCATCGTGCTACGACAGGCCTTCCCGCCGGCAGAGATGGCGGAGATCAGCCGTGAATTTGACGAAGTGTTAGCAGAAGACCGGCAGGGCCAGGCATTTGATGGGGCCAAACGGCAGGGTGTGCTCGGCTTTATCGAAAGGCGCCCGCTCCTCACACACCTGGTCGAGGATGATCGAATCTACGAACCATTGGTGCAACTGCTCGGCCCCGGCTTTGTCTGGGTCGGCTCCGATGGCAACCTCTACGTGGGAGACACCAACTGGCACCCGGATGGCTCAAATCTGGATTACATGCGGATCAAGGTCGCCTTCTATCTCGACCCGGTGGCGAAAGAGAGCGGCTGTCTGCGCGTCATCCCTGGCTCGCACCGGCCGCCTTTGCATGAAGATCTCAAGCCGTTGTTAGAGCGACGCGGGGACGCAACCTGGGCTCCCTTTTCAGTGCTGCCCGCTGAGGTTCCCGCCTTTCCGCTGGAGTCGCAACCCGGTGATGTTGTCTTTTTCAACCAGAACCTCTGGCATGCGGCGTTTGGCGGGCGCACCGGCCGGCGCATGTTCACCTTGAATTTTGCTGCACAACCGGTCAGCGAGGGTCACATCGACTATTTGCAGCGCGTCTATCAGAGCAATCTCAAGAACATTCAACAGATGCAATATACGCAGACTGGTCGTGTTTATACGGATACATTTTTGCACAGCGACCGGCCCCGCATTCAAGGCATGGTGGGAAAACTGGTGGAACTTGGTTTCCAGTGATTTGGGCTCTAGTTCCACTTTTCTCGCGCTAGCCTAAGTTTTGTGCAATCAGAGGCCGAATCACGAAAAGCGGTCTCTGGTTGAAAGATTTCTTGCATCTTACCAACTGAATTTTTCGGACATTGTATGCGGATGACCATCCCTCAAATCTGAAAGGGAGTGGTCATGAAGAGCAACAAGACTCAAGTCCAACATACAGAACAAGCCTTTCTGGTCGCCTGGGGCTGGTTTGCCAACCACATCGGTCTAGTGCAGCAACTTCAGGCGGTCACATGGACGACGACATTGGGTTAGGATACCCGGCCGGCGTCGTGAGCCTGAAGAGTCCGACCTATGGTCGCTTGTGGCTCTCCATCGCCCATCATCCTGGCGCCGTCGTGTCGTCTATGCAGGCCGAGGCGCTGGCGCTGGCTCGACGCCCGCACCGCCGCACCGCTCGCTACTGTTGCAAAGCGAGCAGATATTTTCAACTTCTATGCCACTTTTCGTCGAATCGCAACTGATTCCACAACCGTTACGCTAGCGTAATTGGCTTCCCACTGTGAGTTGCAGAGGAGCACTAGATGTCCATGGCGGTCACGCATCCGCACACTCTGCGCTAGCAACCACCCACCGCGCCTCGAACTGGAGGACGCCCACCGCCGCCAGGATCGGCTCACGGCGTACGCTGTCCAGCGTGTAGAGCACCTGGACCACAGCTTCCTGCATCAGTCGTTCCAGCCCTTTGTTGAACTGCTTGTACTTGGCAATGTCCAGGTTGCGCAGCCGTCCAAACCGTTCGGGCTGCAGGGTGGGATTGGCGCAAAGTGGAGCGGTTCGCCGCTGGAGACGGTATCACATAGACGCTCGTAGCTTGTGGCGTCAGCATGTCGGCTCCTCCGCAAATACGGCTATCCACCCGACCTGCAGGAACAAGCCACCCAAACCGTTATCCAACATTTCTTATGTAAGAATGGCACTGTTTTTTGCCCGCTGGCTTGGCAGAATGATGGCTGGTACTACACATGCAGAGAGGTGCGAATCAAATGAAACTGGAGCAGGAGAACCGGCGACAGCCTCAGCATCAACCTGTTAGTGATGAAGCATTGCTCGACCAACTCCAGCAAGCCACCTTTCAGTATTTTCTGAAAGAAAGCAACCCCGAAAATGGGCTCGTGGCCGACAACACCAGGCAAGGCGCTCCCGCCAGTATCGCAGCGGTTGGGCTTGCGCTGGCGGCCTATCCCATCGGCGTCGAACGAGGGTATATCACCCGGGCGGAGGCTGTCAAGCGCACCTTGGTTACACTGCGCTTTTTCTGGAACAGCCCTCACCACGACCAGCCGGGTGCCGTGGGCTACCGGGGCTTCTACTATCACTTTCTCGACATGAAGAGCGGTGAGCGGGTCTGGCAGTCGGAGCTGTCCACCATCGACAGCACCTATCTGCTGGCCGGCGCCCTGGCCGCTGCCATGTATTTTGACGGCGATGCCGCGGAGGGGCGTACGATCCGGGAGTTGGCCGAGGCGCTCTATCAGCGGGCCGACTGGCAGTGGGCGCAGAACGGCGAGCTGTGCGTCTCCCACGGCTGGCGGCCAGAGCGGGGCTTTATCCCCTATCGGTGGGAAGGGTACAGCGAAGCTCTTCTGCTCTACGTGCTGGGTCTGGCTTCACCCACGAACCCACTGTCTCCAGAGAGCTATGCCGCCTGGCTCGCCACCTATGAGTGGCAGCACATCTACGGCTATGAATTCGTCTACGCCGGTCCGCTCTTTATTCATCAACTGTCACACGTCTGGATCGACTTTCGGGGAATTCAAGACGACTTCATGCGCGCCAAAGGGCTCGATTACTTTGAGAACAGCCGGCGCGCCACCTATGTCCAGCAGGAGTACGCCATGCGCAACCCGCTGAACTTCAAGGGCTACGGCGAACAGATCTGGGGCATTACAGCCAGCGCCGGACCAGGGCCGGCCACGTACATGGTCGATGGGGTCGAACGGCGCTTTTACGGTTATCTGGCGCGCGGTGTCCCATATGGCCCCGATGATGGCACGCTCTCGCCCTGGGGTGCGATTGCCTCGCTACCCTTCGCTCCAGAGATCGTACTGCCGACGATCCATGCGCTGAATGAACAATACCCAGGCGTGACCAGCAAGTACGGATTCAAGTGCAGCTTTAACCCCACCTTTCCCACGGCAGGGGCGAATGATGGCGGTTCAGGTTGGATTTCAGAAGGCTACTACGGCCTGGATCAAGGTCCCATTGTGTTAATGATCGAAAACTACCGGTCTGACCTGCTCTGGCATCTGATGCGAGCGTCTCCCCATATTCGAAGCGGATTGCAGCGAGCAGGCTTCTCAGGTGGCTGGCTATAGATGGGCCTCCTGATTGGACACCTGGTTTTTGGACTGCTGGCCGCCTTCACTTAGTCCATCAGCGAATCGTCGAAAGGAACCCTATGCGCGACGCGGTGCTGCGCCAACAGAAAGAGCGTCTGCTTACGCCTATAGCCCAAGGACTGTTTGCTGCTGTCCATCCCAATGTGGTCTCATTGGCCGCGCTGGCGGTAGGTCTATCCTCGGCTGTGGCCGTGGTGTGGCAGGCCTGCTGGCTGGGCCTGGGCTTGTGGCTCCTCAATCGGATGCTTGACGGTCTGGACGGAGTCATCGCCCGCACCCACAAAAAGCAGAGCGATTTCGGTGGCTATTTGGACTTATTTTTGGACTATATCGTCTATCTGGCGGCGCCCATAGCCTTTGTCGTGGCCGTGCCCACTCGTGCCAATCTTTGGGCCTGTACGGCGCTCTTTGCAGCGTACTATCTCAACACCATGTCATGGATGGGTCTGTCGCCGTTATTGGCAAAGCGCCGTCGGCAACCCGGCTCGCGCTTCACCAGTCTGGAGATGCCCACAGGTCTGATCGAGGGGACGGAGACAGTCATCCTTTATGCGTTGTTCTACATCTTTGCCCCGTACAGCGCCCGCCTGTTTCTGCTCATGGCAATATTGGTCTGTTTGACGGCAGCACAGCGGCTCTGGTGGGCGTATCGGCATTTGTAAGGTTATCTCCAGAGACCTCCGGGAGGTGGCCGGAGAACGGTCCCAATGGGGAGAGGCGAACGGACACCTCCCGGAGGTCAGCATGGAACTTCAAACACACCGTCCTGAGGACTCAAGGAGTTGTATCCAATGACCTGGCATACCAACGTACAGCGACGCAGCCCTGCCACCAAAGCATCGCGTTCTTTCCTACAAAATCACTGGCAGAAAGTTGTGGCGCTTCAGACCGAGCTAGAGCATCCTCTAGCCCGGTCACGATGCGTCTGATCCCCAAATAATCAGCGAGTCTTCAAAGCCATTGGCCGAGTTGACTTCCCCGACGGCATCGTTAAAGCTAAAAATGCCACCGGGCGGAATGACCAGGCCTTCGATGCCGCCACATCAATAGTGTGGATGCGCTCCGGGCTGCTGCCCTGAAAATAGGTGGTTGCGCTGGCCACCAATTCGCGGATACCCATTTCGGTCACGCGGTTGCTATCCACCGCGGGCGCCGCCACTTCCACAACCAGTTCGCTCACTGATTGCCCGGCTGCGACAGCATCCTGGATGGCCGCAACGGTAGCATCGATATTCAAGTAACGGCCCGGCAGACTGGGTTGCAGAATGGAAACGCTCTGTATTTGAACATCAAAGCGCAGCCGGGCGTCGCGCGCCGGTCGATCAATTTGCTGCGCCCATTCGCCGAGTACAGCACGCAGTCGCTCCTCGTCCAGCCGCTGGGGTGCTTCTGGCGCAAGCCTGGGCGCAAGGATTGTGCGCCAGACGACCGGATCAATGGCAAAGTTCAATTGATTTCTGTCCCTGAGACCGTAGCTACGACCGGAATTACCACGATAGGCGCTTCCAGCGACTGATTAGGATGGCGGTTCTGGAGAGCCGCCAGCACATAAGGATCGAGCCGGCAGGAGAACGTACAGTGTCATGACACGGTGATTTTCATCTTGTCATCTGATTATAACCACCTTTTCAACTGAATCGCTATTTCGCTCAATTTCACTCATGTCAGCGCGTCCAGCGAAACCACTGTGCCAACAACCCTTTCACCAGCGGCGTCAGGCGCGTGCGGTTATAGCTGTCCGCTACCTTCTTGATCATCTCGGCCTGCGTCGGATACGGGAAGATCACCGTAGCGATCTGCTTCAACCCCACGCCCGCGGTCATGGCCAGGGTCAGGATGTTGATCATCTCGCCGGCATGGCTGGCAACCATCGTGGCGCCCACGATCTGGTCTGAACCCTTCTTGACATGCACCTTGAGAAAGCCTTCGGTCTCCCCATCTGCGCGCCCCCGGTCTACATCGCCGGTCGAGACGACAAAGGTTTCAATGGCGATGCCCTGTTCCTGGGCTTCCTGTTCGTAGAGGCCCACGTGAGCCACCTCTGGGTCGGTATAGGTACACCAGGGGATGATCAAGTCGCTCACCTTTTTCTTGGAGCCGGGGAAGAGCGCATTTTGCAGCACCATGCGCGCCGCGGCGTCCGCCGTGTGGGTAAACTGATATTTGATCGCCACATCGCCGGCAGCGTAGATATTGGGGTTGGTGGTGCGTAGCGTGTCATCCACCTGCACGCCCTTGTTGTGATATTCGACACCGGCAGCTTCGAGGTTGAGCGTGTCGATGTTGGGCGTGCGGCCCGCCGCCACCAAAATCTCATCGAACGTCAGCGCCTCCTGGCGGCCATCCAGTTCAAAATAAATGGTCTTGCTAGTAGCCCCTTTTTCCACCCGCCCGATCTTGGCGCCCAATGCCAGGCGAATGCCCTCACGCTCGAACACACGTTTGAGCACCGCCGTCGCATCCGGGTCTTCGCGACCCAACAGCCGGGGAATCATGTCAAAGACCATCACCTCGCTGCCAAAGCGGCGGAACGACTGCGCCAGCTCCGCGCCAATCGGCCCGGCGCCGATGACGGCTAGCCGCTGTGGTCGCTCGGTCAGCTCAAAGAGGGTGATGTTGGTCAGATAGCCCGCTTCGGCCAACCCTGGGATCGGCAACGACATGGGCCGCGAGCCGGTGGCGATCAACGCCTTCTTGAAGGCAAGCACACTCTTTTGCTCGCCGTTCAGCACCTCCACGGCGGTGGGGCTACCGAAACGACCTTCGCCCAGAAAGAGGTCGATCCCCAGATTGCGAAAGCGTTCGGCCGAGTCGTGGTGACTGATCTCGGCCCGCACTCGTCGCATGCGCTCCATGACAGCCGCAAAATCCACGTCAATGGCCGCCGGCACGTGAATGCCAAAAGTTTGGGCTTCAAGAATCTCGCCCACCACCTTGGCCGAACGAATCACCGTCTTCGACGGCACACAATCCACGTTCAGACAGTCGCCGCCCAGCAGATAGCGTTCGACCACCGCCACTCTGGCGCCCAGGCCCGCCGCACCCACCGCCGCCAACAACCCCGCCGACCCACCGCCGATGATGACGAGATTGTAGCTGGAGGCCGGCGTCGGGTTGCGCCAATCCGGCGGATGAGTATTGGCCACCAGGGTGCGGTTGTACTCGTCTAGCGGCAGTACCTGCACCCCGTTGTCTGGTGACGCGCCATTGCTGGCGATACCGCCAACGGTCACCGGTTCGACCACCGGCTCCTGGACCGCTGTTTCCATCGATCTGCCCTTTCTAATTTGCTTGAATATCAGACCTCCGGGAGGTGACCGCACTGATCATCTCCCGGAGGTCTGGTCGCCGAGGTCTGGTCGTCCGTTACCGACTATGTACGATACCGAACGCTGCCCTGATTGAATGTAAGAGGCGGTACGTAAGCCTTGCAGGTGAAGATGTAGCGACAATTTTGCTCACTGCTCGTCTTGAAGGTTGGCCAGGTAAGCCACAAGCGCCGTCACTTCATCGTCGCTCAAAGTCTGCGCAAAATTGGGCGGCATGATGTTGGCCAAACAGGGACTCCATTCTTTACGACAAGCCTACAAAGAGGGTTCGCCCAAAGCAGACGACGAAGGTGAGCACGCCGTTGTGTTCACCTTCGTCGTCTCTTTGGTACCCAGGTTCAGGTCAAAACGTGACGACCTGATAGCCCTCGGCCACAAGCGTACGCAAACTGGGATGGCCGTCGTAGTCGTCCAGCAAGTGGAACCCGCACGCCTCAACCTCGTCCCTGACATTGAAGGCGCGGGCGCAAAAGCTGCACACCCCGGCCACCTGGTTCACCACAGTATTGAAGAGCCGGTGCAGCTGGTGGTCCGGCTTGCTCAGCTCCGTCACCCACTGCACACCGGCGCCGTCGAAGATGATCTCGAGATCATCGTGCGACTCCTTCACTTCTTTGGCCAGCTCCAGCGCATTGACCACGCGGCCCAGATCGCCGTGGTTTTCCACATCGGCCAGCACAACCACTGCAATTTTCGCCATACAAGTAACTCCTGCAGAAAGTCGTACACACGGTCGCGTTGAGAAGTGGCGCTGGCGGTTTTCGTCGATTCGCTGTCGTCCGCCGGCCTTGTTCTCACGCCACTACCACTCTACAACAAGCTGACTGCGCGTGCGGTGACGGTTTGGTGACGGTTCGATGACCGCTCCGAACTGAAGGCTGATACCGCTACCGGTTGCTCTCCGCAAAAATGTGACAGGCCTGATCGAAAAGACCAGACCTGTCGTCGGTTCGTTATTGATTCAGTTCAATCGCAGGTGTGAATACGACTATTTGCGCAGCGATTCTTACGGCAAACGGGCGACCTTTTCACAGCCCTGGCGGCGGCAGCACCTCCATGCCGTACTTTTTGAAGATCGCCGCCACCTTTTGCAGCTCGGGCGGGGCATCGGCGGGCAAGGCGCCCAGTTCGGCGAAGAATGGCTCAAAGTTGGCGCCCGGCGTGACGGTCCAGACAGTCTTGCCGGGGGTGGCGCCAATGTTGCGGAAGCCGTGGGGGATGTGGCGGGGGAAGTGTAGCATCGCCCCGGTGGTAGCTTCGTGGGTGCGGCCATTGAGAAAAATCTCGTATGTCCCTTCGGCCACGTAGATGTACTCATCCTCTCGCTCGTGGACATGAGGCGGAATCCCGGCCCCTGGCGGCGAGACCACGCTGAAGACATAGGCGTCGCCGTTGGTCTCCTGCTGCGTGAGCATGATCGTGGCGCTGTGCCCCATGACGTTGAGGTGTTGACCCTCACCTTGGTCGATGATAGTGGCGATCTTGGCTTTGCTGGACATCTGATTGCTCCTTTTCTGAATGAGTTGCGAGTTGGGCGACGATGTTTTGCTGTTTGGAGTGTAGCAGAAAGGAGCGGGGCGGGGATCAGGGGGATCACGGAGAAAACACGGAGCAGACCACGTAGAATTTGCAGGGGTGGGGATGGGTGCCAACGCAACTTCTACGCCGCCCTCCGGGAGGTGGCCGCAGAAGCCTCGAATAACCCAAATCTCACCGGCCACCTCCCGGAGGGCTTTGCCACGGGTTCTGGCTCAATGCCGTTGTAGTACTGGGACACGCATTGTCGCAGCGTGATTCGGATAGGCACCTATGGTTGTTCGGTGAAGCCTTGTTCCGTTGCCCACACGGCAATCTGCGCCCGTGAGGAGAGCTGGAGCTTGGCGAGAATGTTGCTGACGTGCGTTTCGACGGTGCGATGGCTGACCACCAATGCGGCTGCGATCTCCTTGTTGGATTTACCCTGAGCGATCAGCGTCACCACTGTGCGTTCCTTGGCAGTCAAGCCGGCGGCTATCTGCTTAGCGGCCTGCAAGGGTGTCGACGGTGGAAATTGGCGGTTCGCCTGGGCGAGGAAACGCTGACGCAGATCATCATCGCTGATCTTGTCGGCGATAGCCGTCAGCGTGGCGCGGGCAGCGGCGAAGGCGCGGTCTGCGTCGTCGCGGCGGTTACGGCGGCGGTAGCAGTGGCCGAGAGCCAGTTGGAGCCGCCAGAGCAAACCAGGCGAATCCACAACAAAGGATTGGGCTGTGCTTAATGTCTCTTCCGCCTCGGCGAAACGCCCCAGCGCGGCCAATGCGTCCCCGCACAGGCGCGCCAGGCGCGGAATGGCGTGGACGCCCTGGGTTGCTGTGTGCGGGTCGGCGGCAATCAACCGCTCCAGGATCGCCAATGCCTCTCCCGGCTGCCGTTGTGCCAGGGCCAACTCAGCGCGAACCGACCACAACTGGCGTTGGCCTTGCGAGCGCATGGGCAGGCCGGCATGCCAGCCCTGTTGGAGCGTGCGTTCCGCACCTGCCCTGTCCCCTTGCTGCAACAAGGTCGAGGCCAGATAGGCGACGATCCCACCCAGCCAGGTCAATGAATTGCTGTCGCGGGCAAGTTGCAAGGCTGCGGCCAGATGGGTCTGCGCCTCGGCCAGCAACAGCAGATCCCAGTAGATCGCACCCAGCACCATGTGGGCGGTGGCGATGAAATGCCGGTGTCCAATCTCTTCCGCCAGCGCCAATCCCTGTTGCACCTGCGCCAGGGCCTGCTCATACGCACCGGTCATCGCCAGGGTGTTGCCCGGCCAGATGAGCGCCAGCGCCTCGGCGGGCCGGGCGCCCAGTTTGCGCGCCAGGGCAACGGCCGCCTCGCCATCGCGCAGCCGTTCGGCCAGGCTGACCCGCGGCCAGACCGCTGCGTTATTGATATAGACACAATGGCGGGGGGCGTAGACACAGAGGCTGTTCAACTCCCCGGCCAGGTCTTCCAGTTGGCGAAACAGGTCGATGGCGCGTTGATAAAAATGCGAGCCGGCCCGCGCGTCTGCGCCGGCATAGTGGGCGATCCCCAACAGATCGAGCGTTTCGGCCAGACCGCGCCGGTCGTTCAGCGTCTCAAAGAGTTGCAACGCCTCGTTCAGCAGTTGCACAGCCTTGTCTAGTTGGTCGAGATTCATGTGCCAGTTGCCCAGCCGTTTGAGCGTGTGCGCCAACAACGCCGGGTCATCCATGTTGCGGGCAGCGGCCAGCGCCCTCTGAAAATAGTCGCCGGCCATGTCGTAATCGCGCTGCGCCCAGAGAAAGCCCAGATCCATCAACGCCTGCCAGGTTGCAGGCGGGTCGTGGGCAGATTGGGCGGAGACCTTTGCGGCTTCGTAATCGTTGCGCGCAGCTTCGAATTCCCCCAGTTGCTCGTACGCCTGTCCCCGCGCCCGCAACAGTAACCTTGCCTCCAGCGCCGGGGCCGGGCGGAGATTTTGCGTTGCTTCCAGGGCGCGGGTGAAATGTTCGACGGCCGCCTGGGGGGCGTAGAGCGCACGCGCCCGTTCGCCGGCGCGCCGGGCGTACGCCAGCGTCTTGGACCACACTTCAGCCCGGTGAAAGTGAAAAGAGAGATCCGCCAGCCGGGCTTCGAGGTTGTCGGCATACAACGCTTCGATGCTTTCGGCTACGGTGCGATGGAGCGGTCTGCGCTCACGCCGCAGTAAGTCATTGTAGATGGCCTGCTGAGTGAACGCATGGCGAAAGGCGAAGCGCTCGGCGCTCTCTTCTACCGCCAACTGGGCCTGGAGCAACTCTTTGACCAGATCGACCAACGCCGCCTCGTCTTCTCCTGTTATCGCCTGCAAGAGCGCAAAGTCAAAACGCCGCCCGGCCACCGCGGCTACGGTCAACAGCCGCCGCGCTGCCGGACTCACCTGAGCCGTGCGCTGGGCGACGGCCACCTGCACCGTACGCGGGATGCGCAGGTCGTCCAGCAGCTTACGCGTCCAACCGCCTTCGGTGAAGAAAATGTCGCCCGTCGCCACCAGTGATTTCAGCGTCTCTTCGATAAAGAAGGGGTTGCCCCCGGTCAGCTCATGGACATGAGCCACAAATTCCTGGCGCACCGACTGGTTCTGGGCAAAGATCGTGCGGATCATCGACTCCGTACCCGCAGGCGGCAGCCGGCTGAGTGACAACTCGTGGACGAGGCGCGTGCGATCCAACTGGGCGAGAAACTGTTCAAGCGCCGGGGTCGATTCATCGCTGCGCCAGGTGAGCAAGAGCAAAAGTGGCCGGGTGACAAGTTGGCGGGCAAATGCAAGCAGAAATTCCAGGCTGGCGTTGTCACACCAGTGAAGGTCTTCCAGAATGATCAAATGTAGATTGTCAATTGTCAATTGTGAATGGCGCTCGGTGAAGAAGCGGGTGAGGCTTTGGAAGAGGTGACGTTGCTCTTGTTCCGGGTCGAGGGGAGGGGCGGCAGGCGGATCGTTCGCCGGGGTTGCCAGTTCGGGTAGTAGTTTGACCAACGTGAAGGGGTAGGGTTGGAAGAATTCGGCCATGCGCCCGGGCGCCCGGCGGCGCAGAAACCGCGCAACAGGTCGAGCAGCGGCGCATAAGGCAGCGCCCGATCCGGCTCGAAGCAGTTGCCTTGCAGAATCGAGCAGCCCTGGCCCGCTGCGACCTGTTTCACCTCCGCCACCAGCCGCGACTTGCCGATGCCCGCCTCGCCGCTGATCATTGCTATCTGGCCGTGGCCCTGGCGGGCCTGCCCAAGCAGCTCCGCCAAGGCGAACAGTTGAGCCTCGCGTCCGATCAAGGTGGGGCAGAGGAGGGATTGGCTAAGTGGTTCAGGCATAATGGATTTCATGGAAAATCATTATACCTGAACCCGCTCCGCAAGCGGCGTTTCGCAATAAATTACACCAGCCCCTGTTCGAGCATGGCATCAGCCACCCGCACAAAGCCGGCGATATTGGCGCCAGCGAAGTAGTTGCCGGGCATGTCATATTCCGCCGCCTGATAGCTCTCCTCATGGATAGCCCGCATAATGCCCTGTAGCCGCCGATCTACCTCCTCAGCGCGCGCATGGTATTCTGGCTTATCTCCAGGCCGCTGGTGGCGACACCGCCGGCGTTGGCCGCTTTGCTCGGCGCAAAGCGGACCCCGTACTCCAGCAGGCGCGCAATGGCGCCCGGCGTGGAGGACATGTTGGCCCCTTCCACTACCAGCCGGCAGCCGTTGCGGATCAGTTCGCTGGCGTTGTTCTCATCCAGTTCATTCTGCGTCGCACACGGAAATGCAGCATCACAGGGGATGGACCACGGCTCCTTGCCGGCAAAATAGGGCGCATCGAAGCGCTTAGCGTATTCCTGGATGTGACCGCGCCAGACACTCTTGAGTGATCATGACAAAGGCCAGCTTCTCCTCATCGATCCAGGCGCGCGCCCACTGTTCGGCGCCAAACGAGATGGCGACGACTTCTGTGTTGAGGCTTTGAAACTCAGCGTAGCGTGACGCCAACTGCGTCACATGTTCGCGACAGGGTAGTCAACACAGGTGACGCAGAAAAGGCAACAGGACATGCCGCCCGCCGCACCACAGGCTCACAAGTTCGATGGACTCCCCGTCGAGTGTCGTCAGTGTCGCATCAGGCGCCGGTTGCCCGACTGCAATCCAATTCGTTCTCATCGTTTCTCATCCGTGTGCTGGTGTTCGTCTGCGTCATCGACACTGTTGGCATCTGTATGAGTGAACAGCCATCCATTTCTGGCGTGGCGCAACCAGTATATTGGGTCCCAAGCGCCAACTGCGTAAGCGCGCCTACACGCACTTTGCGCAAAAAGCAGGACAATGATAAGCGCACCCGGCTTCTATGCGTGCCGGCTGCCAGCGTTGAAAGCGTATTCCCAAAGCGGAGGAGACACCATGAGCGATCCCGTCGTCTACCGTTCCCACGTGCGCATCGAGCGCATCAAAGGGCCACTGCGCCGGGCATATCTGCCGGCGGAGAGCGAGCCCATTCATTTTGGCGTCCATTCGGAGATCGCCGCCCACTACGGCGTCGGCCCCGCTCAGTCGGAACCGCACGCCACTACGCTCGACTATCTGGTGGCCGCCGCCGCCGGTTGACTGACCGGCACCTTTGGCGGCGCGCTGGAGGCGCGCGAAATTCCTGCGGGCGAAGGTCGCCTCAGCTCCGAGGCGGTCGGCGAAATCGAGAAAGAAGACAATGTGCTGGTCGTACGGCGCATCCATGTGACCTACCACTTGAAACTGCCTGCCGGTAAGCAAGAAGTGGCCGAGCGAGTGCATGGTTTCCACGCCCGCTTCTGCCCGGTCTACCGCACTATCAGCGGCAGCGTACAGATTACCACGTCGTTGGCGATTGAACTGGAAGACACTTAAAAATTGTCTCAAAATCGGTTGTGGCTCTGGAACTCTTCTGAGCAACACAGGAGTGACACAGAGATTTTGAGATGATTTTTGGATGGTGGAACCATAGTCAAGTGACAGTCACTTTGGGAAGTGACTGTCACTTGAACGCATCCCTACGCCTTTGGCCTACCAACTGACCCAGGGCAAATAGATCTGCGGCGTCAACGTTTCCGCCGCGCCGTGAGCAGGTCGAATGCGATTCCCTACGGGTGGTGGTTCATACCCGCCACCAGTGTCCACCTGCGCTGAGGCCGTCTGCACTGGCTGCAAGAGTGAAAGGGCCAGCAGCAACAACAGCACAGCGTGTAAAATGCGTCGGAAGGAAGGCACTTTCTGCAACATGGTCATCTTTCTCCTTTGCAATGTGGAACTTGACTCGAACACGTACGCCGACCTCCGGGAGGTGACCACAAACTGTCTGGTTGACAAGGTTACTCCTGGTCACCTCCCGGAGGTCTAGGCGCTACCCGCTCCACGTGTGGATAAAGACAAACCCCACCTGGGAGAAATCAGGAAGCGGTAGAACCTGAGTAGTTACCTCCTTCTCGAATCATCATGAACCCACCATTAACTGTCGCCAGCCGCGGTTGAAGTAAAGCAGAGGCCGGATTTCGTCTGCGCACTCGACCACAGCAACGTCACCGGCCACCACTTCGCCGATGAAAATCGTGTAATCGCCGCCGGTATAAGCGTCGTGCAGCCGGCAGTCCACCCAGGCCAGGCAACGGGGCAGGATCGGGCTGCCGGTGACGGCCACGCGCCGCTCGATGCCGGCAAAACGGTCGCTGACAGCCGGGTCGGCAAAGCGCCGGCCCCACCCCTGTTGTTCCTGTCCCAGGATGTTGACGGCAAACGCCCGGCTCTGGCAGATCAACTCGTGCGAATCGGCGCGCTTGCCCACATAGACCAGCACCAGCGGCGGCTCCAGGCTCAGGCTGCTGAAGGAGCTGGCCGTCAAGCCGTGTTTTTGCCCTTTGTGTTGCATAGTGACAATCGTCACCCCGGTTGCAAAGCGCGCCATCACCTGCTTGAAGATCGTCGGATTGATTTGCATACGTTCTCCTTTACCGCACCCACACACCCAAAATGATACCCAACACGCCGCAGCCAAAGGTGATGTAGGCGCGGATCAAATAAGGCCGCCAGAGGATGGGCGCCTCTTCGGCGCTGGCAAACTGGATCTTCGGCCACGTCATCAACGAACCATAGATTGTGTTGCCGGCCATCACCGCCAGCGCAACGCCCTTGAGCACCAGCACGGTCACCTGAAACGTGCTCTGCGGCGGGTGTAACCAGACCAGCAGCACGCCGGTGACAAAGATCGTCACCATGGCCAGGTAGACCCAGACAAAGACTCCTACCCCCTGCGCCACGATAAAGTTCGCTAGAAACCTGGGTGATCCAGCGCTGCGCAGCGCCGGTGGGTCGATAAACGCACCCATAAAGACCGCCCGCACCCACATGGCCGCGCTGACAGTGTGCGCCGCCAGCAGAACATTGGTCAGGATGGTCATGACAACATAGCTCCTTCCCCGGCGAAAATCGTTTTAGAGCCTATCCGAATAGCTTTGCAGCCTGCCCTTTTGCAAAGACCTCCGGGAGGTGGCCGACGAGATTCGGGTGATTTGGAGGCTTCCCCGGTCACGGGGGCCGTTGGTATCGTAAGAGTGGCAAGGGAAAGACCCTGTGGGGCCCGCAGAGTGAACAACTCGTCGCCCAGATAGGGGTCCCTTGCCAGCAAGAGACGAATCCGATCAAGTGGCTGATAAACGTGCGCTCGTTTGCAAACAGACCGGGGTAAATGGCCCAGAAGGGTCAAACCACTTGGGCCCAGGGGGCCCCCGCGCAGAGAATCGTGGGTCGTAAGAACCCGAATACCAGGTTGCGCAGGGTCCTCAGGTCGCACGTTCAGCCCGGTTGGCGAGTTGCTCACATAGGAGGCAGCATGACGACATTGTGGATTGGTATCGATATGGCCAAAGCGAATTGGGTGGCCGTCGCCCTTTGGCAGGGAGAAAGCATGCCTTTGGGTGAATGCACGAATGACCAGGCCGGCTTTATGGCGTTGGCTGCCCAGGTGCAAGCCGGGTAAGGGCGCCGAGTGGCGGCGGCGGTGCCGTGGGTGGTCGAACCGACAGGTGGTTATGAACTGGCACTGGTGGCCTTTGCCCATGAAGCAGGCTGGGCGATTAGCCTGCCCAACCCGCGGCAGGTGCGGCAGTGGGCCAAAGGCGGGGGCCCTCTGGGCGCCGCTTTGGTCGGTCTCGACCCCCAGCCTTACGAAAGTGGTCGCAGCGTGCGCCAACGCTCCTCCATCTCCAAAATGGGCAACGCCACCC
>QEUW01000788.1 GCA_003577005.1 Chloroflexota bacterium | reverse complement strand
ATCTGGACAGGCATAGACTGTAAGGTTGTGTCGCTGCGCATAGTCATGCAAATCGGAAACCGTGGCCGTACAAAGACCACCCCAGTGGGGCGCAAAAGCAAAATCGACCAGCGCCAGCCCGTGATCATCCTGTTCGCCGGAAAGCCGTTCATCGCCGCAAAACGAAGAGGTGCCGATATCTGGCGTCATCAGGATGGCGCCGGCGCTTACTCCGATCAAGACGCCACCGTCGGCGACATAGTGTTGTAAGGTCTCCACCAGATTACGGCTGCGCAACCGGTGCAGAAAGTAGAAGGTGTTCCCCCCAGAGAGATGAATCGCATCACAACTCAGCAACGAATCGAGCAACCGCTCATCATACTTGTCATCGAGTTCGAAGTAGACCGCTAGATCGGCGTCGAGTCCGGCATAGTACGCCCGGCAAGCCTGGTAATACTGGCGGTCGGTGTCGCCTGAGGAGGGAATATAACCCAGGCACGGGCGCGGCTTGCCGATCAAGGCCAGAAGCCGCCGGTCGATGGCCACCGTGTCAGACTCCTCCTGTTCGCTGTAAAGCACCAGCTTGCGTCTCATCATCTATCGTCTATCATACGCAATGCGCGGGTCCAACACCACCAGCAAAATATCAGAGATCAACATCCCCACCACCGTAAGCACGCTGAGCAGCAAGACAAAGGCGCCGGCCAGAAACATATCTTGCGAGAGCAGGGCACGAAAGAAGAGCGGCCCGGTGGTGGGCAGGCTCATGACAATCGAGACGATGGTGGCGCCGGAGATGAGCTGTGGCAGGATCAACCCAATCGTGCTGATAAAGGGGTTGAGCGCCAGCCGCACCGGGTAGCGCCAGACCAGCGTCCACTCGGCGACGCCGCGGGCGCGGGCGGCCTCGACATAAGGCTTGTTGAGTTCATCGAGCAGGTTGGCGCGCATGGTGCGGATCAGGCTCGCCGTGCCGCCCATGCCCAGGATCACCACTGGCAGCCAGATATGTTTGAGCATATCGACAAACTTGGCCCAACTCCAGGGCGCGTTCATATAGCCCTCAGAAAAGAGACCGGTGACATTGACATCGAACCAGGTAAAGGCCAGCCACATAAAGATGAGCGCCAGCAAAAAGTTGGGGATCGCCAGCCCGATAAAGCCGATAAACGAGAAAAAGTAGTCCGAAAGCGAATACTGCTTCACCGCCGACACTACCCCAATGGGGATCGCCAGCGCCCAGGTAAAGGCGATGGTGAGGCTGGAGAGCACAACGGTCAGCCCCAGCCGCTCCCAGATCAAGTCGCGCACCGCGGTCTTTTGCTCGAACGACCAGCCAAAATCGCCTCGCAGCAAGATATTGGTGATCCAGCGCCAGTACTGCACGTAGAGTGGCTGGTCCAACCCATAGCGCGCTTGCAGCACCGCAATCCGCCCCTCGCGCACCGCGGCATCTGCGGCCTGATCCCCCTCTTCGGCGCGTATCTGAGCGATGTACGAGGTCAGAAAGTCACCCGGCGGCAACTGGATCACCACAAACGAGATGACCGAGATCAAAAAGAGTGTCGGTATCGCCAGCAAGATGCGGCGGATGATGTATTCGAGCATCTGTGTTTACAACATGTAATGGGTAATCGGTAATCGGTAACAAGTAATCAGTAACGACGCTGCAAATTACCGATTACCGATTACCCATTACCGATTACTTGTTCTGTCTTACGCCTCTTCATCAATATAAAACTGGGCCGGTTGCCCATTGTTGATCTGCATCAAGGCGTTGGCCTGGATGTTGTTGTCGGGCACGTTCTTCATGCGGTTGGAGACGACCACGGGTACGACGCCGGCGCCCACGACGCCGATGTTGTAGCACTGGTCGTAGTAGATGTCGAGCGCCTGTTTGAG
>QEUW01000185.1 GCA_003577005.1 Chloroflexota bacterium | reverse complement strand
CAGATCAATGTCAGATTGTGCACTAGGGGCCCCGGCAGCCAGCGAGCCGAAGAGATAGACTTCTGTGCAGCCGCTCTCTTTGAGCAGCTTGACAGCTTGCTCGATGTTGCGCCGGTAATCAGCCGGCAATTGATCGATGGGCGGTGGCAGGGTGCCTGCAAGAAGGAATTCTGATGGTTTGTTCATGAGGAGGCTGCCTGAAAATGTACCTTTGATCGCAAATGTTAGCTATCTATTGGTACCCGTGAGAACATGATTCCTGCGGCGATTATCTGACAATTTTACTCAATTTCCGGTGCTGGCTCGCCAAATTCAAATTTGGCAAGAATTTCGGCCACTTTCACTCGATTAGAGCCATTTCGGCTAATATATCTCTGAACTTCTAACGTTACTACAGCTGCATCCCGGTACCATTGTGAGGTGGAATCTGTATAATGATTAGAGATAACCACAGGAACACCTCGGTTTGCTAACTCAGCAGCTAGCCTAGCTAGTTGCTTCTGCTCTTCAATTGCAAACTTTTGCGGACTATAACTTGTGAATTTTGCAGTCTGAGACAGAGGCACGTAAGGTGGATCACAATAAATTATATCACCGGAAGTAGCTGATCTCATCATAGAAGCAAAATCAGCACTTACAAAAGTCGCCTGTGCTGACTTTACGTAGAAATTGTACATCTCCTTTTCAGGAAAATAAGGTTTCATATAGCGCCCAAACGGGACGTTGAACCCACCCTTGGCATTATAGCGGCACAGTCCATTGTAGCAATGCTTGTTCAGATAGACAAAGAGCGCGGCCTTTTCAACCGGGTCCCTTGTACCATTGAACTGATGTCGTAGCTCATAATAGCGCTCGGCCTGGTTATTATCCGCCACAAAGAAGGTGCGACAGTAATCAATAAACTCCTGCCCGCCGGCCTGCAGTTGCTGGTAAAGATTGATCAAGTCGGCGTTGGCGTCCGCCAGCAAATACAAGGGGTAGTCCGTATTCAAAAAGACCGCCCCCGACCCGACAAACGGCTCGATGAGCCGCTTGCCTGGCGGCAACACAGCCTTGATCCGCTCGACGATCTGAAATTTGTTGCCGGCCCACTTCAAAAAGGGTTTCATACCCGCTATTCTACCGCGTTTTGGGTCACTCTCAACAATTGAGCGATTAGTACTACAACCGCACTTCTTCACCGACCTCCGGGAGGTGGCCGCAGAAGCCTCTGAATGCGCCGAATCTCGCCGGCCACGTCCCGGAGGTCTCTGCCACAGGTTCTGGCTAAGTGCGGTTGTAGTATTAGAAAGGTCACTCATGGTGTACTGGTTGATTCGTGCGATCTGGCACGGCCAGGGTGCCAAGCCCAAAGAGCAACAGCAAAAGGCCTGCGAGCGCCATCCCTGCCAACCGCTCGCCCAACACCACGACCCCCAACAGAGCCGCCACCACCGGTTCGCCCAATGACAACGTGACCGCCGTCGCGGTTCGCCACCACCGGTTCGCCCAATGACAACGTGACCGCCGTCGCGGTTGGGATACGCACCAGCCCGCGCACATACAGCGCATAGGCCGCAGCCGTAGCAAGCAGGCCCAGGTGCAGCGCCGCCAGCAGCCCGCGCGGTTCACCCAGCCAGCGCAGGTCGAGGAACCAGAGCAGCGGAGCCAACAGCAGCGCACCGCCAAAGAAGGCCACCGCCGCCACCGCATCGGGTGGGTGGAGGTCCACCAGTTCTTTGCTCGCCAGCGCATAGAGGGCGTAGCTTGCCCCTGCTCCCAGCGCCAATAGGATGCCCAGCGCGTTGACGTTGAGATCACCGCCGTTGCGCACCAAGAATCCACACCCGGCCACGGCGAAAATTGTCGCCAGCAGCCAGCGGATGCTCGGCCGCTCTGCGCGCACAAGCCAGCCCAACAGCCCGGCGATCATCGGTGCGCTGCCAATAGCGATCACCGTTCCCACGGCAACGCCAGTTTGTCGCACCGCAGCAAAGAAAACCAGTTGATATACAGCCATGCTCCCGGCTGCCAACGCGGTCGGCAGCCATGGCCAAGGCGTTGCCTGGCGCAACGTCCCCCGCGCCAGCGCCAATACCAATAACGCCACACCACCGATGACCAGCCGCACCACACCCACCGCCACCGGGCTGGCCGCCGGTGGGGCGAAGGCCTGCGCCGTCCCTGTCGTCCCCCACAAGATAGCTGCCCCCAACACATACCACCTGCCCATCACCAACCTCATGAACGTAGAGCGTAGAGCGTAGAACGTTGGAACTGTTCTACGTTCTACGCTCTACGCTCTGCGTTTCAAGGTTTTTCTGCAAGAAGTAACGGGTGTGGCCGGGGGGGAGGTCATCGAGTTGACCAAAGATGGTGTAGCCTTCCTTCAGGTAGAAGTCGAGCGCTTGAAAACTGAGCGTGTCGAGGTGGGCGTGGTGGCAGCCGCGGCGGACCGCTTCCGCTTCGGCTGCATGTAAGAGGGCGCGGCCATAGCCGCGGCCACGCCAGGCCGCATCGATCCAGAGCAGGTTGATAGCCAGCCAGCCGTAGTAGGTGTCGCCCAAGAGACCGCCGATTACACGGCCGCCGGCATCGCGTACGAAAACCGCCAGTTCCTGGTGGTTGGCGTCGCCAGCGTATTGGCGGTTGTACTCGTCAATTCCCTTACCGACGATCTGGCGGTCGGCTGGGGCGGGACTGCTTTCGATTGTGAGCGTAGGGTCGGAGCGCATGGTTTTCTCCTGATTTGAAAGTTGTCCGTATGGTACTTGCGCCGGATAGAAGAGTCAAGCTCGGCGTCTGCTATTGCTGACCGGCGCGTGAAGTGCTGGCCCGACGGGCGCAACTCAGCTATAATGATAATTTCCTGCACCGCTTACCTAGCCAGTTCTTTCAAAAGGAGCTGCCATGCGCACGTTTATGTGGATCTGGTCTGGCCAGCTCCTGTCGCTGCTGGGCAGCTCGTTGACTGCCTTTGCGCTGCCCATCTGGATCTTCAACCAGACCGGCCGCGTGCAGGAGTTGGCGCTACTGAACCTGGCCTTTCTCCTCCCGGCCATTTTCATGAGTCCAGTGGCCGGCACGATTATAGACCGTTCCAACCGCAAGACTATGATGATCCTCAGCGACCTGGCCGCGGCGCTGGCTACCGTCACTGTTGTAACGCTGGTGAGCCTCGGCCGGCTGGAGGTGTGGCATCTGTATATTACTACGGCGTTCAAAGGCGCCTTTTATACCTTTCAGTGGCCTGCGTTTTCTGCTATCATCAGCACTATGCTGTCCAAAGAGCAGTATGGTCGCGCAGCCGGACTCAATTCGCTAGCGCAGTCGGTCTCGGAAATCGGCGGGCCGCTCCTGGCTGGAGGCTTGTTGCTGTTGGTCGGGCTGCCCGGCATCCTGGTGATCGACTTGTTGACTTTCGCCTTTGCCGTGACTGTCCTGCTCCTTGTAAAAGTCCCTCAGCCGCCTCCTTCAGAAGATGGTGCGCTCGTGGCCGGCCACTTCTGGCGCGAGACGGTATATGGTCTGCGCTATCTGTTGGCTCGTCCCAGTCTGTTGGGATTGCAGTTGGTCTTTACCGGCTGCAACTTTGTCTCCAGCCTGGCCCTGACGGGGCTGGCGGCCATGGTGCTGGCGCGCAGCGGACAGGATGTAAGCGTTTGGTCTTGGGTGTCGGCGGCTGGCGGAATTGGTGGGCTACTGGGGGGCGCGTTGATGAGCGCATGGGGTGGCCCACGGCGGCGCATTCATGGTGTGCTCCTGGCCTGGATGGCCTGCGGGTTGCTTGGTTTGTTGCCGCTGGGGTTGGGGCGCTCGTGGCTGTCTTGGGTGATTGGTATGTTCGGGTACGTCTTTACGGTTCCTATTATGAACGGTTCGAACCAGGCCATCTGGCAAAGCAAAGTAGCGCCCGATCTCCAGGGGCGGGTTTTTGCGCTGCGCCGCATGTTAGCGTGGATCGCGCTGCCCCTGGCCAAACTGTTGGCCATTCCACTGGTAGACCGCTGGTTAGAACCGGGGATGCAGCCGGGCGGAGCTTTGATCCCGGTATTGGAATGGCTGGTGGGCAGCGGTCCCGGCGCTGGCGCCGCAGTGCTCTTTGTCGTGAGCGGCATTGGGGTGGTCGTGTTGAGCCTCAGCGCCTATACGCTCCCGCTGGTCCGTGATGTTGAGCAGCGGGAGCCAGATCATGCCCTTGCTCCTGCTCCTTCTTGAAAGGACGGCTGTAATAAGAGGCTGTTGCCCATTTACCTGACTTGCGCCATTTTGAATCAACAAGTAAAATTATCCAAATTTTCATACACCAACCTTGGGATTATTTATATCAAAGTAAAAAATACCGCGCTCAAGCATGTTTCACTTCCATCGATACCTGCACCTGTCCTTACGGATTTGAGCGCTACAATGTCGGCAAGTTTACTCAGAACAAATGTTCTGGTATAATCACAACAACAGCGCGTGCTAATTCGAGGAGACGATGGCCATGACAAAACTACCCGGCGGCGCTCTGGCCAGCCGCCCGCTCCACTTTTTCTGGCTCGTCGATTGCTCCGGCTCTATGGCTGGGGACAAGATCCAGCGGCTCAACTTTGCCATCAAAGAAGCGATCCCAGAGATGCAAAAGGTGGCGGCAGAAAATCCCAATGCCCAGGTGCTGGTGCGGGCGCTCACCTTTGCCAGCGGCGCACAGTGGCACATTTCGCAGCCGACGCCGGTCAACGACTTTCGCTGGCAGGATCTGCGCGCCAACGGTGTGACCGACATGGGCAAGGCGCTGCGTATGGTCGCCGATGCACTAACAGTTGAACAGATGCCGCCGCGCGGGCTGCCCCCGGTGCTGGTGCTCATCTCCGACGGCCACCCTACTGATGACTTCAATGCCGGTCTCAAGGCGCTGATGGACCAGCCGTGGGGTAAAAAGGCGGTGCGGATTGCCATCGCCATTGGCGACGACGCCGACCACGATGTGCTGCAAAAGTTTATCGGCCACCCCGAAATCGCACCGCTTCACGCCCACAACCCTACTGATCTGGTCAAGTTTATCAAATGGGCCTCGACCGCCGTGCTCAAGGCCGCCTCATCACCGGCCACCCAGACCGCCGCCGGCATCACCGCCCCCACCAATATCCCCCTTCCCGCAGCCCCTGAACCGACGGCAGATGTGGAAGATGTGTGGTGACACGTAATGCGTAATCCGTAATGGGTGATATGGAACACGGAACACGCATTACGCATTACGCATTACACATCAGGAATCAAGCATGTATGATCGCACCAAACCGTTTCCCCTGGCATGTCTTTGGTTGCACTGTCGCGGGCGCCACCCATCTGCGCGCCGGAGTACCCAACCAGGATGCTATCGACTGGGTGGCGGCCTATGACGGTGAGCGGCCGCTGGTGGCGCTGGCGCTGGCCGATGGGCATGGGGGGCCGCGCTATATACGCAGCGATGTGGGCGCGCAACTGGCCGTGCGGGCGGCGCGCGCCATTCTGCGCGACCTAGGTCTTGAGTACTACCGCACCGGCGCCCTGGCGAACGTCAAACACCTGGCGGAACAGAAATTGCCGTCGCTGTTGGTTCGTTGCTGGCACCAGCTTGTCGATGCGCACCTGGCCGCTTTGCCGCTGACCGCACACGAACTTGAGGCGCTGAACGATGAGGCGCGCGCCAGCCTGGAGACCGATCCGCGCATCGCCTATGGTGCCACAGTGGTGGCGGCACTGGTGACAACCACTTTTCTGTTATATGTGCAACTTGGCGACGGTGACATCGTTATCGTTGATGAAGATGGACAGTCGGTGCGCCCACCGCTTCCCGTGGACACCCGGCTCTTTGGCGATGCCACAACCTCGCTCTGTATGGTTGATGCTTGGCGTTTTGTGCGCACCTATTTCCAGCCGTTGTCCGACCGGCCGCCGGCGCTTGTGCTACTGGCGACCGATGGCTATGCCAATTCGTTTATCGGAGATGGCGATTTTTTGCAGGCAGCGGCAGATATCTATACACTGGTAAACCAACAGCCAGTAGATGGTACACGCTTGTTGCGCCAACAGATGCCCGGCTGGTTACGCGCCACGTCGGACCAGGGCAGCGGTGACGACATTTCCGTAGGGATCCTCTATCGCCAGCCATGAACCAGCTATTACCGATCCACACAACCGTACAGGCGCAGATGACGGGCCTGACTTGTGTCGTAGAAGAGTTTCTAGGTGGTGGCGCCCAGGGGGAAGTCTACCGGGCGACGCTGGCCGGCCAGCCGGTGGCGCTCAAGTGGTACTTCCCACAGTACCGCAAGCAGGACCCACAGCTGCGCTCGCGCCTGCAAAAGCTCATCGGCTTTGGCGCACCTAGCGACCGTTTTCTCTGGCCGCTCGATGTGGCAGCACAGCCAGATGACGAGACCAGCTTTGGCTATGTCATGCCGCTGCGCGAGCCTCGTTTCAAGGGCATGATCGACTTGGTGACGCGCCGGGTCACCCCCTCGTTCCATGTACTTATCACGACTGGTTTTGAACTGGCCTATCACTACCGGGAGCTCCATGCCAAGGGTCTTTGTTATCGGGATATTTCGTTTGGTAACGTCTTCTTCGACCCCAACAGCGGTGAGGTGCGCATCGGCGACAACGACAATGTGGATGTCAACAACACGCCGGGCGCCATCAGTGGAACCCCGCGTTTTATGGCGCCGGAGATCGTGCGCGGCGAGGCCGAACCCAATGCGCAGACGGATCTCTTCTCGTTGGCCGTGCTGCTCTTCTATCTGCTCTGCAACCACCACCCGCTCGAAGGAGCGCGCGAACTCGCCATCCGCTGTTTTGACCAGCCCGCCATGACCCGGCTCTACGGCCATGACCCGCTCTTTATCTTTGACCCGTCCGACGGCAGCAACTGGCCGGTTCCCGGCGAGCAGGATAACCCACTGGCCTTCTGGCCGCTCTACCCGCAGGCCATACGCGATCTCTTTACACGCGCCTTCACCAGTGGTATTCATGACCCACACCACGGACGCGTTCGCGAGAGTGAATGGTGCAGCGCGCTCTTGCAACTGCGCGACAGCATCTTGTACTGCACCCAATGTGGCGCAGAGAATTTTTACGACACAGCCAGGCTGAGGGCCGGCCACACACCGGTCTGCTGGGCATGTGAGCAGGCAATCCCGTTACCACCCCGTTTGCGGCTCAAGCGCGGGAGCGAACAGCCGATCATCCTGCTCAACCATGACACGCGCCTCTATCCGCACCACCTGGAGCTCAACCGGCCCTTTGACCTCAGTGAAACCCTGGCCACCGTTGTGCAACATCCAATCCAGCCGTCAGTCTGGGGGCTGCAAAATCTCTCGGCCAACAAGTGGGTCATTACAACTGCGGATGGGACGGTGCGGGATGTTTCCCCCGGTCGCAGCGTCACGTTGGCCTCCGGCACGCACGTCCACTTTGGCGCAACGGAGGCGGAGATTCGGGTTTGAGAACCCATGCACGATGAGCCACGGCGCATCCTCTGCCAGTTATTGATCCTCTACGGCCCAGAGCTGTACGCCGACCCGCGCCGTACTGAGGCGTTGTTGCGCGACCACTGCCCCCAGCACGGACGCGAGATCTTTGTCCTGGTCAACGCCCAGAAACAGCGCATCCCCGCCGAGTTGCTGGCGGCGCCGGCCTGGCTGCCGCAGCAGGCGTTGCACAGCCAGCTTGCCCGTCGCCTGGAGCAAAACCTGGCCTTTACCGCCGAAGCGTCCGCCTGGGCGGTGGCGGCCTGGGCAGATGCGCTGCGCCTGAACCCCTCGCAAACCGATCGCATCTGGATCTGGCTCAAGCAGCATTCACCCTTACCGGGCACGTTGCGGGGAGGGCGAACCTTCCAGTGGAACTGGCCCAATTTCAACTGGCGCGCTTTTGTCCATTCTGGTGTACAATTAAAGGATAGTCTACCAGCGTTTGCCACCGCGCGCTGGGCGCTCACCCGCCCCTTGCGCTGGGGGTGGGCACGGCGGAGCCTGCTGGCCCGGCGGCCCGTTGTCGTGATGAGCGTTGCGCTGCTTTGCACACTGATCATCATGGCGAGCGTCGATGAATATAGATCGTACCCGAGTGTCGCGGCCCCGGCGCCACACCTGTTGACAGCCGCCTACCCGCCACCGCGCCCTGCTTGGGTCCATGCCGGGCCGTTGACTGTGCGCAGTGGCCCCTCGTTGGAAGATGCCCCGCTCGGCTTGTTGGTGGTAGGCCAGCAGGTGCTGGTGGTTGGCTATACTGCCGACGGTGAGTGGTCGCAGATCCAACTGCCGGCGCTGGGTTGGGTCAACAATCACTTTCTGCGTTTTCAGAGCCAGGAGCCGCAGGGGTATGAGACCAGGCTTGGATTACGCGAGGCACAGGTCGCAGCAACCCGTCTCAATGTGCGCAGCGGGCCGGGAGTCGAGTATGCCATCCGTGACGGGCTGCACGCCGGCCAAAATGTGGTGATCATCGCTACGAACCTGGCTGGCGATTGGAGCGAGATTGCCTCACCGCTCCACGGCTGGGTCAGCGCAGAGTTGTTAACTATTCATGAGGATACAACGACAGAACCATGACAAAACCCACATCCCTTGCATCCACCGTTGATGTTGGCGCAACGAGCGCCGACGGTGAGGAAGAACGACGGAGCCGTCGCACGGTCGTGCGCGACAATCAAGGGTTGGTTGTGACCGAGCCGCCGCAAGAGCGTGCGCTCCTCGTTGGGGTGCAGATCGGTGGCGAGCCGGGTCTGCTCACCCTTGATGCTTCGCTGGCGGAACTGGCCCTCCTGGCCAAAACCGCCGGGCTGGCCGTGGTGGGCACAATCACCCAGCGGCTCGACACACCCAACCCCGCTACACTCATTGGCGCCGGCAAGCTCGAGGAACTAAAGGTGGGCGTGATCGAGCTGAATGCGAACGTGGTGCTCTTTGATGAAGAGCTTTCGCCTCGCCAGCAGCGTGAACTAGAGAAAGCGCTGGGCGAGGACGTAAAAGTTGTGGACCGCACCGCGCTCATCCTCGACATCTTTGCCGGGCACGCTCGCACACGCGAGGGCGCCGTACAGGTGGAACTGGCGCAGTACGAGTATCGTCTGCCCCGTTTGACCCGTGCGTGGACCCATCTGGCGCGCCAGGCCGGTGGGCGCGCCGGGGGTGCAGCGGGTGGCGTCGGCGTCCGCGGCCCGGGTGAAACCCAGCTTGAAGTAGACCGCCGTGAGATCAGCCGGCGTATCAGCTTTCTCAAGCGACAACTGGAAGAGATCCGCCAACAGCGGGGCATGCACCGCCGCCAGCGACGCAAAGGGGCTATCGCCCAGATCGCCCTTGTCGGCTACACCAACGCCGGCAAGAGCACGTTGCTCAACAGCTTGAGCGATGCCCAGGTGGTGGCCGAAGATAAGCTTTTCGCCACCCTCGACCCGACGACGCGTCGGGTCGAGTTGGGCAACGGACAGGTGGCGCTTCTGACGGACACGGTTGGTTTTATCCAGAAGTTGCCGACGACGCTGGTAGCGGCCTTCCGCGCCACGCTGGAGGAGGTGACAGAAGGCGATCTACTGATCCACGTCGTTGACCTCTCGCACCCCAACATGGAAGAGCAGGTCGCTGCAGTCGAAGAGGTGCTCGAAGGGTTGGGTGCGGGTCAGAAACCAGTGGTTACGGCGCTCAACAAGGTCGATACACTGGATCTCAGCGACCCAAGGGATGTGGATTACGTTCAGACCGCGCTGGCGGACTATCCCAACGCTGTCGCCATCAGCGCACTCACCGGCCAGGGTCTGGACGATCTACGTCAGAAGGTAGAGCAGGTGCTACGCCAACAAATGGCGCCCATTGATGTAGTCATTCCCTATGACCACGGCGAACTGGTTGCGCTGGTGCATGAGCACGGCCATGTAGAACAGGAAGAGCACAGTGCAGAAGGAACCCATCTGGTGGGCCGATTACCGATAGCGCTGGCAGGGCGGTATGCCGAATATTGGCGTAGAGGTGATTGACCGTCAACGTTGAGGGAGATCGCCCATCAGTCAATAAATATTGGAAGTGCAAAGGATGCGCTGTTGCAAAAATTGCAAAACTCGAGCGGGTTGAATATAATGCCCACTCGATTCTGTGCTCGACCGGTCTTGGCCGGATCGCATGGAAGACGTCAGGTTGTCCAGTGTACAAGTGGTTGACAAAGGAGAGTTTCGATAGTATAACATGCAGAGATGAACAGCAGTGACCGGTGTTACCGCATCCAGCTGCACTCTGCGATACTGGACGGGTTTTAGGGCTCGTTCATCGCCACTCTCTAGAAAGCCACAGACAAGGAGGGAACAGATGGCTTACCAGTACACCAATTCGAAGGGTCGCACCTACTATTTGCACTCGCGCGATACGACCCTGAAGAACGGCAAGAAGCAGACCATCTACTTCTTTGCCAAGGAGGAGAAAGACGGCGCCCTCAACGATGTACCCAAGGGCTACGAAGTCTCTGAAAGCAAGAACGGCCTGCCTGTGCTCAAACGCCAGTAGCGGCCAGGAATAGAAAAAGGGGAGACCACACTCGCGTGTGAGTCTCCCCTTTTTAGCAACCAGCGATAGGCTTATTCGCTCTACTTTCACAGAGAGCCAATCCAGCCAGGTACCGGGGCTACGACACCGGCCTAGAGCTTTTGCACGTCCGCCGCTGCCGGTCCCTTCGGGCCTTGTTGTACAGTAAATTCAACTCGTTGACCCTGGATGAGCGTCCGGTGTCCCTGACCGTTGATGGCCGAATAGTGGACAAAGACATCGCTGCCACCCCCATCCAGGGCAATAAAGCCATAGCCCTTTTGGTCGTTGAACCACTTGACAATGCCCGTGTGTCGGTCATTCATGGTAGATTCCTCCTTGTACATCAACTACAGACAACGCTGGTGCCGACAGGGCGCAGCGCCGGGTAAAAACAAAAAACCGCCTTGACCGACTCAGTCCGGCGGTGCTGAACTCCAATTCCCTCTGTTATCCCGCTGAATTCACTGGCGATATGCCGGCGAATGCTGCTATCGAACAACCCGGACTTGGTGCGCTGTTGAGACCCGTGTGCTGCGTCTGTCTGCGACAGCATACAGCGAATATTGCCAAAAGTCAAGCGCGTTTTTTATACATTTGCCATACAATATGCGAACAGATGTAGGCCCTACATGAGGTGTTACGGTGGAAACCTTACGATTTGCTGTCATTGGAGCCGGCAACATTGCCAAAATTCACGTCCAGGCGCTGCAACAGATCCCCGCAGCGCAGATCACCGTTGTCTGTAGCCGGACCGCAGCCAGTGGCCGTACCCTGGCTGCTACTTGCGGCGCAGCGTGGGAGGCAGATTATCGGGAGGCCGTGCGCCGCACCGATGTGGATGCCGTCGCCGTCTGCACACCCAGCGCCACCCACGCCGAGATCGCCATCGCCGGTGCGCAGGCAGGTAAACATCTGTTGGTGGAGAAACCGATCGATGTCACGCTGCCAAAGGTAGATGCGCTGCTTGAGGCTGTGCGCCAGGCCGGTGTGACTCTGGCTGGCGTCTTCCCCTTGCGCTTTATGGCCGGCACGCACCAGGCCAAAGCGGCCATCGACGCCGGGCGTCTGGGCCGCGTGACGATGGCCGATGTCTTCGTCAAGTGGTACCGGCCCCAGCAATACTACGACAGCAGCTGGCGCGGCACCTGGGCGTTTGACGGCGGCGGGGCGCTCATGAACCAGGCCATTCACAATATCGACCTGCTGCAGTGGTTGGTTGGCCCGGTCACTGCCGTCAGCGGGCGCATGGGCACGTTGGCCCACAAGATGGAGACCGAGGACACCGGCTGCGCCCTCCTCACCTTTGCCAGCGGCGCGCTGGGCGTCATCCAGGGCGCAACCAGTTGCTGGCCGGGCGACCCGGCGCGCGTCGAGGTGCGCGGCGACCGTGGCACCATCGTCCTCGAAGAGGGGCGCATCGTCACCTGGAAGCTGGCCGACGCCGCAGCAGGCGAAGAGGAAGCCATGCTCAACCTGGAAGGAGATGGGGGCGGCAGCGGCGCTGGCGACCCTATGGCCATCGGGTCCGAGCGCCACCGGCGGCAGATTGTGGATTTTATCGAGGCGGTGCAGCAAGGCCGGCCCCCGCTCGTCGACGGCCCCGAAGCGCGCAAGGCGGTGGAGATCATCCGGGCGATCTACCGCTCGGCAGAGGCAGGGCGAACCGTGGCGTTACCCTTGAATGAATCGATCAATCAATGAGGACGATCCGCACCCTTCTGGCGCAGATGGGCGATGAGGCGCTCCTCGCCGACGATCTGCGCCAGCGTAGAGAGCACATCGGGCAACTCATCCTGCCAGAGCCAGTTCGTGTCGAGCCAGAAGTCGGGTAAAACTGTGGAGTAGTATACATCATCCTCGTTGAGCGGGACAGGACGATAGCGGCCATCGACGCCCAACACCCAGAAATCGGCGCGTTGGCGACCCGGCCTGGCGTCAATGAGCCAGTATTCACGCACGCCGGCATCCTGATACTCATAGAATTTCTCAGAGCGGTCGCGGGTCAGGCTCTCGTCGGAAATCACCTCGATCACGAGATCAGCCGGTCCTTCGATCTTCTTGTCGGTGATACGATGAGCATTCTTCGTCGCAACAAAAAGAACATCAGGCTCGCGTCCACTGCCATCAGGCGTCACTTTCATTTCAATCGGTGCAGTGAATACTTCACCTAAGCCAAATATCTTGTTGAATTCTCGCAAGAGGGCATATAAAAAGCCAACAACATGTTGATGAAGGGGTGTAGGTGGCATAAAGATAATCGCCTCTCCGTTGACCCATTCTGCATGGGTGCTTTCGTCGATTTTGGCGAGAAATTCCTCATAGCTCATGGGGATCCGCAGTTCGTACGTGCGCTCAGTCTGGTCAAGTTCTTGTACAATCGCCATGGGGTACTCTCCTCGTCTGGCAGGCGCATCTTCACCGGCTTTGTCATCCCATTATACCATATCCCTCATTTTCAGTTTTCAACTCAGGAGCGTATTGCATTAGCAGTTTGGCCGTTTCGTCGTCACCGATTGCTGCGGCAATCACTTGGGCGAGCGTGCTTCCCTGTGCCTGTGTAACTGCTTCAGTCAACATTGGCTGTGCAATCTGGTCACGGTACAGATTCCATAGATCGCCGGCCTGACCGCGCACTTCGGAGGTCACTCTGGTTTGCTGCCTGAGATAGGCTAGCAACAAAAGGCCGCGGCTGGCTCCGTCTTGAGTCAGATAGGTGGCGGCCAGTTGGGTAAGCACATCGAGCAGGATAGGGTAGGCCTCAAGCCCTTGCAAGGTTTGGAGGGCGGCGCAAAAGTGGCGGCGGGCTTCCTCCGGTTGTGCCGCAGCTTGCGCTACCTGGCCCGTCCCCTTTTGCGCCAGCGCCATTCCTGAGCGATTGTCCGACGGCTGATAAAGGGCATAACTGTCGGCAAAATATTGTTGTGCGGCTGCGAGATCATCCGTCGCTAACGCAACCTGGCCCAAGCGGTAGAGCGTTTCCGCTACGTCCTGTGACCAGCCAGCTGCCTGGAAGCGCTGCCGGCTCTGCTCGAGATAGTAGCCGGCCTCGGTATATTCCCCTAGTAAACGCGCCAGGTCACCCAAGCCTGCCAGCCCATACGCCTCCTGAGTCTCCAACCCCACCTCCTGGCAGAATCGGATGCTCTCGGAATAGTAGCGCCGGGCCGCATCGCATTCCCCCAGCGCCTGGGAAATCGCGCCAAGATGGACATAAAGGGCATGGCGCCGATGGCTGCTGCCCATTCGCTCCTGGAGCGCCAACACCTGCAACCACTGTTGTTTGGCTTCGTCAAAGTCACCCAACCGCCCTGAAATGGTAGCCAGTGTGCCGCGTGTGATATCCACATAAAACAGGTGATTGTGGTCCAGATACATCTGGAGCGACTGTTGGATCCGCTCTCTGGCTTCGGTGTAAGCGCCCATGCCCAGGGCCGCGTTGGCCAGGTGGCTAAGCATCCTGGCTTCCAGATGCCACAACTGGGCCTGGCGGGCGATGGTCAAGCCCTGTGCCGCTAACTGTTGCATGTGGCCAAAATCTTGTTTTTTGCGGGCGATGATGGCCTGCCAGCCCAACGCCGAGGCCAGTTGCTCTGGCGCTTCTGCCTGTTGGGCAAGGTGATAACTCTCCGCCAGATTGCTTTCAGCCTGCGCTGTCTTATCAAGGGCCAGTTGGAAGATACTTTGCCAGGTGAGTGCCTTGGCCAGGATGGTTTGCACCACCGGATCAGCCGGGTCGGCGCGACGCAAGTAAGCCACTGCCTTTTCTGCAAACGCTTCGCCCTGGATGAGTTGGCTGTGTATTGTGTAGAAATTACCCAGACTGTTGATAAATTTTTGCACGGTATCGACGCCGTCTGCGTCGGGCGGTTGCTGGCAGGCGGTTTCCCAGGCGGCCGTGATATTGTGGATTTCTTCGCACATCCGGGTATAGGCCTGCGTCTGCCGCTCGTTGAGAAAATCCGGCTCGAAGGCACACAAGAAATCGGCAAAGTAACGGGCGTGGGTTGCCTGCACCTGCGCTTCTTCGGCAGGATCAGCGCGTAGCTTCTCTGCTGCAAACTGGCGGACCATTTCGTGCAGGTCATAGCGGACGCGACCGCCAGGGTCGGTGGAGCGGCGCAGCAGCGACTTGTCGGCTAGGCGTGCTAGCATGGGTAGAGAGGCGCCCGCCACCGCACCGGCAGCTTCACGGCTGAAGCTGCCCTGAAAGATCGACAACTTGCGCAAGATCGCCTGCTCCTGCTCCGACAGGATCTGCCATGAATGATCAAAGACGGCGCGCAGGCTGCGATGACGCGCCGGGGGATTACGCAGGGTCGTGGCGAGAAAATCCATGCCGCGCTCGAGTTCGGCCACCACTTCGGCGCATGAGAGGTCGCGCAGCCAGGTGGCGGCCAGTTCCAACCCCAGAGGCATCCCCGCCAACAACTGGCAGAGACGCACGACGGCGGGCATTTCCTCTTCGGCCAAGGTGAAACCGGTCCGCGTCTGGCTGGCGCGTTGCACAAAGAGTGCTACCGCATCGTACCTGTTGATGGCGGCGAGCGACACGGGCGGCTGACCAGTCGGCGCGCCGGCCGGCGGATAGTCAAGCCCGGCAACCTCCAACACCCACTCTTCTTGCAGATTGAGCCGTTCGCGCGACGTGACCAAAATCTTGACGTTTGGCGCCTGGCGCAACAGCGCTTCCACCAGGTCGAGCGCAGGTAGGGGCGTTTCGTTGCCCAGCAGATGCTCAAAATTGTCGAGGATCAACAGCAGTGTCTTAGGCCGCAAGAAGTTGAGCAAGTAGCGTCGCCCGTCGGCGCCGCCCTCAAAATTGACCGATACCGCTTCAGCAATGGCGCCCAGCAACGCATCGGCCTGGT
>QEUW01000184.1 GCA_003577005.1 Chloroflexota bacterium | reverse complement strand
TGAAAATCAATGATATTGAGGTCACCGTCGCAGTTGCGGTCAATGGGGTCGCATGGGCCGATCGGGGTCTGGCCGTATGCCAGGGTGAAGGTGAGCAAACCAAGCAAGGCGGTGGCCAGGATCAGCGCAGCAAACAATCCACGTCGCCCAGCACCGGAGGAGAGCCTGGCTGGATGTATTTTGTCCGGTTCAATGGCGCCAGCGCCCCGCCAGTTGGGTACTGTTTGTGTGTAGACACCTGTCACATATTCGACTAAAACATTGCCAAGATGAGGTTTCATGCGGCTCTCCTTGTTTCTGACCCGGGTGATGCTGTGGTCATACTTGCGCAAATGATGCGCCATCAAACGCCACAATTGCGCTGGGGGGTGGATACTTAGCGCGATACCACGGGCAGGAAGACCGTGTTGCTGCCATCAAGTGCCGGTGCGACAAATTCCAATACTGTGTCCGCCGTGGCCGGGGAGATGGGATTGGCAGCAACGTCGGTGAGCAGTGCGTCTGCGAAGTGTAGGGTTGCCAGGCCCGGCGCACCGGTCGGCTGGACGTGCAGCGTGGCGATCACACCGTCGCCGCTTGCGCCCACACCCTGGCCGTGGCTCACCGCCCCGGCGCTGAAGATCTGACCATCATCGATTGGGCCGAGAGAGATCGCACAGCGCCCCATGGACGGCTCGCACCTATCGACCGGGGCAAAGAAATCCCCTAGCGTGATGCCGGCAATCGTCACGAGCGCGGGGTCGTACTGGAGGTCAAACTCCCAGGCGCCCAGGTTGGCGGCCTGTGCGATGTGTAGTTGAATGTCGACCGGGACGAGCGTCGAATGGGGGCCAGCCGGCGCCACCAGGTGTAGAGTGGGCGCCGAGGCCGCTGTAGGTTCGACACCCAGCGCAACCAGGGCAAGCGCCAGAACAGCGATCAACAACAGGGCGGTTTGGGGACGTAGTGCCACCATGACGGTTCTCCTTAGAATCAAGTGCAAAATGGAAGACACCGAACCAGAGTGGCCTGAGTCTACAACACGGTTGGGAGAGAGTACTGGCAATCGCGGGAACTAATTGCCTCAAAATGACTCAACATCCCCCAAAATCAGGTTTTTAGATTTTAGGTGATCCATTCTTGATAGGGATGAGAGAAATGCCGTCTGCCAGCCTTTGAGCAGCTCGAACGCAAGCTGATCTTGCTCGATCAGGCTGAGCAGCAGTTCATTTGGGATAATTTTGTATTTTGGACTCTCCCGGTTTTACTGGGAAATGCTCTTGGCGGATTGCCAAATCCGCTGTCGCACCCCTGGATTTGGCAATCCGGGAAGAGCGTATTCCCGTCCAAGGTTGGAGAGCCGTATTTTGTTGAGGGGTACGGTATCGTGGCGCAACCCGCGGGATCACACCGGAGGTGGCACTGATTGTCCTGGTGGGGCTGCCGCTGACAGTGTCTTGATCTGTCTGCTGGCTGAGAATTTCGGAATTTTGCGGGGTAGGTGTGAAACGGAATCGGACTACTTCTTGCGCATCAAGTATTCGGCAAATTCAGCGGTGCTTAACTTTGCTGCCAAGGTTGATGGCGACTCCATTTCATTCTCGTGACCTTCATATTGATCTATATCGGGTGACAAAACGTTAGCCCTCAACCTCTCGGCCAGGCGAGGTGCATCCGGACGCTCTTGCAAGTGTGCAATGATGGGTTCGACCAGTTCAACCACTGCCGTAAAAAAGAGCGTCGCTGGCCCTATACCGGCGGGCAAATTGAGGATGAGCGTACGCCCGCGTATTCCGGCCACGCCCCGGTCGAGCAGGGCCAGCGTCGATTCTTCGCGCGCAGCAGCGCGCATCTCTTCGGGCAGACCGGGCAGCAATCGCTCCACCACGGCCAGCGTCGCTTCGGGAATGATCTCCTGGGAGGCTGGCCCCGGCGCCGGCAAGGTGCCGCCAATCGTAATGAGCAGATCCAGCTCTTCCTCATCGCACCAGCGGCGCAGAAGCTCCTCGATCAGCAGGCGGTGGCTGGGGCTGCTCTTTTCATGGATAATCCGCGCACCTGGCGCCGATTGGCCCAGAAGCGCACTCACGGCCTGACACGCTGCTTCATCCGGCTCAGGAACCGTGAGGATGCCGGTTCGGATCAACATAGGAGTCCCTCAAAAACAGACACCTCCCTCTCAGCCTGTAGGGCCGTGACGGAGGTGAATCTATCGCGGAGTTCGCACGCCTACGTGTTCGGGCTAGACAATAGCCAACAGAACCCGATCTTAGCGCTTTGTGTATTGGGGGGCTTTGCGGGCGCGTTTGAGACCGGGCTTCTTGCGTTCCTTGATCCGCGCATCGCGAGTCAAGAGGCCAGCCGCCTTTAGGGGCGGGCGCAAGTTAGCATCGCTCTCACACAGCGCGCGCGCAATGCCAAGCCGCACCGCGGCCGCCTGGCCGGAGTCACCGCCGCCACGCACATGCACGCTGATGTTGAACGACTCCTCGGTGCCGGTAAGCGCCAGCGGTTGCCTGAGGATCATACGATCCAGGTCGCGGCCAAAGTATTCGGGCATCGGCTTGTCGTTGACGATGATCTCGCCCGTGCCAGGATAAAGACGGACGCGCGCCGTTGACGTTTTGCGGCGGCCCACTGCTTCCACATACTGGGTCATCTAACTCTCCTTCAATTCCAGCACTTTTGGCTGTTGGGCACTGTGCGGGTGCTCGTCGCCGCTGTAGACGCGGAGTTTGCGCATCTGGGCGCGGCCGAGCCGGGTCTTTGGCATCATCCCTTTGACCGCTTCATAGATGATGCGCTCAGGAAAACGATCCAGCATTTCGCGCATCGAGCGGCTCTTAAGACCGCCCGGATAGCGCGAGTGACGGTAGTAATGCACACTGTCCAACTTGTCGCCCGTGACCACAAACTTGTCGCAATTGGTCACGATGACAAAGTCACCGGCGTCCAAATGGGGGGTAAAGGTCGGTTTGTGTTTCCCCCGCAGGATTTTGGCAATTTCGGCGGCCAGCCGGCCCAGCGTCTGGCCGGTTGCGTCCACAACCCACCATTCGCGCGCCTGGCGAACCTCCTCAGCATTTGGGCTAAAAGTTTTCACGCAACACACCCCTCTACCAACAAAAGTACTTTTGCGTCAATCGTTTATCAATCAAAATCCAGGCCCAGCTCGGCTGGGTAGCGAATCCGTTCCAGGTTCAGCCCTTGGGGCGGAGCCGGCGGCGCCGAACGGCTGCGCTTGCGAGCCGCTAACGCCTCTTGTACATCTGCCAGCGACCAGCGGCCACACCCGACCTCCAACAACGTTCCTACCAGGTTGCGCACCATCTGATACAGAAAGGCGTTTGCCCGAATCGTAAAGACAAGTTGCCGCCCTGGGTAATTAACTAGCGGCGGTAGGTTGCTTTCTACCACCTGCCATCTCGCCTCATAGACCGTGCGAACCGTGTTCTCCCTCACCGGCGCCTTGCCAAACGTGGCAAAGTCGTGCTCTCCCTGCAAGGCTTGGGCTGCCTCGTTCATGGCGGCCAGGTCAAGCCGGTGCATCACATAGAGCGCATACCGGTCGGTCAATGGCGAATGGCGGGGGGCCGCCAGTAATCGGTCAGCCGCCTCGATAACTGTATAGCGGTAGACCCGTTCCACAGCGCTAAAACGGGGGTGGAACCCAGCCGGCGCCACCTGCAAGCGACGGATGGCAAGCGACCGTGGTAGGTGAGCGTTCCAGGCTCGCTGTAGATCCTCGACCTGGTGACGCCAGATCACCTGGGTTGCGATCACCTGGCCACTCGCATGGACCCCGGCATCGGTGCGCCCGGCGCCAGTCACACGCACTGGTGGAGCCACAAACTGTGCCAGCGCCTCTTCCAGCGCCCCCTGAACTGTTGGCACACCTGGTTGCAACTGGAACCCGTGATAGTCGCTGCCATCATAGGCCACCAGGCCACAGACAGCAACCGGCGGCAGGCTCACCGCTGTCTCCACCCTTTTCCTGGTTTACTCGACCAGTTCAAGGAGCACCATGTCGGCGGCATCACCCTGCCGTTTGCCCAATTTGATCATGCGCGTATAGCCACCGTTGCGGTCGGCATAGCGCGGGGCAAACTGCTCGAACACTTTTGTGGCAACCTCCTTGTCGTTGAGAAAGGCCACCACCTGGCGCTGCGCATGGACGCGGTTGCCGCCGTCGGCAATCCCGCGCTTGGCTTTGGTAATCAATTTTTCGGCCTCGCCCCGGATCGCACGCGCCTTAGCTTCGGTTGTTTCGATCTGCTCGTGCAGATAGAGTTCGCGGACGAGGTTACGAAAGAGCGCCTTGCGCTGGGCGCTATTGCGCCCCAACTTTTTGCCGGCAACTTTGTGTCGCATGATTCAATCCTTCGGTATGCTGGTACAACAAGGGCACGACCGCGTTGCGCCCCATTGCTGCAATCAAACTTCTTCTTCCAGATCGACGACCAGATCTTCCTCTTCTTCTTCGTCGTCGCCGCCGGGCGTGTAACCCCCATTCCTAAAGAATGCGCTCAGGTCCACACCGGGCACGTTCAAGTAATTCTTTTCGCGCAGCTTATCCACCAGCTCATCCAGCGACTTTTTGCCAAAGTTGCGGATGGCAAGCATCTCTTCCTCGCCCTTTTCCATGCGCTTGAGGATCTCGCCTACGCGGGTGATGCCGGCGCGTTTTAGACAATTGTAGGCCCGCACAGTCAACTCTAGCTCTTCGATGGGCGCATCGTAGACCCGGCTGGGGATGCCCTGTTCTTCTTGCTTGGCGGGCTCGGCCGACACTGCTTCGGCGCCGGCAAGCAGGCTTAGATGCTGCACCAGAATCTTGGCAGACTCGCGCAACGCTGCCTCTGGTGAGATCGTGCCATCCGTCCAGATCTCCAGGTTGAGCTTGTCATAGTCGGTCTGCTGGCCGATGCGGGTCCGCTCGACCCGGTAGGCGGCCTTGCGCACCGGGCTAAAAATCGCGTCTACCGGGATTTCACCTAGGGGTAGGCGAGTGCGCTCCTCGGCTGGGCTATAGCCACGACCCACCTCGACGACCATTTCGATATCCATGTCCACATCGTTGGAGTCGGCGGTCAGCAGATACTGATCCAGGTTGACGATTTCGACCTCTGGCGGAGCAATAATATCGCCAGCCAGGATTGAGCCTTCGTTTGTGACTTCGACATGGATACGTACTGGATCTTCACTGCGACTCTTCAGACGAATCTGTTTGATATTCAAGATCAGCTGCGTCGTATCCTCACGCACATGAGGGATCGGCGAGAACTCATGATGAATTCCACTGATCCGGATCGACGTGATCGCTGCGCCCGGCAAGCTGGAGAGCAGTACGCGCCGCAGCGCGTTGCCGAGTGTAATCCCGTAACCGCTCTCAAGCGGGCTTATAACAAAATGACCGTAGTTCTGTGAACTGGCCTCGACTTCAATTCGCGGTAAAACCATGTTTAACAAGGTCACCTTCTCCCTGCGCTGTTATACGCACACACCCGCTATACCCTCATCCGTAAGCGGTGAACAGTGGACAGTGAGCAGTAACGTTCTTATGAAATGAGTTCTGATTACTAGCCACTGATGACTGGTCGCAGGCTTTCGCCTCACCGACTATAGTACTCGACGATGAGCTGTTCGTTTAAGTCGGTGGCAATGTCCTCGCGAGCGGGCAGACCGGCAACTGAACCGCTCAGGTTGGCGATGCTGAGTGTTAACCAGACCGGTGTCGTCACGGCGCCCTGCATCAACTGCGTTCGATCCTTAAAGTAGGTCGAACCGCGGCTGCTTTCACGAACGGAAACGACATCACCCGGCTTGACCAGGAGAGAAGGAATATCGACTTTGTGACCGTTCAAATTAAAATGACCGTGGCGCACAAGCTGGCGAGCCTGGGCGCGGCTGTCGGCAAAACCAAGCCGGTAGACCACATTGTCAAGCCTACTCTCCAGAATGGCGAGCAGCGTGGCGCCGGTCATCCCTTTGCGGCGGCTAGCTTCTTTGAAATAGCGTCGGAACTGTCGCTCCATCACACCGTAGATGCGGCGCGCCTTCTGCTTTTCGCGCAACTGTTTGCCATAGTCTGACATCTTGCGCGCAAACGCAGCCTTCTTGCCATGTTCGCCCGGAGGAGTTTTTCGTTTGGTGACCGCACACTTGGGGGACAAACACCGTTCGCCCTTAAGAAAGAGCTGTTGTCCCTCGCGGCGGCACAATTTGCAAACCGCGTCCGTATATCGTGCCATGAGTCCTCCATTAAGTGTTGCTGTGGTTAGACGCGTCGTTTCTTGGGGGGGCGGCAGCCGTTGTGCGGCAGCGGCGTGATGTCCGTGATTGCGCGGACGATCAACCCGGCGGCCTGGAGTGAACGGATCGAACTCTCACGGCCCGGGCCAGGGCCCTTGACAAACACTTCTACCTCGCGCATGTTGAAATCATCACGCGCGGTACGCGCCGCACTTTGAGCGGCCAACTGGGCAGCAAAGGGGGTTGACTTGCGGCTCCCTTTGAAGCCGCTGCTGCCACTGCTGGCCCAACAGAGCGTATTGCCGGCCAGGTCGGTGATCGTCACGATCGTATTGTTAAACGACGCATGAATATGCGCCTGGCCGCTAGGGACATTTTTCTTTTCGCGCCGGCCGCCTGCCCGCTGACCGCGTCGCCTGAGTTGAGGTCGCGCCATGCTTTCTCCTTGTGGTTAGTAGATAGGTACGCAGGTAGACAAGTAGACAGGAAAATCCCCACGTGTACCTGTGTACCTGTTTCCCTGCCTGCCTCTTACATTACTTCTTCGTCGCCCGCTTCTTTCCTGCCACCGTCTTGCGGACACCGCGCCGGGTGCGCGCATTGGTGCGCGTGCGCTGGCCGCGCACAGGCAGGTTGCGGCGATGACGAACCCCACGGTAGCTGCCGATCTCGATCAGCCGCTTGATATTCATACTCACTTCGCGCCGCAGATCACCCTCGACCATGTAGTTGCGGTCGACATACTCGCGCAGGCGGTTGACCTGGTTCTCATCCAGGTCTTTCACCCGGATGCTGGGGTCGATCTGGGTCGCTTCGAGGATCTCTTCGCTCTTGCTACGACCGATGCCGTAGATATAAGTCAGGGCGATGACTACCCGCTTCTCGCGCGGGATATCGACGCCGGCGATACGTGCCATAATTGCTCTCCTTTGCGCTTTGCTCGTGCGTTAGCCCTGTCGTTGTTTGTGCTTGGGGTTGCTGCAGATGACATAAACCACACCTGCCCGGCGCACCACCTTACACTTTTCACAGATCTTCTTGACCGAAGGACGCACTTTCATGATCCATTTCCCCCTATAATCTTTTCCTAGCGCAACTGCACCACTCTATCACAACTTTATGGTAAAGTCAAAATTTCAGGGCCGTTATTGGTGATCGCCACCGTATGCTCGAAGTGGGCAGTGAGGCTGTTATCTTTGCTTACCACGGTCCACTTATCCTTGAGCGTGCGCGTCTGCCAGGTACCCCGCTGCACCATGGGTTCGATGGCAAGCACCAGCCCGGGCGCAAGCACCCGGTTACCGTCCGGGTCGTCGCCGACAAAATTGAGCACCTGGGGGCCCTCATGCATCTGCCGTCCAACGCCATGCCCGGTGTACTCGCGCACCACATGCATCCCGTGGCTCTCGACATAGGTTTGCACGGCCCGGCTAATGTCCACGACGCGGCGTCCCACCCTGGCCTGCTTGATTCCCTCGTACAGGCTTGCTTCGGTCACCCGCATCAACTCGGCCGCCTCTTGGCTGATCTCACCGACAGCATAGCTCCACGCAGAATCGCCAATAAAGCCACGATAGCGAACACCCACGTCGATGCTGATAATGTCGCCTGTCTTAAGGGTGCGAGTCTTACTCGGGATGCCATGCACCAGTTCCTGATTGATGCTGGTGCAAATGTGCGCCGGGAAACCGCGATAGCCCAGAAAAGCCGAGACCGCGTCATATTTGCGCATCACTTCGTTGGCCACCTGGTCCAGCTCCCACGTGCTAACACCTGGACGGATGACCTCTTTGAGCGCCGCATGAGTACGGGCAACAATGCGCCCGGCCTCGCGCATCAATTGGATCTCGCGCGGGCTCTTGAGAATGGGTTCAGGACGGCGTTCCTGCGCCTGTCCCTGTCGCCGCAGAAGTTTGCGACTACTTCGTCTGAACATGTTCAACCACCTGTTCACATCGATACCACTTACCCGTCAACCAGCGGAGGTCGCAACGCGTCAGAGATGTGGAAAGCCCGGCGCTACTGCCGTTCAATCAGCCCTAACAGATCGGTGTGTACCTCATCGATGGGCCGTGCCCCATCCAGTTCGACCAACAACTCTTTAGCAAAGTAATAGCCGATCAGCGGAGCCGTCTGTTTATAATAGACATAGAGCCGGTTGCGCACCGTTTCCGGCCGGTCGTCGTCACGCTGATAGAGTTCGCCACCATCGAGGTCGCACTTGCCCTCCTGTTTGGGCGGGTTAAACTCAATATGATAAACTGCGCCACAGGTGCGGCAAACCCGCCGCCCCGTGATGCGGCGCATGGCCTCTTCATCGTCCAGCGTGATGAGTGGCACCAGGCTCACTCCGCCATACGGTGCGGTGATGCCATCAAACGCCTTTGCCTGCACCAGGTTGCGGGGAAAGCCATCCATGATGGCGCCCCGTGCGCAGTCTGGCTGGGCCAGCCGCTGCTCGACCATGGCAATCGTCACTTCATCGGGCACCAGTGCGCCCTGATCCATATAGCGCTTCGCCAACAAACCAAGTTCGGTCTGATTCTTTAGATTGTAGCGAAAAATATCACCGGTTGAGACTTGCGGCAGTCGCAGCCTTTCTTCCAAGAGGCGCGCCTGTGTGCCCTTTCCGGCGCCCGGCACACCCAACAACACAACATACGTACGCTTCCGTTCACTCATGTCCTACTCTCGAACCGTAAAGGTGGCCTAGAACGCTGGCGGGGCAGAATAAGCTGACTTGCAAACCCCACTTTGATCCGCATGCACCCGCCGGGGAGACCTTTGGGCCCGCTCAATCCGCGGTCTATCGACCTCGCTAGCGAATAAACCCTTCGTAGTTGCGCATGAGCAACTGCGCTTCGATCTGCTTCATGGTATCGAGCACCACACCGACCACGATAAGCAGACCGGTGCTGCTGATGATCAGCGATGTGTTGCTGGTCAGCGCATCGGCGCCGGGTGTCAATCCACCGATAATCACACCGACGATAAAAGGCAGCACGGCAATAAAGCCCAAGAAAAGCGCACCGACGAGCGTAATACGCGAGAGCACACCGTTCAGGTAGGCTTCAGTACGCTGGCCAGGGCGGATGCCTGGGATAAAACCACCCTGTTTTTGCAGCGTCTCCGGCAGGTTCTGCTGGCGGAACATGACATCGGTGTAGAAATAGGTAAACGCCACTGTAAAGAGAAAGTACAGCATCCAGTAGAGCCAGTTGTTGGGACCAAAATAGGTCACCATCCAGTTGGCAAAACCACCTACCCAGCCCGGATTGGTTACAAAGTAACTGGCGATCGTACTGGGCAGGATCAACAGGCTCTGGGCAAAGATCAGCGGGATCATGCCGGCGGTGTTGACGCGCATTGGCACATGGGTGCTCTGGCCACCTACCATCATCATCCGGTTGCCCCGCATGGTACGCACCCGCTTTCCATATTGCACCGGGATGCGCCGTTGCCCTTCATGGACCCAGACGATGAGCATCACGGTCAGGATCGTGATGATGACAAACATGATCAGCAACACCCACTGCTGCGACAGCAGGCGGATCTGATAGGGCACCGAAGCGACAATGCCCGCAAAGATGATCAGCGACACGCCATTGCCAATGCCTTGTTCGGTCAGCAACTGGCCAAGCCAGACGCCAAACATGGTGCCGGCAGTCATGCCAACGATCAACGTCAACGACGGTAGGAGATTGTCGCCCGTAAAGCCCCAACTCACCAAGACCGGTCCGGCCGCCGTCGTTGTGCGGCTCAGGATCGTTGCCTGGGTAATCGCCTGCAGAATCGCCAGCGGGATCGTCAGCCAATAGGTGTATTGGTTGATCCGGTGGCGGCCTTGCTCGCCCTCTTTGCTCAACTCCTCCAGCGCCGGGATGATAGGTGTGAGCAATTGCATGATGATGGACGACGTAATATAGGGATAGACGCCCAGCGCCATCACACCCATCTGCGAAAGCCCACCACCGCTGAAAAAGTTCAGCAAGTTGAGCAACATGCTGTTGGGGTCTCCACCGCCAAACATCGCCTCCAGTGCCTCACGGTTGACGCCAGGCAACGGAATGTTGGCGGCAAAACGGTATAGCACGAGAATGCCAAAGGTAATAAGCAGCCTTCTGCGCAGGTCGGGCAACCGGAACGCGTTCATGACAGCTTCAAGCATAATTGCCTTCCTTTTGGTGCAGCAGCCGGCAAGCAAGGTGCGCCGGTACGCCGCGCGAGCGAGGTTTGCTCGCTACTACGACCGCGGCAGATGACGATTGACCGTATAGGGCAACAACTCCACTGTCCCGCCCGCAGCCTCAACTTTCTTCCGGGCCGCTTCACTGATACGGTGGGTCTGGATGTGCAGTGCCTTGCTCACCTCACCCCGCGCCAGGATAACCACCAGGTCGGTGGGATTCTCCACCAGGTTGGCATCCGAAAGCACCTGTGGCGTCACCTGGGCGCCGGCGGCAAAACGCTCATCCAGCATGTCCAGATTGACCGGTGTGAACTCCAGCCGGTAGCGGTTGTTAAAACCGCGCATCTTGGGCAGCCGCTTCACCAGTGGCAACTGGCCGCCCTCAAAGGTCAGGCGGACCCCGCCACCCGACCGTGCATTCTGGCCCTTTGTGCCACGGGTCGCCGTCTTGCCCCTGCCAGAGCCCGTGCCCCGACCTACTCGCTTGCGCTTTTTTGTTGCACCCTCAGCAGGACGCAGGTCATGTAGTTGCATGATTGATTTCCTAATTTTTAACCGGTAATCAGTAATGCATAATGCGTAATGAATAAAGGTTCGTGCACCGCACAAAGTCAACAATTACGCATCACGCATTACGCATTCATTCTTCCGTCTTTTCAGATTCCGTCACGACCACAAGATGCGAGACAGCTGTAATCATCCCCCGCACATCGGGGGTGTCTTCCTTCTCGACCACCTGGTTCAACTTGCGCAAACCCAGCGCCTTGACCGTTGCCTTTTGGCGCTTGTTAAAGCCGATTGGGCTGCGCGTCAGCTTGATCTGCAGCGTCTTAGGCATGAGCCTCCTCCCGGTGCCAGAAGGGAGCGATCTGCCGGGGGTCGACTCCGCGATGTTGCGCCTCTACCCGATAATCCTGCAACTGTTGCAACGCCACAAAGGTAGCCTGCACCACATTGAGGATGTTATCGCTACCCAACGACTTGCTCAGAATGTCGCTGATGCCACACGCTTCAACCACGGCGCGCACACCGCCGCCGGCAATAACGCCCGTACCGGGGTTGGCGGGCTTCAATAGCACCTCGCCAGCGCCAAATTGCGCCTGCACAGCATGAGGGATCGTTGACCCCAACAGCGGGATCTCCACCATGGACTTGCGCGCCCGGTCGCCCGCTTTACGGATAGCGTCAGGCACTTCACGGGCCTTGCCAACCCCGATACCGACGCGCCCCTTCTTGTCGCCAACCACAACTACCGCGCGGAAGGCAAAACGGCGGCCACCCTGCACAACCTTTGCTGTGCGTGCAATGTGGACAACGCGCTCGTCTAGCTGTTCGCGCTCCTCCCGTTCAGGGCGTTCGCTACGGCGGCCACCACGACCGCTACGGCGACGGCCCCGCTCTTCGCTGCCCCGTTCTTCGCGATCCCCGCGTCCCTCGCGGTTCCCTCGTCCTGTTCTTTCCGCCATTCTATATACTCCTCTTTTAGAACGCCAGCCCGCCTTCGCGACCACCTTCAGCCAGCGCCTTGACCCGGCCATGGTAGAGATAACCGCCACGGTCAAAGACCACCTGCTCGATCCCTTTGGCCTTGGCTCGTTCCGCAACTTTTTTGCCGACCGCCCTGGCTTGTTCCAGCTTGGCGAGCGGGGCTAACTCGCTGCGCAGGTCGCGATCCATAGTCGAGGCAGAAACCAGCGTCTGGCCTGTGGTATCGTCGATCACCTGGGCGTAGATATGTTCCAAACTGCGATAAACGTTCAAGCGCGGCCGTTCCGGCGTGCCTGATACCTTGCGGCGCACCCGTACATGACGGCGTTTGCGCGCCTCCATCCGACTCGTGGATGCCATCGGGCTTTACTCCCTCTTATCTCGAATGAATCCAAATGACACCGCGCGCCACGCACAGGCATCTTGCCTGGGTTGCACAGCCGTGATTCGGACAACATCTATTTCTTGCCGGCCTTACCGGTCTTGCCCGCCTTCATGCGGATATACTCCCCGGCATAGCGAATGCCCTTGCCCTGATAAGGTTCCGGCGGTCGCATCTTGCGGATCACCGCGGCAAGTTCACCTACCACACTCTTGTCGATCCCGCTGATACTAAAGGACTTACCATCCTTTTCCACATCGAACGAGACATCCTTGGTAGGCGGCTGGACCTCGACCGGATGGCTATAGCCTACCTGGAGCAGCAGATTGTTGCCCCGTTTTTCGGCGCGATAGCCGGTGCCGACGATCTCCATGCGCCGGGTAAAGCCGCTGGTCACACCCATGACCATGTTATTGATCAGCGCGCGCGTCATCCCGTGGAGCGCCTTATGCTGGCGCGTGTCGCTCGGCCGCGTCACCACGATCTCGCCATCTTCCTGCTTGATCTGTATATCAGGGCCAAACTGGTGCGCCAGGGACCCTTTGGGACCGGTGACCATGACCTTATTGTTCGGATCGACGTTGACCGTTACCTTAGCCGGCAACTTGATGGGCATTTTCCCAATTCGCGACATCTCAACCTCCTTCTTTGCTCAAACCTGGCTGGCGTCAAGACGGCCTATGAAAGCCGGCCCGCTTCTGTGCATCCAGCCGATTCGATCTCACCACACGGTGCAGATGAGCTCGCCGCCCACCTTTTCGCGCTTTGCCTGCCGGCCCGTCATCAACCCTTTGGGGGTAGACAGAATGCTAATGCCCAGACCACTACGCACCCACGGGACATCGCGATAGCCCGTATAGGCGCGCCGTCCCGGACGGCTTGCCCGCTCCAACCCGGTGATAACTGGCCGGCCACGGCCGGCATACTTCAACTGGATCACCAGTTTGGGCTGCGGCTTGTCGTCGGTGACGCTATATCCTTTGATAAAACCCTCGTCCGCCAAAATTTTAGCAATGCCAACCTTCATCTTGGAGCTTGGCATGACTACCTGGGTATGGCGGACCATGGACGCATTGCGAATGCGCGTCAACATGTCTGCAATTGGATCGTTAACCATTCTTCCTCCGGTTACTCTTGCAATCTCCTGCACGGAGTATTGCTTACGGCCTTCATCGTGAAGGCGGCCTTGTAGCAGATGATTGTAGTTAGCAACCGAGCCAGTCTAATTTTCAATTGCGAATTGTCAATTGTCAATTGCTGCCGCCATACGACAGGCAACGCTCGCTTCAAAGCCACCACTTCGTTGAGCGAAAAACATTAACAATTGATCATTGACAACTGATCATTGACAATTACTTACCAGCTCGACTTGACCACGCCGGGCAGATGACCGCGCAGCGCCTGCTGGCGAAAGCAGATGCGGCACAGGCCAAAGCGGCGCATGTAGCCTCGGGGGCGACCGCACATCTGGCAGCGGTTGCGCACGCGCACGGCATATTTCCGTTTGCCCTCGCGGGCGATAATCGACTTCTTCGCCACGATAGTTCCTCTCTCATCGAGAAAGTGCGGCAGCGAAACCGCACCGATACTAAGAACCTATCCGAATAACTCTGCGACAACGATTACTCGTCGGTGTAGTTGTCGGACCCGCAACCGT
>QEUW01000787.1 GCA_003577005.1 Chloroflexota bacterium | reverse complement strand
CCACGGGATAAAGAAGCTGTAGACGTGTGTATTGGGAATGGCCGTAAAGAAGAGCGCCAGGATCATGGGTGCGCCAAACCAGAGCCAGACCAGACGTTCGGCGGGTGGAAAATCTGGCATCAACCAGGCAGCTACGAACCCAGCAACAAAGAAAAGCCAGGTCAGGTCGGTCTTGTCCACCTGGAGCCAACCCGGGCGGAAGATGACGACTACCAGCCCGATCAAGACTCCGGCGCTGAGCAGCCAGCCGACCCAACGCGGCCGGCAGCGGCGATAGAGGCCGGCCAGCCCGATCAAGGTGAGCGCGATCAGCGCTAACAGGTAGTAAGTCGAGCTATAGACCGTCGTGCGGGCAAAGAATTCTGCCAGGTGGTTGAAGATTCGCCCCCCCCCCATGCGATAATCTGTCAGGTAATAATAGGTGTCGTAAAAGGCCGGGTTGCGGACGAAGGGCAGATAAAAGCTTGCCAACAAGCCCCCGCCAACGAGGATGGGAACGCCCGACGCACGCACCAGGGTGGCAAGCGGCGTCCCTTCACGCCAGATGCGCCACAACAGATAGCCCACGGGAAAGAGCACCAGCGCCGCCTCATAGTGCGAGAGCAGACCGGTCGCCAGCAACAGCGCAGCCAGCGTCAGGTAGCGGCTCCATTCCTGGGGCCGTTGCCAGAGCCGCACAAAGACCAGTACGACCAACACGTCCATGAGAAAGACGATGCTCTGATATTGCACCACGCGGCCAAAGGCGATCAGATAGCCATCGAGCGCCAGCAAAACCGCCGCCGCCCACCCCGCCACCGGCCCAAAGAGACGGCTGCCCAGGAGAAAGAGAGCAAACAACCCAACCACATTGGCAATGGCAAAGGGTAGGCGCGCAGCCATTTCGGTCAGGCGCTCGCCTAGTACATAGACCCCCGTTGGCAGCAGAATTTCGGTTGGCCCCTTCTTGTGAACAAAGAGCGCGTTTTCATATCCCTGCATCACTTCGGCAGCCCGTAGCGCCAACCGGGCTTCGTCCCCCTGGAATTCGGCATAGCCGAGATTGGCGAAGCGGAAGAAGCCGCCGAGCAGCGCCAGGCTGACCAGCCCGGCCAGGAGCCAGCTGCGCGAGGGGAGGGTGAACGGTGAATGGTCAATGGTAGGCGAGTGGGAGGTGAGCTGTCTTATCATGGCGACCAGCGCGGACAGCACGCCGATGAGCAGATCGCAAGCCAACAAGGTCTGCCAAGGGGTGACGCCGCCGGGCAGATAGCTAAGCGCCAACAGGATGGTCACCATGCTGGTGTAGCCGAGACCTACGCTGTAAACGACTCGTTCGCCAAGGGTGGGTGGGGCTTTGCAGCGGCCGACCAGCAGTTCGACCAGCAGAGCGCCGGGTAGCAGACCGGCCAACAAGAGGGCTGCACCGGTGCGCAGCAGCAAGGGTGTTGGCGCAAGGAGAACAGCATTGGCAAGCGCAGCCAGCGCCAGGGCGAACACCGGCCGGCGCCAGGGCTTACGCCCCATGAGGTTTAACCACACAGATGCCCCAAGAAAGCTGCGAAAAACGCTTGACTTCCACCACGTCGAAGCCAGTCTCGAACAAGCTGGCGCACGCACTGTCCACCAGCCAAAAGAACTCTTCGGCAAAGGTTTCGATCATGCCGGTGTCGCCAGCCGTGCGATAGAGCGTTTCGATCTCAGCGCGCGCCGCAGCGTTGGCAAACATGAGATCGCCAAAGACTGCCCGGCCCCCTGGCGTCAGGTCGCGCCAGATGAAACGGAAGAGCTGCGTCTTTTCCGGCTCGGTCAAATGATGTAGTGCATAGGTGCTGATCAGCCGGTCGAAGGGGTGCGGCTGGTCGAAAAATTCCAGCAGGTCGGCCTGCACAAAACGCACATCGGCCAGGTGGGC
>QEUW01000786.1 GCA_003577005.1 Chloroflexota bacterium | reverse complement strand
CGATCCCCAAACCCACCACCGCACCCGCAATCGCCCACAGCGCAGCAAGCCCCACAATCGGAATCAGCGATTTCATCATCCCCTCACCGGTGACAGAGAGCGAAGCAACGAATATCTTCAGTCCACCCGCCGGTAGAGCGTGTACCCCCGGCTGCTCCGCTCGACGCGGTAGGGGAGGATGATGTGGCGCAGGATGCGGTCTGTGCCCGTGCGCAGTTTGCCACCACCAAAGATATTCACCTGATCGAATGACACGGAGGGGGCGCAGTCATCAAGCACCTGCATTACTCCATCCAAAGCAAAGGTAGTTTGCTCAACACCCAGATCGACAAAGTGATCGGGCAACTCCTTCGTCAACTGAGGCGTTGCTATCAATTGAACAAAGCCTCCACGCTTGCCGAAGTAGTTCACGTTCAGAAGCAAGTTCGTCATTCGGTCTATCTGCTCGGTAAGCTCACCCTCCAAAGCGAGTCCGAACGTTCCGGTTAGTTGAACATACTCCCGATAGCCAATTGTTCGTTGGAACGGTCCAGCATCCGGTGTGGCCGGTGGTACCGCATTTCGGCGCGGTCGCAACACCTTCTGGAACAGGTTGGTAACGACCGCATAGTCTGCAAGGCTTACGGCGATACGCAGGTCGCGGATGGACGGCCACAACGCCTTTGCTTCAACCAAGCCATCGAGGCGACAGGCTGTATCCAGCAACGCCATTTTGACAGCGAAAGGTGTTGGCGTAAGCAAGCTAGTGCCGCCGGTTGCCGTGGCAATGCTATGCTTCAGCGAAAAGAGCGATGCCGCCTCATACTCGGTAATTAACCACATCATTCACCTCGCTATCGGCTATTTGCTTGGGCGACAGGCAAGACAAAGGGTGTTGCGCTTTCAATGAGGTCGGCCATGATCTGGGCAAAGTCGCCCATCGAAGAAAAACTTTTCACCTCAATCGCTCCTGTCCGAAGCTGGTTGACGGCGTTGGCGACCCTCTGGATATCCTCAACGAAGCGAGGCTTCAGGGGCGAGATACAGGGCGCGGGCGCCACGCTGCGGCTCAGGGTCACGGCGCCAACCAGATCGACAATGTGGGGGTTTTGTGTGCTGCGCATCGCACCGGCTGGCTCAATCAAGGTATACAGGACGCTTTCCAAAAGTGCCTTCAGCCGCCGCTTGCGTTGGGGTTCATCGATTGCGTAACTCTGGGTCAAATCGTTGAAACCGATGCGAGCCGTTTCCAGGTTCAAGACTATCGCATAGATGCCAGAAGATGCGGGGCGGTGAAAAATTGATTGACCGACGTTGGCTTCACGAGCAGCTTCACTTTCAGCTTGTTCGCGTGCGCCTGCGCTCCGGTCAGCAGCGTATTTCACATGAAAATAGCTGTCCGTCTCTACGAGTTCGGGCACACCGACAACCCAGCCAAACTCGACGACACTTTTTCGTGGCAGGGACCGTTTCCCCGCCGTGACCAGAATGCCTTCCAAATCCGTCACGGCGCAGCGTTGCAGAATTACATCCAACTCCTGACCGTCGCCATCAACACCATTGAGAGCAGACAACAGATCGTTCTGTGCATCGATGTCAAAATTGACACGGTTGGCATTGAACTGGCGCGCACCGGCAGAAAGTGGCAGGTCAGCCTCCAACGCCAGACGGTGCAGATGTTCGGCCTGGATGTGCTTGAACATGTCGCCCGAGATTGCGTTGACATTGTGCAGTTGTCCATCGGCGCCGACAATGTTCACCATACGTGTCTGGATCTGATTGCCTTCCCCACCTTCGTTGTTGAGTGAATGCATGTTCAGTGTGGCGCGGGCGCAAATGGAAACCGAATAAATTGCTGATTGCGTGGTCATCTTGATCTCCTCGAATCGAAGCTTAGTTTTAGGGAAACGGATTAT
>QEUW01000785.1 GCA_003577005.1 Chloroflexota bacterium | reverse complement strand
ACTGGCTCTGTTAAGGGCTGTGCCGTGCCTGCTCCTTCGGCCATGTATTTTCGTTTGGTTTGTTTCGGTGCTGTCATTCGCCAGCCGGTGAGCCGGGAGCGTTGGCCGGCGAGCGCAGCTTTCAGGTAGGACAAAGGAGGAAAAACAGAACTTTGCGTCGGGTATCTCAGGGGTGGCTGGCATCTGGCTTGCTGCGGGTGAGTCAGTCTTGAGGGGTCTACTTGGTGAGATGGGAGCGGCGAACGTACTGAGCGGGCGATGCGAAAGGCAACCAACAATTGGTCCTGGGGTTGCGAGGGAGGGTTAGTGCAGAGACAAGGCAAAGCAGGCCGAGGACCCAATCTGGTTCGTCAGGAGTAGCTGACAGCGTCATAGGGGATCGAGAACAGGCTCCGCAGGGCATTGCGCGATCGGATGATGGCTGACCAACGTCGATGAAAAGTCATGTGGATTGGGAGGGGTGTTTATGGCGTCATACGAATTGTTTCCACCAGATCCGGTTGCAAAGCGAAAAGTGCTTTTGGATGCCGTTGAGCAGATAAGGGCTACATTGGTAGCCAGCGCTGATGATTCCGAGCAACGTGCAACCCTTTCCCCTACTGCCGTCGATGCCCTCGATGCGTCTGGCATATTGCGGTTGAAGCTACCTGCAAGCCTTGGTGGAGCGGAGGCTGATCCTGTCACGCAGATGGAAGTTATCGAAGCCCTTGCCACTATCGACACGGCGAGTGCCTGGTGTGCGATGGTGGGTGCTACGAGTGTGGCTCTGCTTGGCGCCTTTCTACCAGAGCCAGGTGTCCAACGGGTCTTCACTAATGGGGAGGCGCCGATAGCCGCCATTTCAATTTTTCCCGCGGGTGTTGCCGTTGCGATGGATGATGGCTACCGAGTCAATGGACGTTGGCGCTTCTGTAGCGGAATACGACATGCTGCGTGGGTATCTGTCGGTGCGGTGGTCCAGCATCCAGAGCAGTCGGCGGCGGGAACAGGGGAGCCACCCGAGGTGCGGTTCGTCGCCTTGCCGGTGCCTGAGGTGACGATCCACGACAATTGGCAGGCCATGGGACTCAAGGGGACGGGAAGCTGTGATATTTCCGTAACCGATAGCTTCGTTCCGCATGAACTCACTTTTCAGTGGGATATGTTCAATCCGCTTCCACAGCGTGGGGGCCCTCTCTATCGTCTTCCAGTGATCAGCTTTGTAGCAAATGAACATATCGGCTTTGCACTGGGCGTCGCACGGCGTGCTCTAGATGAGTTGATTCACCAGGTTCAACGTACGAAGGGCGTCTATCGAGCATCAGCGTTGCAGGAACGGCAGATTGTTCATCGGTTGGTGGGCAAGCTTGACCTGGAGTTGTCGGCTGTCCGTTCGTTAGCCATTGAACGGTACCGAGCTGCATGGCGGCAGATTGAAGCAGGGAAGCAGATCGATGGCGCTTGTCAGGCGGAGTTGCGGAGCATCGCCACCTACGTCACCGATCTAGCGGTGAACAGCGCGACTGCAGCGTACCGCTATGGCGGTGCAGGCGCGCTGTTTCAGCCGAATACACTCGAACGGCTCCTACGTGATATTCACGCCGCCGCCCAGCATATGCTGGTCGGCGACGATACTTATGAGGCCCATGGACAATATATTCTCGGTCTTAACGGCGCCAATACTTGATCAAGACTGGCATGCTTGTAGCGTAAAACATCCGCTAGAACATGGTGTCTAGCGATTATACAGATCTGAATGGAAGAATCGCCTGACTGTAATGGACTCAAAGGCTAAGACAGGAAGAGAGCAAGCACTGGGGTTTGCCGGCCAACAACCCGCTGCACCGGACTGGCTCAAGCACGGGCCGTGCCATGCCCATTCCTTCGGCCATGTCTCTTCGTTTAGGTTGTTGTGGTGCTTA
>QEUW01000784.1 GCA_003577005.1 Chloroflexota bacterium | reverse complement strand
ATAGTCGATGGCACGGCGGGCATACGTCCGGAAGACGTACGTTGGATCGCGCGGTTGCGCGCGCGGCCTGCCGCACTGCTGATCGTTATCAATAAGATCAATCTCATGCCAGAGGTTCTCACCTCCACTACTTTGATGCAGATGCAAGATCAATTTGCCCGTCCGGTGATCCAGCTCAACGCGCAAGACGTGAACGCCGTGCACGAGCAGTTACTGCCGCGCATGCTCAAAGTTTGTCCGGCACTGACCATACCGTTGGCCGCCGAGATCACCAGTTTGCGCTGGCGCGTAGTGAGCCGCCTCATCCGCGAAAGTGCGCTCATAAGCGGGCTAGTCACGCTGGAGAGCGGCACGACGGTAGATGTGGCGGCCCTGATTGATTTGCAGCGCCGCCTGATTCAGCATATCGCACGTGTTTACGGCCATGCCGATCCCAACGATAACGACCATGCCAATGTCGGCACTGTCGCCCAACGTGTGATCCTGGAGATATTGGCCCGGGTTCTCGCCCGCTTTGGGCCGTTCGGGCGCGGGCTGGCTGCCAGCCTAATTGGGGCGTCGGGCACATGGACGGTCGGATATGGGGCTCAGATGCGTTATGCCGGCGCTGCACCTTTCGCTCGTTTCAATGAGATATTTCATCGGAATGGGAACCATGTCACTCCCCGAGATGGGCGTTGATCCCGCGCCGGAGCAGTTGTTCTCGCTGGCTGCGCTGTACAGAGCTTGGCGGCTGGTGCGGCGCAGCGGCTCTTCAGCAGGCACAGATCGCGTCACGCCACAGGAATTTGAACGGCAGCTGGAGGACGAATTGACACATCTACGGCACGATATCTTAAGCGGCCAATACCAGCCCAAACCGGTCAATCGTTTTTACCTGCCGAAGCCTAATGGCAAGCAGCGACCGATTACTGTTTGGACAGTGCGAGACCGAATCGCTCAACGGGTCGTGCTGGACTATCTGACGCCGATCCTTGAGAGCGTCTTTCTGGATTGCAGTTACGGTTTCCGGCCAGGGCGTTCAGTAGTGGATGCTATCGGGGCTGTGATCCGGACACGCGATCGGCATCTGCGCTGGGTGGTTGATGCTGACATCACCGCCTGTTTTGACAGCATCTCGCCGGAGTTGTTGATGCCTCAAGTGCGAAACCTGGTGCCATCCAGGCTCGTTATCCATCTAATCGAGCAGTGGCTCAATACACCAGTCTACAAGCACCCCCATATCCGCGCGGGGGTCTCACAGGGTGGTGTGATCTCGCCCCAACTGGCGAACCTATACCTACACCGTTTCGACCAGATGATCCAGGCCGCGCTACCGGAAGTTACACTCGTGCGTTTTGCCGATGACTTTGTGATCCTCTGTCGTCGCAAACGTGAGGCGTGGTGGAGTCTGGCAGTTGCGCAGCGGTCTCTGGCTAATCTCAAGCTGTATCTGAACATGGAGAAAACTCGCGTGACTCACTTCGATGAAGGATTCAGTTTCCTGGGAATAACGTTCAAAGGCGGGTGGCACAGCCCCCTGCTGGGTCACTCCCCTATAACTGAATGAAGGAGGACCAGCGATGGCAGTTGTGTATGTGCGCGAACAAGGGGCGACCGTCCGTAAGGCTGGCGAGCAACTGCGGGTCACCCAGCGCAATCGCGAACTGTTTACGATCCCGCTTGCCAGCCTGGAGCAGTTGATTTTGCTCGGTAATGTGCAGATCACGACGCCCGCCGCCGCACTACTTATGCGTACCGGTGTAGATGTGGTCTTCATGAGCAGTTATGGCACTTACCATGGGCGAATGATCAGGCTGGGTTCAAAATTCGCCCAACTACGACACCAACAACTCCGACTGTGTGATAATGAAGCGCGCGCGATGGAAATCGCCACACAGATTGTTGCGGGGAAGATCAACAA
>QEUW01000783.1 GCA_003577005.1 Chloroflexota bacterium | reverse complement strand
CCGGCGCACGAGATGTTGCCGCTGGACAAACAGCGCATGCCGATGATGAAGGGTCCCTTCACTTTTATCGTTACCAGCCGCGGCTGCCCGGCCGGGTGCAAGTATTGCATCAAGCATGTTTCGTACCAGAACAGCGTGCGGGTGCGCTCGGCAGAGAACATCTGCGACGAGATCGAGGTGCTCAACAAGCTGGGTATCTACAATATCCATATGTACGCCGATCTCTTTACAGTCAACCGCGAGCATGTGATCGACATCTGTAACGAGTTGATCCGCCGCAACATCAAGATTAAGTGGACGTGCAACAGCCGCGTCGACTATGTGGACGAAGAGATGCTCACGCTCATGGGCAAGTCGGGCTGCTGGCTGATCTCCTGGGGCATCGAGAGCGCCAACGAGATGGTGCTCAAGCGCGCACGCAAGGGCTACAAGAAGGAACAGGCCTTCAAGGCGCTCAAGTGGGCCAAGGCCGCCGGCATCAAGAACTGGGGCTACTTTATCATCGGGCTGCCAGGCGAGACCGAGGAGTCGATCCGCGAGACCATCGACTATGCCAAAGAGTTGCCGGTGGACATTGCCCTCTTCCACGTAGCGGCGCCCTACCCCGGCACCCCCTTCTTCTACGAAGTGGTGGAGAACAACTGGTTCCGCCCCGGCACCAAGTGGGAAGAGGTGGACATGGACCAGTCCACGGTGCTGGATTATGAGAACCTCAGCGCCGAACAACTGGAGTACTGGCAAAAGCGTGCGACGCGCGAATGGTCGCTGCGCCCCGGCCCGGTGTGGACCTTTATCAAGGGACTCAACTCGTGGGAGGGCGCCAAGAGTGCCATCAACGTGGGATGGCAGATGTTGCAATTTGCACGGGGGTAGATATCAACGGGTTCCATCCACTCACCAATAACCAATATGCCTTTCGCGGGCAGCAAGACATTGACGAGGACATCGAAACAATGCGACATCCGGCCACAGTACTTGTGACCGTCTCAGCCTGTTGTTATCTGATCACGGCGCTGGTGGGGGTGTGGGCTGCCTATGACCGCACGGCGGCCTTAACCCGTCTGGGGGTGCTGCTGGCGGGTCTGGTTCTGGCTTTTGGGGTGGCATGGGCCGGCCGGCGTCACGCCAAAACGGTGCTCGGGTACGTGGGTCTGGGTAGTGCATTGGTGGCGGCAGGGATCGCTCTCGTGTTCGTAGTCGGTCTCTATAAAGATTCGGGGGCGGCGGCGAGCTCGATCATGGTGTTGCTGCCGCTTGGGCTTGGGGGCTTCCTGTGGTATCGGATCTGTCAGAAGCATCTAATGGCAGCCGTTGGTGCGGGCGCCTTGGCCGTGGGCCTGTTGGGCCTCGTCTGGAGTCTAGAACGCACGGCGTGGATTGGGCTGGTAGCAGGGGTGGCGAGTTCCGCCTATCTGTACCGGCGTTTTCGCAGTGAGCAAGCCGGTTTGGCATGGCGAGTAGCGGATGTCTTGCTGGCCGCAGGAATCGTTGCCGGGCTGATTTTTTTCTGGCAAGTGTTGGCAAACCCGAAGATTGATGATTTTTTGCGGGTGGTGCCTGCGGCAGGGTTGTTGCTGGAACGCATCCCCCTGTGGCGAGAAAGTTTGGCGCTTATCCAGGACTATCGCTATTCGGGTAGCGGTCTTGGCAGTACGGCGATGGTCTACTCGACCTACATATTGCTGTTGCACGTGCCGTTCTTCTACCATGCCCACAATCTGTATCTGCAAATTGCTATTGAACAAGGCTATCGCCGGTGCGGCCCCAATTCACGTCTTTTTTGTTTGACCACACTGAGTTCTTTTGTAGCCGCCCTCGTTTACGGGTTCTTGGATGCCGAACTTTACGTGACAGTGATGGTGCCCATGCTCTTCTTGCCCTTTGGCTGTGCCCTTGCCCTTCATCTGGCAACCCAGTGGCGTCGCCCATTGAGCCGGCACGCTGTAGCGAACACGGCGTCGGCCTTACCTTCGCGACATCTCTTGGGCGGGGTCGCGTTGCTGCCACTGCTGGCGATCGCATTGCTCTTTTTGTTGCCGGGCACTATCGCAAAGCTAAACGCCAATTTTGGCGCCGTCGCCCAGACAAGGGCGGAGTTGAGTCTGTTTCGCTGGCCCGAATGGCCGCTGCAAGACCAGTTGCGTCGGCAAGATGGGGTCGATCTGACCAAAGCGCACCAGTACTATCGGGCTGCGCTGGCGAAGGAACCGGCCAATGTTACAGCTCTTGAACGGCTGGGGCAAATAGCACTGTCACAGGGTGATTATGAGCAGGCGCAAAAACATCTGGAGGCGGCGCATCGGGTAGCGCCAGAGCGTTCGTCCGTCCGTCAGATGCTCGGTGAAGTCTATGCGGTGACAGGCAATATCGAAGCTGCGGCTGCGCTCTGGCAAACCATCGATACAGAGCCAGGCCAGTTGGCCGTGCGC
>QEUW01000782.1 GCA_003577005.1 Chloroflexota bacterium | reverse complement strand
TGGAAACAAGGGGTCAGAAAAGTAGGCAAAAGGCGCACTTTTGGCATTGGTGAGCGTGGACGCAGGGAACGCAGGGCGCGTGGGCAGAGCCGAAGGTGTTTTTGGCTTCGGAAAGGAAGTTGGATCGGCTAGGAACCCTCTGTCGGACAGCGAACCAGGCGCAGCGCCATGCTCAAACCATCCCCCGCCCGGAATCAAAAAGGGGCGCTGGCGCTGCCCGGCAGAGGGTCAGACGTTCAGCATGTGCGCCGCCTCCCGTTGCAGCAGGCGCTCCCGAATGCGAGCGAGGGCGCGCAGGTTGATGAGGACATAGATGAGCGTGTTGATATTGGCAATCGAACGACCATTGCGCAGGTGCGGGCGCTCGATGCCCAGAGCGAGCGCCTGACTGTTGATGCGCTCGCAGGCGGACCGCTGGTTGTAGATGCGCTTGAACTCCTCGCACTCGCGGTCAAGCTCATGGCGAACCCGATTGCCAGGGCTGGTGGGCAGCGAAGTGATGCAGCCTTTCTTGGCGGCATGGGGGTGGTTGACCGGACAGGCGGTCGCCGAGCCAGTTTGTGCGACGAGCGGGCAGATGTAGCGGCCCACTTCGTGCGGGACGAGGCAGTTGCTCTTCTGCCAGAAGGTGGACTTGAGCGGCATCGGCAGCCCCGCCTCACAGAGCGGAAGCCCCTCCGGCGAGAAGGTCTTGCGGTGAGCGTCACGGTCAGCCCAGGGAACCGCAGCAAAGCCACCGGCGAGATGGAAGTACTCGTAGACATAGAAGGCGTCATAGGCCTTGTCGAGTGCGCCGAAGCGTGGCTTGCGACCGAGGTTGTTCTCGGTGCGCTGCATGAGGGGAAGAAAGTAGCTCTGGTCGCTCTGGTCGAAAGGTTGCGTGAGGTCGGCCAGGACGACTTCGGCCAGTTCCTCGATCTTGGTGACGACGACGCCGGAGGCATAGCCCCAGTAGTACTCGCCCTTGCTCAAGGGTGGGAGCGTCTCGCTGGCAGGGGTTCCTTCGGTGGTTGGGGTGGCGTCGGGCGCAGAGCGGCTTTCACCGTCGCCTTGTGCGGAGGGCGCCGAGTTCTCCTTGCGTTTGCAACCGAGCCGACAGTCAGGATCGCCTTTGGGACGCTGCGCCTTATCATAGCGGTTGCGGACAAAGGTCTTGAGGTTGTTCTCCTTCACCCAGGCGATGATGTGCTTGGTGTCGAGGGCAATGATGTCGCCAAAGTCGCTGTCGGGCGGCAGAGCATCGGCAATACACTGCACAGAAGCGGCCAGGAGAAACTGGAGTGCGGCATGGTCGAGTTCGCGCAGGACGCGGCCAAGCTGTTTGCGGCTGGGCACAGAGCGAGCTGCATCGAATCCCCAAGGCTGGACATCGGCGGGTGTGAGCGGGAAGCCAAGCACCCAGACGAGCGCCGGGTGGTTGACAAGGAACTCGCGGAGCTTCTCGAAGATGCGGAGGTGTTCTTCCAACTTGACCAGATAGGCGGCTACAAACGGTGCGCGCGGCGCCGGGGTGGGGCCAGGCCAGACGCGATTGGTGGGTCGTTCGGGGAAATGCTCCCAGTCCAGGTCGCCGAGCAAGACAAGGTATTTCATCGCCTCTGGACAATCCCGCACCGGCTTGGGCAGCGCATCGACAGGCAAGCGCGCCAGTTGTGAAAGGGGCGGGCGGGACAACGAAACCATCGCCGGCTGCACACCCAACAAGCGGTCACGCAGCGCAACCATCCAGTGAGAGAGTGTGGTAAAATGAAGCATGATGGTCTCCTCTCTGGCGGGGGATGGTTTGAACACTAAAATCTTACCAGAGAGAGACCATCGTTTGCCACTTGAACTGGGGCGGGGATGACCTGATGGTGTGTCCCGCATTCTTCACGCACGATTCGCCTGGGCATTCGTCTATGCACCACGCTC
>QEUW01000781.1 GCA_003577005.1 Chloroflexota bacterium | reverse complement strand
TGCATCCTTCGCTGTGGTAGACTGCCCGGTGGTCTGACAGACCTGATCGGGAACAATCTAAGTTGGGGAGCTTTAAGCATTCAACCGGATTCGGTATAAAAAATTATCTCAAAATCTCTGTGCCACACCGGTGCTGCTCGGAAGAGATCCAGAGCCACAACCGATTTTGAGATGGTTTCTAAGTACGGCAAACCACAGCTACAATTGTAACACAAGATCGGAGGTCAGCAATCGGTGCTTCTCCCATTGCTAGAATTGCCGATTCGCCCCATCCGTGTTATTCGTTGGTATGCCGCCTCCATGCCGGCGGCGCAAACGACCGGGTAACCAGACGGAAAGGATGAGTGATGGGAGAAACCGCAGAAAGCGATGCCCGCCGTGGCCCTGCCGGGCTCTCGCCGGAGCCAGCGCGCGGGGTGTTGATGCGCCTGAATGCACTGCGCAACATCCTGCCTACTGCGGCCCAACAGGTTGCCGACTACATTTTGCGCAACCCGGCGGAAGTCGCCCGCCAGTCGGTGACCGAAGTGGCCGAGGCAGCCGGGGTCAGCGAGGGTACTGTGGTGCGCCTCTGCCAGCAACTGGGCGTTAAGGGTTTTCAAGATTTGAAGCTCTCGCTGGCCTACGAACTCATCGAGCCGGTGAAGTTTATCCACGAGGAGGTCCGGCTGGATGACGAAATATCCGCGGTGATCCAGAAGGTCTTCCGCAGCGATATGCGGGCGCTGGAAGAGACGCTGCGGGTGCTCGACCCGGCGGCAATGGAGCAAGCGGTGTCGATCATCCTCGACGCCGAGCGGGTCGAATTCTATGGCATCGGCAGTTCGGGTCCGGTGGCCGTCGATGCTTACTACCGGATGATGCGCATTGGCCTTAACTGTGTTGTGACCATTGACTCGCATATGCAGGCGGTGAGCGCGACACAAGCCAATGAGCGGACCGCAGTGGTGACGATTTCGCACAGCGGCAGCACCAAGGAGACTGTCGAGGCGACCCGGCTGGCCAAGGAGGCCGGGGCCAAGACCATTGTCATCACCAGCTACGGCAAATCACCGATCCAGGCGTACGCCGATGTGGTGCTCGCCACTATTGCCACCGAGACCATGTTTCGCACCGAAGCTATGGCAAGCCGCATCGCCGAGTTGACCATCGTGGATGCGCTCTATGTCTGTGTGGCTCTGGCCAATGTCGAACGCTCGCTCGCCAATCTCTCGCGCACAGCCGAAGCCCTCTCGCTCAAGCGGTTCTGAGCGGCCCTTGGCCGGTTCTTCAAGATACCGTATGAGCGAATTTTCACAAATGTTTACTGTGGATTAAAATAGTTTTAACACCAAGAACGTAAGCTTTGCTCTCACTCTTATCCATCCATCGTGTTCTGGTAGAGAACACAGTCACACGCAAACGGAGTGGCCCATGCAGGCCGGATTTGCCGAAGTCGTCATTACGCCCCCCGATGCGGACTGCCTGTTAGCCGGCTATGCCCTCTATCCCGCGAGCGGCGTCCACGACGACCTCTATGCCAGCGCCGTCTATTTGCAGGATGGGGAGACGCGGGCGCTACTGGTCGGCTATGATCTGCTGGCGATGGAGAAGGAACTGATTGGCCGGCTGAAGGAAGCTATCCATGCCGCCACCGCTATTCCACACGACCACATCTTCTTTACCTGCACCCACACCCACGAAGGGCCAGAGGTGCGCGAACGCAAGTTCCGTGACCGCTGGTACGGTGAAGAGCGCCCGGCCTACCTTGACCGTTACCTGGCATTCCTCACCGAGCGGACTGTGGAGGCAGCCCAGGCAGCCGCCTCCAAGGCCCAAGAGTGTGATCTCCTCGTCAATCGCGCCTATGTGGATGAGAACATGAACCGGCGCTTCTTTTTGAGCGACGAGCGCTACCTGAGTGTGCCGGGCAACAAACACCTGGTCACTATTGCCCAGGAACATGCCGATAAAGAGTTGGGAATCATCGGGTTCTGCCCCAAAGGCACCCGGCGGCCCTTTGGCCTTATCGTCAACTATACCATGCATCCGCTGACAGCCGGCCATACCTCGTCGCTTATTAGCGCAGATGTGCCGGGCGTCGTGCGCGAGTTGATCAAGGAGAGCATGGACCAATGCATTCTGTGCTATATCACTGGCGCCACCGGGGAC
>QEUW01000780.1 GCA_003577005.1 Chloroflexota bacterium | reverse complement strand
CTGCCCACCGTGCTGGATCCCTTCTGCGGTGGCGGTTCCATCCCGCTGGAGGCTCAGCGGTTGGGGCTGCCGGCGCGTGGCAGCGACCTGAATCCGGTGGCGTTGCTCATCACCAAGGGGGTGGTGGAGATTGTGCCGCGTTTCGCCAACGCGGTGCCGGTTCATCCGGAAGCACGCCAAACTCTCGCACACAGCGGCAACTGGTCACGCGGCAAAGGACTGGCCGAGGACGTGCGGCGCTATGGTGCGGATATCCTGCAGGCGGCCCGCGAGCGCATCGGCCACCTGTATCCAAAAGGACCGGACGGCGAGACCATTCTCACCTGGCTGTGGGCGCGCACCGTCAAGTGCCCGAATCCGGCTTGTGGGGCAGAGATGCCACTGGTGCGCTCGTTTTCCCTGGCCACCAAGGCAGGCAGGCAAACCTGGGTAGAACCGGAGGTCACCGGCAACCAGTGCACCTTCGCAATCAAGACTGGCAAAGGCAAACCGCGAGCCGGAACGGTGAACCGCCGTGGCGCTACCTGCGTCTGCTGCAACACCCCCGTGGCATTTAATTACATCCGTACCGAGGGTAAGGCTGGGCGCTTGGGTGTGACTTTGCTGGCCATGGTGGCAGCGGGGCGTGGCAAAACATACCTGCCACCCGATACTTCACACGTTGCTATCGCTGTGTCGGCATCGCCGTCCTGGACGCCAGAAACTCAAATGCCTGAGAAGGCACTCGGTTTCCGCGTCCAGGGCTATGGCATGACCCATCATGCTGATCTGTTTACCTTACGCCAACTGGCGGCTATGGAAACCCTGTCCGATCTAGCCAAGGATGTAAGGGCAAGAGTCCTCTCCGATGCTAAAGCGACTGGCATGGCTGACGACGATCTGAGGTTAGAAGAAGGTGGCACGGGTGCAACAGCCTATGCCGATGCGGTATCAACCTTTCTGAGCATGGGAGTGAATCGTTGCTCTGGTTTCAATAGTTCGCTTTGTAGATGGGGTGCCGACAACGAAAAAATCATGAATGTTTTCGGTCGCCAAACTTTGTCGATGGTCTGGGACTTTGGTGAAGCCAATATCCTTGAGGAAACTGTCGGGAGTTGGCCCACCTGCAAGGACTATGTGGCTGAATGTATTCAAGTCGCAACAGGTTATGGCTCTACACCCGGCCAAGTAGAACAACTCGACGCCGCTCACGCCATCCGCAAGGAAAAGAACTTGCTGGTTAGTACTGACCCGCCCTATTACGACAATATCGGATACGCTGACCTGTCGGACTTTTTCTATATCTGGCTACGGCGCACCCTGGGAGGGATTTATCCGCAGCTCTTCAGTACCCTGCTGGTGCCCAAGGCAGCTGAGCTGGTGGCCGATCCATCCCGTTTCGACGGCGACAAGGACAAGGCCAAGGAACACTTCGAGGATGGCTTCAAGCAGACCTTTACCCTGCTCAAGGAGAAGCTGGACCTACGTTTCCCCATGACGGTCTATTACGCCTTCAAGCAAGACGACGAAGGCGAACCTGACGATGAGGAGGAGAGCGGCGGTGTGAGTCTCACTACCGGCTGGGAGACCCTGCTCGAATCCCTCATCAGTACCGGTTTTCAGATCACCGCCACCTGGCCGGTGCGTGCCTCTCAGCAATGGCGAATGCGCTCAAGAGGTTCCAACGCTCTGGCCTCCTACATCATCCTGGCTTGCCGTCCTAGGCCAGAAAGCGCTGCCATGACCACACGGCGGGACTTCTTGACACAACTCAAGACGGAACTGCCGACGGCCATCCGCCACCTGCAACACGCCAGTGTGCAGGCGGTCGACCTGGCCCAGGCCGCCATCGGCCCTGGCATGGCGGTGTATTCCCGCTACAGCCGAGTGGTGGAAGCCAGTGGCGAGCGGATGGGCGTACGCACGGCGCTGGCGCACATCAACCAGATCC
>QEUW01000183.1 GCA_003577005.1 Chloroflexota bacterium | reverse complement strand
CCCCTACTCGAGTTCGAGTGTGATTTCGATTTCGTCGTACGGTTTCAGGTCGTCCTTGAGCATCAGGAGTTTGTCGATCAGCTCCTCCAACTGGCGGAGGTCGGTCAGGCGAGCCGGCAGGCTGACCGTGCAGGGGTGGCCGGTATACCCATCCTTGATAGCATGGGCTGTTGTGCGCCGCGCCAACTGGCGTTCGCGGCCAAGCTGCTCGATCTGTTTGCGCAGGTCGCGCACCTGTGACTGAATCACATACTCCTGGCTCAGCAGCCGCTTCAGACCGTGCAGGTCAGGGGAGGTGGAGATAGCCAGTTCGTCGAGTTGTTCCAGCACCTGCGCCTGTTCGGCCTGGGTCAACTCGGACCATTCGGGCACGCGCTGCAGTTCTTCTTGGGCTTCTTTGATGGAGCGCTGCTGGGCCGCGGCCAGTTCGAGGGCGGCGGCGCGGGTGCGGGTCTTGATGGCGGTGAGGGCGCTGCTCAAGTCGGCCGCATGGCGGTAGAAGCTCTCTTGGCCCAGGCGCCCGGTGAGTTGAGCCAGATCGTCGGCCAGGTCGGTCTGCAACTGGCCAGGTGCGCCGGTGGGAGGCAGGGCTTCGATCTCGCGACAGTGGAGCTGCAGCTCGCGCACCGTGCTCTCCAACCCGTTTTTGAGGGCCGTAGCCACGGCGTCGGCCCACTTCAGCCCCGCATAGAGCGATGACTCCTCTGCGCCCAGGCGCTGGGGGGCATCCGAAGCATCGCTTAGGAGCACCTCGGCCAGCTCCTGGTTGAGACTGCGGACGGTATCGACGCCGGGCAGGTTGAGGGCGGCCAGTTTTTCTGCCAACGGGCCAAAGCGGTGTTGAAAGTCGGGGAATTTCTTGGCAGCTGCCTTGCTGATCTCGTCTTCCAGCGGGATGACCATGTCGCCGACGAGGTCGGTCAGCCGCTCGGCGGCGCGGGCGAGCATTTCCATGGAGGGCCGTTCGTCGCGCAGCGCCACGCCGACCGGTCTAAAGCTGTTGTTGGTGCGCAGCGCCTCGATGGCCTGCTGGCCGTTGACGGTGACCTCGCGGCCAGAGACCTTGAGCCTGATCTCGCCGGCAACCAGCAAGGCGGCGACCAGATAGCGTAGTGTGTCTGGGGACCAGCCAAAGGGCGCTGCGGTAAAGTGGTCGGTCAGGCGCTTGCCGTCGACTGCGCCGCTGCGGTCGATATAGTCGCGGATGCTGACCAGCGCCTGGTGGTCGGTTTGAATGCGCGGCGTCCCGCTGCTGACCTGGACCAGGCCCAGGGGGTCGATGGCGGCCGTGACCGCTTTGAGATTGCCGGCGCGCAGAAACTTTTCGGCCAGCGCCGTCTCGGCGCGCACCGGGGCTTCGGCATAGCGGTCGAAAACCTGTTCAGCCACCTGAGCCAGGAGTTTTTTGGCCGCCTCGACCACATCATGGTCCAGACTATCGGCTGCTGTGGCCTGGCCGCGAAAGAGGAATGACCCCTGGCCCAATGTGCGTTTGAGCAGATGCTCCAGCTCGCCGCTGAGCCGGGTGGCGCGCTCGGACTGAGCCTTGCAGTAATCTCGCACCTCGTCATCAGGGTCATTGCGGTAGCGCTGGGCGATCTCGCGGCAGCGGTAGATCTCTGCCAGCAGCCCGTCAATGGTGGGGTCGGTGCGACCGACGAGATAGATGGTGTGCTGTCCGCTGCGCTGGCGGCTCTCGTCGAGCAAGCGAGTGCGCACCGTCTCGTAATCGCCCGGGTCGGCAAATTCGGCGACGATCTGGATGGTTTCTCGGTCGCCGGCCAGGCTGGCCACGATAGCACCGCTCATCACCTTGAGGCCAGCGGCGACGGCCAGCGAGCCGTGGAGCCGGGTGGAAGGCAAAGGGGTAAAGGCAGCGCGCAGCGCCTCGTTCTGGATGCGACGGGTCTCGACGGTGCGCAAGGAGAGCCCGGCGCGCTCCTGGTCGATGTCGTTGATCTTCTCGCTGAAGAAGCAGAGGTTGCCATCCTTTTCGCCAAAGGGCACGATGGCGTCGTTGATCAGGGCGCGGACCGCGTCCTCCACCTCGTCGCGGCGGGAGGGCGTGTCGATGCCGGGGTGCATGAGGCCCGTCACATTTTGCACGGTCACCGGCATGTTGCTCAGAATCTGGAGGACGGCGACGGTCTTGGCCACCTCCTGATGGAGCGGCGAATGGGAAAAACGGATTACACAGGCCTTTTCGACTGAAGCATGGATCGAGGGAAAAGCGCGGCGGATGTCCCGTTCGAGGGCGTCATAGAGCGTGACGGTGGTGGCCAGCCAGCCGACCGACCGGTCTGCCACGGGGGTGTGGTTGGCCGATTCCTCGACCAGGATGTCCTGGATCACCTTGATGGCCGAGCGCAGCCCGATACCGCCGGTCGATTTGGCCAGCGCGCCCAGCAGGTGGAGCAGGATGTCGAAGTGGGCGGGCAGGAAGGGATAGAGATTGATAAAGGTCGTGCGGTCAAAGTCGGCGTCGTAAGTGCGAGCGTCCTGGAGCTTGGTGTTGTGGCGCAGCGCCTGGCCGTGCTGGTCAAAGAGCGCACCCAGCGTTGTTTCACCCCTTGACGACTTGCCCAGCAGACGGCGGTAGCAGATCTCTTTGATGTCGTCCGCCTCCAGGTCGATCTGAATGGGAAAGCGAGCGGCCAGCTTGTAGAGTTCAGGCGAATTCAAGGCCGCTTTGGGATTGTCCTCGGTCAGCGTCTGTTGGGCGGTGCAGAAGATCCAGACTTTGCCATCGCCCATATTCTTGATATTCTCAGCCAGCCCCTGGAGATTGAGGATCAAGTGTTGTCGCCCACCTACGTACTGGCCGACCTCATCGATAATAAAGAGAATGTGCTGCTTGCCCGACTTGTGGCGAATGATGGCGAGCATCTCCTCCACCTGCTCCTTGAGCGAGCGGACAAACTCGGTGGCCTCGGTCGTGAAGGAGGTAGGCGTTTTGAACAACTCTGGATAGAGGGAATGGGCCAGCTCCGGCAACAGGCTGTCGATTGCCAGCGGGTCGTTCTGCATGGCCTCCCAGGGGACGCCAAAGTCGGTCTGGATGCGGTTCAAAAACTCGTCATAGCGGCCATCGACTTGCAGGCGGCGCTCCAATGCGGCCACCTTGAGATTGCGCGAGTAGCCGGCCCACTGGAGTACCTTGTAGTAGAGCACGGTGGAAACATCCGCCATACTTGCCCCGGCGAGTTGTTCGCTGGCCAGGTCGAGAAAAACGACGGCGGCAGGATAGCGGTTGGCGACGGTCGTCAACAAGGCTCGCGTCTGGGGCTTGTTGAGCCGGTCGTGCAGGTGTTTGAGGAAGCGCACGCCTTCCACCTGGACACTTTCGTCGAGGGCCAGGCCGAGATACTTGGTAAATGAGCTCTTGCCGGAGCCATAGAAGCCAGAGACCCAGACCCCGATCTCGTTGTTGCCACCCAGCGTCATGGCGGTCTGCATCTGGGTGAGCAGCTTTTCAAACTGCTCCTCGATGCTTTCCGTGACGATATACTCGGTCACCTCCGCCTTGAGGCGTGTCTCTTGCGCTGCGCCGTAGGTGATGACCTTTTCGATCGTGCGGTAGATGTCCTTGGCCGGGTCAAAGAGGAGCTTGATTTGCATGATAAAGTTTCCTAATTTCTGTACCGCTACCCGCCGACATGGACCGAACGGTAATTGCCATCTTCTGGATAAAAACCTAAAAACTTTAGCCCATACTTGCCGGATCGCTCACCCGGGTAAAAGAAAATGGCGGGAACATGGAATTTGCCCGTGAGTTGACTCTCTATGGCGCCGATGCGCAGATAGGGATGGAGCGCTTCCAGATCGGTGATCAGGAGAATGGCGTTGGGTTTGTCTTGGAGCTGCTCCAGTTGCGTCTCGAGCCGGCTTTGGAGAGAACCGTTGGTGAGCGCGTTGGCCAGCGATTGGTTGGTCTTTTCCCAGGCAAACGGCGTCTTACGGTCGGCCATGAGCCAGACCTTGCGCAGGGGCGCTTGGTGCAAGATGGCGGCGATCTGGTCGGCGACCGAGAAGCAGTGGACATCCCAGCCATCGATGCGCAGCCGGGAGATCCAGCTCGGCAGCCGGCGCTTCACTTCGAGGATCTCTTTGGGCGAAAAGACCAGGTAGTAGATCGGCTCGAAGCTGGCAGGACCGAGGTCGCGGCCATGCTGGATGCGGCGCAACAGTTCCTCAAAGTTCGCCATCAGCGAGGACATGGGTCAGTTCCTCCATCGTTTTATAGGGCCAGCTGATCCGCACGACCCCGCCGGCAGCCTGGACGATCAGAAAACCTTTGAGCGTGAGCTGCTTTAGTTCGTTGAGGACATCGGGCGGGTCTAGCCCAAAGAGCGCCCACTCAGGGTCGTGAACCACCTGGTTGTCACCGTGGCCGGCAAAGTGAAGGTCATAACTCAAGATTGTTGCTACGCGAGGCTCAATCCTGTACGGTAGGATTTTGCGGACCCGCTTTGTGCCCTGCTCCAGCAACCCGAAGTCAGCACAGCAGCCGGTCAGGTAGCTGGCCACACGGCGGATCATGTGATCGGACCAAGGTGTAGTGGTTTTGCCATCCCGGATCGCTGTGATGACAAAGGCTTGCGCCTCCTCGTTGCTCAGTACTTCACGACCCGCGGTGTAAGCACTCCAGTAGACTTGACAGACAAAATCGGCCAGAATTACATGTGCTCGACACGTATAGATGAATAGAAGCTGTTCAAATTCCTTGCGTGCCAATTCCGCTTTGAGCGTTTGTAAGAGTTTCGCCGGTGCGCCCTGGTTGACCAGGTAACGGGGCGCAAATCCTACGGTAATCATGTCATGCAATCTACGAGCCGATTGCGTCGAAAAGTGACCAGATGCCAGGGCGGTGCGATACAGGTCTGTTCCGTTCATGCCTGGCTGCCAAAGATCCAGCAGGAGACGAGTTTCATCGATCATACCGAGGCCGGCGCCCAGCTGGGTGGTGTAGGCCTTGGTGGTCATGGCACTTCGACAAAGTAAGGGAAGATCTGGGCGCTCTGCTCGAAGCCGTGAAGATAGTGGTTCACGACAGAGCGCCAGGTCTTGGGTTTGGCTAGATCGGTTGCGTTGCCCAGGCGCGTGGGACCCATGCCCGTAACTGGGGCTGGTTCGGCGTGCTGGCGCAGAAATTGCAGGGCGACGTCTTTGTCGTTTGTAAGGAATGTGATTTCGGCACTGAGTTTGGCGTCCATGAGCAGGCGATGGATGGCTTGCTCGGTAGGTTCCGGCAGGCGAAAGAGGTGGTAGACCTGGCCGACACCGATGCGTTCATCGTGGATGCGGGCAGCAGCCTGGGTCACGCCCGTAACCTGCGCCAGCAGTTGGGTCTTGGCGAAAATGGGCGCGAGAAAGGTGCGGCTGGCGGCGCTAAAGAAGGCGCTCTGCCACCAGGCAAAGTGGTCGCGTTCGCCCAGGTAACCGACAGCGGCTCTGATTTTTGCCAGCGTCTCTAGCTGTGTTGCTCTCATTGTTTCTCAACCGTTTGTCTGGTAGAGTTGAAGGGCATTGGTATAGGCCTCGGCAAAGGGGAGGCCGGTGTCGAGTTCCGGGTTGACCTGTTTGAAGCCGACATACATCAGGGACAGCAGTTGCAGCCCGCTGAACTGCTCGCCGGGCAGGAAGCGCAGGGTGTATTTTTGGATCGAGTCGGTGTAGTCGATGCCGGTGCTGCCCAGGAGGGCGATCTCGCCGGCGATCTGCATGATCTGGCGCTGGGGCATCCCGGCAAAGCGTTCGAGCGCGCCGACCATGTACATGGTGGCGGCCGCTTGGGCTTCGGGCAACTGCAGGAAGTCGGGATTGGTCGAGCCGCCTTCGGGACCGATCGGGTCGAGTTCACGCCCGGTAGCGGCCGGTCGTGCTACGTCTGGCAGCCACTCGTACCACCCGTTGAGACGGAGCGTGGCGGCAAAGGTGTCGACGAGGTCGTACTCGTCGCCGGGTTGATAGGTAGCCATGGCCTGCTGCCACTGGGTGTAGAGTTGCTGGCCGGCGGCAAAGTGGGCGGTGGTGCGGTAGGGTTCGGCGTAGTTGGTGAGACCGTTGAACAGGTTGTCGGCGAAGAGGGCAAAGGCACAGTTGAGGGCGATGCTCGACCGGTAGATGAGACCGGGTGAGAAGTTGCGCACATCGGGTTCAGTCAGCGCCTGGCGGGCCTCGGCCTGTTGGGTAGCCATCGACACAAAGAGGCTGGCATGGATGCGGCTGTCGATGATGAGGTCCAGCGGTAGGTTGAGCAACTGGTTGGCCAGCCCGTGGATGAGTTGGCGCAGATACTCTTCCTGGGTGCGGGCGTCGAGACCGGCGCGGGCGAGCTTGCGGGTGTCTTTGTCTACGAGGCGGCGGGCGTACTGCTCGGTGGTGGCCGTGGTGGCGAACTGGCGGTTGCGACCAGCGTTGCGCGCCTCGGTCTGGAGCAGGATGTGTTCGAACTCGTGGGCGATGAGATGGGCCAGGGCGGCGCGGTTGGCGTCGCGGTATTTGATGAGATGGTGGGGCCGGCCATGCACCCAGGCCAGTTCGACTTTGGCATTGGTGGAGAGGGTGGCATCCTGTTGGAGCTTGATAGCGTGGCCGGAGGTGTTGGAGTAGCGGTCCATCTCCTCGCGCAGGCGGTCGAGGACCTCGGTGTGGCGCTGCTCGGCGAGCTGAGTCTGGAGGTCGAGATAGAGTTGGCGGGCCTGATCGTAGACGGGCTGGCGGCGGGGGTCGTCTGATTCGGGTGCGGCGAGCAGCCCTTCGAGTAAGTCGATAGCGGCGTCCAGATCACCAGTGCGGGCGTGAAGGAGAGCCAGCCCGTAGACCGGGTTGGGGTAGCTGGGGTCCTGGGCAATGGCCTGTTCGAAGAGTGGCTGGGCGGCGGTGTAGTCGCCGCGGTGGGCTTTGAGACCGGCCAGCGCGGTGAGGACGTAGGCGTCGTTGGGGGCCAGATCATGGGCGGACTGGTAGTAGCGTTCGGCGGAACCGAGATCGCGCTCGTGATGGAAATAGAGGTTGCCCATGATGAGATAGGCCCAGGCGTCCTCGGGCTGGAGTTGCATGACGCGGATGAGCTGTTTCTTGGCCGCGGCGTGGCTGCCGGTTTCCATGAGCGCCATGGCCAGGTCGCGCCGCGCCTGAGTGTGCTCGGGCAGGAGTTTGAGCACCTCCTGGTAGAGGGGGATGGCCTGGTTGATGCGACCGCGGCGGGCGAGACGAGTGGCCTCTTCGAGACGGCGCAGGGCGAGATTGGCCTGGCGAGCCTTTTCATCGGGCACGGTGATGGTGGCCAGGCCGTCGGCAATGGTGACCTGAACGTCGGCGGAGAGGAAGCCGTAGATGTCTTTGATGCGCTGGACCGCTTCGGGTTCGGGCAGCGTGGTCAGATCGATGGGCTGGTCGGCATCGGTGATAATGTCTTTTAGGGCAACGACGATGGTGGGCATGTCGGTTGAGTCTTTCGGTTTGGGCACGGGCGAGCGGGCAAAGAAACACCCTCACGCAGAGAGACTGCTGAGGGTGTGCGGCTTGCCAGGGAGTGTGGTATACTGTGACCAACGCCTACTGTTGGTGCCTCAGCAGTGGGTGGCCGGCCGGGTGTGGTAAGCACTTAGCCGGCATTTTTTGTTGCCACAAGTATAGCACGGAAAGATGGCAATCGTAAACTGTCAAATGACTTACAATTTCGGTGAAAAAGACGGATTGAATTACTGGCCGCCGTTAGGCAACGGCACCAAGCGCACTTCGAGCCGGGCGCCCAGGGCTGCGGCCACTTTTTGCAGAAAGGCCATCGAGGGTTGGGAAGCGCCACTTTCGAGGCGGGCGATGCTGGGCTGCTTGGTGCCCACCAGTTGGGCCAGTTGCGTCTGGGTGAGGCCGCGGGCGATGCGCAGCCGGGCGATCTGATAGGCTGGCTCGAGGGCATCGTAGGCTTGTTGGACCTCGGGGTCTGCCAGCAGTTGGGCCTTGACCTCCTCAAAGCGCATGGTTTTTGTCTTCATGATTGTCTTTCCTGTTCCAAGAAGTCAGCCCAGCGGCGGTGGGCTGTCTCAATCTCGCGTCGTGGCGCAGCCTGGCTCTGTTTGCGGTAGCCGTGCAGGATAATGAACCGCCGCCCTATATGGGCGACGTAGAAGAGGCGTCCAGGTCCGGCGCGTAGTTCCCACAGGCCAGCAATCGGGCGGGCGTGGGGCATGCCCAGTTGCAGCCCGAACTCCTGCAGTAGCTCCAGGACACGCAGCAGCTCAGCCTGCTCTTTCTTGGGCAGCGACTGCACAAAGGTCAAGGCTGGGCAACGCCCCCGTGAATCGGCGTAGAATTCAACCTGCCAGGCCGGCTGCGCTTGTTCTGCCATAGGGGGATTATAACAGAAATGTTATAAAGCGTCAACCCTATTGTTTAGCGTATGATGGAGCCTTGCTGTTTTCCTGAACTAGGTTCTGTTGAAATTTCGGGATCTACCAGTGGTAGACCTGACAGGTTTTGAAAACCTGTCAGGTCTGGCGGCGACAAACGTCAACAGAACCTAGCGTGAGATCAATGGAAGATAGACGTTGGGCCTGCCAGCTGTGATCATGGTGACGCTGGTAGTTGTGTTGTCAATGTCGTTGACCTCAATTGTGGAGGTCGTTACGGTAGCACTGTTTTCCAGCGCACCGGTGGCGGTCGGTGTAGCTGTGAGAACTACTCGAACAGTGCGATGTGGTTCGATGGCACCAAGCGTACAGATGGCATCACTGCAGGCACCTTGGGTGGTCGTCATAGAGACAAGATCTGCTCCTTGTCCCAAGCTGGCGGTAAAGAGAACATTGGTCGCCTGATCCGGGCCGTCGTTGATCACGGTGTAGCGTAGGGTGAGCGGCTCGCCTGCCTGCATGACGGTTGGGCTTTCGGCGAGCAAGACGAGGTCAACGGCTTTGTCCACCCGGTTGGCAACCTCGTTGGTTTCGATGGGGTCATTGGTGTCGAAGATGATGCTGGCTTTGTTGCGGATGGTTGTGCCGAGGGCGATGTCCGGTTTGGGCTTGATGGAGAAGGTGACATAGCCCTGTCCACGGCCGCTGCCGTCTTCGGGTGGGAGGAAGCCGGCCAGTGGGTCTGCGGGGAAGTCGCCGGTGGCGCTATCAATTGTCTTCAGATACCACACAACACGTCCAGTCTGCACATCGATCTGCATCGAGATGTCGATGTGCATATCCCCTTCGGTTGTGCCGGCAGTAAGGGCCTTGGGTGGGGTGTCTCGGAAAGTATACTCCAGTATGCCTGGCGGTAACTCGACATCGAGGACCCGCCCGCTGTAGGCGATCGAGGTTAACTGGAACGTTGACCAATCAAGATTTGGATCGAGTACGTCAACGATTCGCACCTCTTGGACGGGGGCAGTGGCAGTACGCAGGTTCTCGAAGTTGACCACATAGTTTAGCTCTTTGTCTGACGGCACAATTCCCTGGCTGCCAAGCCCAAGCGGTCCTTGCTTATCGTTTGGATCGATCGGGCGCACGACATTTATGATGAAACCTGCCAAAGTAACTGCAGTTTGATGCCATTCAGGCAAAGGATCTGGTGGAACGGTGCAGAGGAAAAGCATTGATACGAGATCCACATGTAACTCAGCGCCACTGGCTCCGTATACTATGCAACCATCAAAGCCGATCCGATTCTCCAACCGCAGCGGGTCCCACTGGACTTCGAGTAGGGGATACACTAATTCTTTGTTGGCGACGGTTCTGCCGCAGCCCATGGCTGCTTCTTCGCCCTCTGTCTTACCACCTAGCAGACAGGTGACAAACCGAATCAGGGCGCTGTGTGCTGGAGCTTTGACCGGATTAAAGGAATGGCAATTTACTCCTCCGCAGTCAGGGTCATGATGGAGAATCGTCCGATCACGAGGAAAAGTCTTTGTATCAGCCAGGCTGCGAGTCATAACGGCAATTGCGCGGCTGAAACTCTCCGAGTAAGACGAAAATGCATAAGAGCCAAATCCGAGCTGATTGGCAACATTTAGCATGAGGGCATTCCCTCGTTTTGACGGTGTAAGTCTCGCGATTTCCGCATTAACTGCATTGCCAAAACTCTCTCCAACATATAATGTCTCTTGCCAACGTGTGTAACCGAGGTCTTCCAAAATCGTGTAGGCAACCAAGGCTGCCGGACGAATGTTGAAGGAGGTACGACGTGGGTCAAGGGGATATGCTGATGCCCCGTTTGTCCACGTGACGCGGATGATGTTGTAACGTTTATCACCCTCGGCGGAGCCATAGCGTTCGTGTTTGCCAAGCGTTGTTGCTAGATCGATGAATCTCTGCGTCTTCCAACCGCTATTCCAGCCATGTGTGATGAGAATGGCCGGTAGTGCGGGGTTGAAGTGTTGAGATTCTGACAATTTCTCGCCGTCTTGATCGAGGAGCAAGACATCTACTTCAGGATCATACTGGATCAAGGATGCGGCTGTAGCGGCCTCGGCCAAAATGTGTGGCAGCGCTCCGATTTCAAAGAGATAGAGCGTGTACTTTAGTAATTCGTAGACGTTGGTAGGTTGTCCATGAAGCTTGTTGACCAGTCGAAGCGCGCCGAAAACCTCGCGATTTGTTTCTCCAAGTTGGGTGCGGAACGAACTCCAGTAAGGCGCCCACTCTTCGTTGGCTATGCCTGCAGGGCGCAGAAAAGGCTCGATTGCCTCCCAGTCAAAAGGTGTGTCGTTCTCGATCATGGCAGAGACTAATAATTCGACAGTCTGTTGGCTTTGAGCCCTAAACCTTACTTGTCCGACGTACCCGGCCGGCAAGACGTGGCCCAAGCCTGTACCGGAGGCAAGCCACATCAGTGCGCTCGCTGTATAGGCATCTGTGGCAAGAATGGCAGTGTCTTGACCAGAGTTGCTGGTCGATACGAGGAGGAAGGGTACAAGGAGGTCTCCATCGCCGATGTTCTGGTAATTCAGTTTGTATTCATAGGTTCGTCCTGGTCGCACTGTGGTTGGCCCTTCCAGCCAGACGCGCAGGCGGCCGCCAACGCCAGTCGTTACCTGCAAAACATCCCTTTTTCGGAAGGAAAGCGTATCGAGTGGCCTGCGCACCTCGATGTGGTATGAACCGACCTCTCTGCCTGTCAAGTCAAATGTGGCATAGAGTGTGGTATCGGACACAGGAAGCTGGTCAATTGACAGAATTGGCTGGCCGGAGGGCCCAATCAGATAGGTTTCCATCTGCGGTGAGAAACCCGTCCCTTTGATCTCCATCGTCAACGTACCAGCGTTGCCAGCTTGGTCGGGTGATACACCGGCAACATAGAGGTCCGTATAGGTCGCCATGAGTGTTATGTCAACTGTGCCCGCTGCGAGATAGGGTGCGTACAGCAGCAGGTAGTAGTCGGAGGCCAGCGTTGGCGCGATAGGTAGTTCGGTGGTCGGTGAACTAGGACTTGTCTCGCTGCCCTGGTCATACCGGTACGGCGCCGGTAAGTGACCAAGACGGGCGAGGACACGCACAACTTGCTGCCGGGACGGCGTTTGACCCTGGTTGACGTTGACCACCAGGTTCTTTCTCTGCTCCGGTGTCACTTTGAAATAATATGGCGTGAGCGGATGGAGAGATAGTGAACGCTCGGTATCAAGCGCCAGCGTTTCAATGTCTTCTTTTGGTGGCTCGGCACCAGGGAAGGGAAGCCAGGGGTCGAACAAGACGCCGTCACTTACGGCGTCGCCCTTGCCCTCTGGATTTGATGCGTGGCGAGGGCCAGTAAGATCACCCCACCAGTGGTTGCGGGCGTCAATGGCGTTATCGGGCGTTCCATTTCTAACTGCCAGTCCACTATTGTGGGCAAACTGGTTGTTTGTCAGTTGGGTGGTGACACGGTGTGTGGAGACAATCTGGACACCATTGCCGTTGTTGTGCAGGATTGATGATGATAGATGAAGAACACTGCGTTGTGATGGATCGTCATCGCGCATATAGATGGCATTGTAGCGATGGTAGTCAAAGGTAGTGTTGGTGACGGTGAGGTGAACAGCCTGGTCGGCGGCGCCAGCGGCATAGCCTTCGAGGGCGGTGTTGGCATAGCGGAGGATGGCGTGGGTCAGGCTGGCCTGGCCTCGTCCCTCGATGAGGATGCGATTCCAGTTGCCCGCAGCCGACGTGGTGCTGCCCCCATCCCCGTTGGTGTCGCCCCCATGCGTGTCGTCACGAGTCGAGGTGAAGACGACCGGCGCCTGGGCTGTGCCCTGCACATCGAGCGTACCCAGGATGTGCATCTGGTTGTGCATCTTGAGCACAGCGCCAGCCTGGATGGTGAGCGTGCGACCAGGGTTGAGGCGAAAGTCGTAGGTGCCATAGACAGGGATGCTCGTGCCGAGAGTGAGGTCGCTATCCACCGTGCCCCCCAGCCAGAAGAGCCGCGGTGTGCCGCTGGCGCTGTTCCCACTGAAAATGACCGGTCCGTTGCCGCGCACGTCGCCGTGTGCTTCAGTGTTTTCGGTGAAATTGTTTTTGGTGGCCGTGATATTTCCGGAGTTTACGTACAGGCCAGTTCGTCGATGGTTGGCGAATGTATTGCCGCTGATGGTGGTGCTTTGGGCATTATGAATGCGTAAACCAAACTCGTTGCTGGTAAATGTGCTGCCAGTAACGGTGACGGTGCCAATGCCGTTATTTGCAACTTCGACTCCATCGTTACGATTGTTGTGAAAGAGTGAGTTTACAATGGAGAGTGTACTTACCTGTGTGGACTCGTTATCGCGCAGATAGAGGCCATCTGTATTGCTGTGCTCGACCACTGTGTTGTTCAGTTCAAGCACGATTCTTTCTGTGACACCGGCACCTGCATACCCGGCCAAGGCAGTGTTGGCATAGTGAATTAGAGTGTGGGTCAGATAGATTTCGCCTTGCGCTTCGACTCGAACCCCTTCCCAGTTACCAGGTGCGGGAACAGTCGCGCTGCCATCACCATTTGTGTCGCCACCAAACTCATCATCCCGGTGCGAAGTGAACACCACGCGATTCTCATTCATGCCGTTCACATTGAGCCGGCCGAAGACGCGCAGTGACCTGCCGCCGTTGAACTTGATGATCACCCCTGGTTCTATTGTCAACGTTACGTTGGCGGCTACAATGACATCAGCTGTCACAATATAGGGGCTATTAGCGGTGGTCCAGATGGTGTCGGCGCTGATCGTACCGCTAACGTCTGTGGTGAGTGGTCGTGCGTGTGCAGGTTGTGTGAAGAAGGACAAGCCCAAGATGACGAAAAACGTGCGAAGCGCCAATTTTGTGCAGTGAGCCATCGCAGTAGCGGGGGATATCATTAGGGCAGCTCTCCTATTCAGTCGAGGTATGTATGAGGTTGAGATCGTTGGTGTATCTTCTTTTTAAGCGAATATCTCCGGCGATTGCATGAACCAAACAACGCCTACTGTCAGAAGGCGTTCGTCGGGGCTTTACCCTGTATGGGGTGGAAGAATAGATGCAAAGGAAGCAACGAAAGACCCTCTGCTTTGAGTATCCCACTGCTACGAGTTTGAATTTTGCAGAAGCTGTGGCGGTTTGTGAGCCACAACCTACTGCTAGGATTGTCAGCAGTGGGTAGCCAGATGGGTGTGCCATCCCCAGACCGGCAGTTTTTATTGGTAGAGCTAGTTTACCACAGTCTGATCCGAAAGCGAAACTGTCAATTTGCTTACAATTGTTCGAGTAGCGCTAGCTTGGCCACGACCTTACGAGACGTCCGTTGTTGCAGTGAGTTTGTACGTATAGTCTGCAACATTAGGATAAACGTGCCAGAGCGCCAGCATCTTGCATATCTGGCAGCTCCGGCTGCGAATGAGGCGTTAGTTGGTAGCCAGCTCATGCTGGTGATGTTTGCCAAGACGAAGAGCGGATCTATCACATGCCAGATAGATGGCGGGATTATAACCGGACGATCAAGCCAGAAGAGAGTGATCGCTGGTTCTGTACTGAGCAGGAAGCGATTGACGCCGGCTTTCGTGAGCCGTTGAATCGTTGAATGGTGATGAAAAAGTGGCAGGGCTATTTCATGTTGCAGAAGATTGTAATCATACATCGAAATTTGTCCGAAACGAGTCGCAAAGCCCACTCGCTGCCGGAGCGATGCACCTGAGCCTAACTGTCTCGCCAGGTGCATCGCACACTCTGCGTGCAACGCGGCATCGCAATAATTATTGATACATCTGCGTTACCTTGCAACATGAAATAGCCCTAAAAAAGTAGAAAGTGGGTTGACATCTGAGCAGGATGGGAGTATGCTGTGAGCAGAATCGGCAATGTTGTGCCGGCCTAGCCGGCCTCGGGGGAACAACATTGCCGGTTTTT
>QEUW01000779.1 GCA_003577005.1 Chloroflexota bacterium | reverse complement strand
ATCATCGCCCCCGATGGGGATGAGCACATCGATGCCAAGAAACTCCAGGTTCTTGAGCACATGCGGCGTAAAATCGCGCAGGCGCGGGTCGTGCGCCTCGGCGTCCAGATGCTCCGGGTCGCGCAGAAAGTGGGGGACGGCACTCGCCTTGACCTTGCCCGGGTTGGTGCGGCTGCTGTGCAGAAAGGTGCCGCCGGTGCGGTCGATGGCGCGCACCACCCGCTTATCCAGGGGGACGATATTCTTCGCCATGCTCTCCGAGTCGTCGGGGTTTAACTCCAGCAGCCCAGCCCACCCTCTACGGAGGCCCACGATCTCGTGTCCCTCCTCGGCTACACGCATCACTGCCGCCTTGATACAAGCGTTGAGACCGGGCACATCGCCGCCGCCGGTCAGGATTCCAACTTTCATTTTTTCCTCCATCAGAATCATTCACTACTTCAGGCACATTTTTGAACGTAGAACGGAGAGCGGAGAACGGTGCTCGTTCTACGTTCTCCGCTCTCCGTTCTGTTTGTTAAAATGGGGGTCAGGCTGGGCTAGCATCTGGGCGATGGGCCGTAGCTCCATCCACCACTGTTGTTTGGGGCGCCGGGCCTCAAAATCGAAGAGGCGCGCAATCTCGTAAAAGGGGGTGAGTGTGATCTGCTCGGCCACCATCCCCAGACAGGCGGCAGCAGCCTCCTCGCCTGAGTCGGACTGGCATTCGCGCTCGATAAACGCAATCGCCTCGCCGGCCATGCGAGCAGCCATGATACGGTCGAGCGGCGTTGGATCACCGCCCTGCTGCATGTGGCCCAAGACCGAGACGCGTACATCGAATAGATCTTTGGCTTCCTCCTCAAAGAGCGCGGCCAGAAAGGAGGCAGTATAGAACTCGTTGGCGCACTCGTTGCGGATCATCAGCCCCAGCCGCTTGCCGTGGCTAAACCCGGTGACCAGCAGATCGATGTCGCGCACCAGGTCAGACAGCCGGATACCCTCCTCGTGCAGATAGACGCGCTCGGCCCCCGTGGCTAGCGCACTCATGAGCGCCAGATAGCCACAATACCGCCCCATAACCTCGATGATAAAGCAACGGTTCGAGGCGACCGCCGACTGCTTGATCTTGTCTACCGCCTCTACAATCACATTGAGCGCCGTGTCTGAACCAATGCTGTACTCGGCGCCGGGGAGATTGTTGTCGATCGAGGCCGGCACACACAGAATCGGCACATTGAAGACTGGGTAGCTGCCGCGCTCCTTCCACAGGCTCAACATTCCTTCGTACCCGGCCCAGCCCCCCACCATGATGATGGCGTCCACACGCTGGTCTTCCAGGTTGCGGGCGATGGCGTAGAAGTCGCTGCCGGCTGGCAGCTTTCGATTGGTCCCTAGCTCCGAACCGCCGGTGGGCGCCCAGCCGTTGACCGACATCCAATCGAACTCTTCGATCTGCCCTTCGATCAGCCCGCGAAAACCGTGGCGCACGCCCAATGGGATGTGGCCTCGATCCACCGCCAGCCGCACGGCGGCGCGCACGGTAGCGTTCATCGCGGGGGCAGGGGCGCCTGCGTTAAGAATGGCAAAACGCAACTGTTTCTGGCCGGGGCGCGGCGGGTGGGGCGCCGCGCGTACCAAGGTCCGCAAGATGTTAAAGACAGCCTGATAACTGGGCCCGCGCAGGGCCATCGCCTTTTCAAAATTGAGCGAGCGAATTGCCTCGTTGATCTCCTGATTCTTGCGCACACACTCCATGAGCGGCAACGACGTGATGCGGTTGTTGTGGATCCCAATGAGCACCGGCTCGCTCTCCGCCGTAGCCACCAGTGCGGCAGTGGCCGCGGCTGCGCCCATCAACGTGCTCATGATGCGGTCCTGGGCACTGGGTTTGCCGCCGCGCTGGACATGGCCCAAGACCGTCACGCGGGTATCTTCGCCCATCTTGTCGGTGAGC
>QEUW01000778.1 GCA_003577005.1 Chloroflexota bacterium | reverse complement strand
GCTGCCCAGCCCTGGAATGCGAAAGATCGTTTCGATAAAAAATGAACCCATCAGCAAGTTGACGACCAGCGGCCCCAGCAGGGTGAGGATCGGCAGGGCTGCATTCTTAAAGGCATGGCGAAAGACCACCACCTGCTCGCGCAATCCTTTGGCGCGAGCCGTCCGCACATATTCGGCCTGCAAGGCGTCTACCATGCTGGAGCGTGTATAGCGGGCCAAACCACCGACAATCCCAATCACATAGACCAAAGTTGGCATGATCCATTGCCTGGGTTCGCCCCACCCGCCCGAAGGCAACCATTGCAGCTTGACCGCAAAGATGATGATGCCCATGATGGCAATGACAAAAACGGGTGTGACAAAGGTCGTCACTACCAGCAACGAGGTCAGATAGTCCAGCCAGGTGTTGGGCCGGATGGCGGCCAGGATACCCAACGCAATGCCGATGGGGATGCCAATCGCCATCGCGGCCAGCCCCAACTGCGCCGTCACCACCCAGGTGCGGGCAATGAAGTCGGCCACCGGCTCCCCATAGCGAAAGGAGATGCCAAAATCTCCTCTGAGCAGATTGCCCATATAGCGCAGATACTGCACGGGCAAGGGCTGATCCAGCCCATATTTGGCCAGCAGCTTCTGCCGAATATGCTCCGGGATGGCCCTGTGTTCGGCGGTGGTCGGCATATTGTCAAATGGCCCACCGGGGATCGTATGGATCATGAGAAAGATCATGATCGAAACGACCAACAGTACACCCAGGATGCCGACGATGCGCCCCAAAATGTAACGCGTCATGGTTTATGCTCAACGTAACAAAGTGAAGGGGTGAACGAGTGAACAAGTGGATCGTCACCCTATCACCCCTTCCCCCCTCACCTTATCACTGTTCCTAGTGCTGCTTGATGTAGATCTCGTTCGGGATGATCATGTTGTAAACGCCCAGTGTGCCGTCGTCGGTGAGCGGAATGCCGGCCACATACTCTTTGTAAAGCGTCGCCTGCACCGGGTTAAGCAGAAAGACGCCGATCGCCTCGCTGGCCAGCAGCTTGATCGCTTCATGGTAGAGGTCGCACCGTTCTTCCGACATGATCATGGGCCGCGCCTCGTCGATCAACTGGCGGTAGGTCTCGTCTTGCCAGCCGGTAAAATAGGAGGCGGCGGGGTCATCCCACCAATCGACAAAGTTGCTGGGGTCGATAAAATCGGCTCCCCAGCGGTTGAGCGCCAGTTGGAGTTCGCCGTTGCCGATCATCTCGACAAAGAGCGCCCGCTCGATATTCTGCGGCGTGACGGTGACGCCCAGGTTTTCACGCAACATACGCTGGATCGCTTCCGCCTCGCGCACAAATTCTCCCTCCTTGGTGTAGATCACCAGTTCGGGGAAGCCCTCGCCATTGGGATAACCGGCTTCGGCCATCAGTTCTTTGGCGCGCGCCGGGTCGTAATTCTGGATGGCGCGCAGTTCGGGGTCATCGTTGCGTTCGCAGGGGAAATCTTTGGGCAAGAAGCCGTAGGCTGGGATACAGGTGCCGCGCATCACATTTTCGCACAGCCCTTCGCGGTCGATGGCGTGGCTAAGGGCCTGGCGCACCAGGGTGTTGTCAAAGGGCCCTGTGCGCTGGTTCATGTACAAATAGGCGCTCACCGGCGCAACAGTCGTGTAGGCTTCCTTGCTCAGTTGCGGATCGGCCAAAACCTGGACCAATGCATCGCCACGAACCGAGACATCGCCATCGATGTCGCCCGCCTGGTACATTTCCAGGGTCGGCGCGCCGGCTTCGGGGATGATCACCTGTTCCATTCGTTCGATCTTGGGCTTCCACGGGCCGGTGTAATAGGGGTTGAGGGTGAAGATGACATTCCTGCCGCGGTTCCATTCGGCAATGCGGAAAGGACCGTTGCTGGGGGCCGTCTCTGGATTGTTGGCCCAGTCGTCACC
>QEUW01000777.1 GCA_003577005.1 Chloroflexota bacterium | reverse complement strand
ATTACCGGCCCCAGGGCGAACCGGCCGCCTACGCCTCGCGCTTCCGCAACGAGGAGTACGATGCCGTCATGGAGGAAATGGCAAATGTTGCGCCGGATAGTCCCAACTACATGGACCTCTATCTGGCGGCCCTGGAGATCTGGCTCGACAACCTGGTGGATGCGCCGATCCAGCAGTGGTTCCACCGTATCCCCATGAACACGACCTATTGGGAAGGCTGGCCGACAGAGGATAACCCCTATGTCAACGGCGCCTTCTGGCACCTGACCTTCCCCATGGTCCTGCGCAACCTGACACCGCGGGCGTAGTTCGATTTTAGATTTTTGATTGTGGATTTTGGATTTCGATTTTAGATTTTTGATTGTGGATTTTGGATTTTGGATCGTGTTCGGCGTGAACCGTCCAAAATCCAAAATCTAAAATCGGAGGTAGAATGCGGTACTCCTGGTCTTTTGTCCTCAAGCGGGTGGGCCTGTTGTTGATGATCATCTGGACCGCGGCCACGCTCAACTTCTTTATCCCCAAGATCACGCCGCGCAATCCGCTGCGCGAGAAGTTGATGGAAGAAGCGTCGCGCGGCGGCTTTATCCCACCGGGTTTCAATGAAATGGTGGCAGCCTACGAGGAGAAGTTTGGCCTCAACAAGCCGCTGTGGGAGCAGTATCTGATTTACATGGGAGATATGGCGCGGCTCAACCTGGGCTATTCGATTGCCAATTTTCCCAAGTCGGTCAACGAACTGATCGGCGAGGCGCTGCCATGGACCATCAGCCTGTTGACGGTCACGACGCTCCTGGCCTTTCTGATTGGGACAACGCTGGGTGCGCTGATCTCCTGGCCCAAGTCGCCCGACTTTCTGCGCTATCTGATCCCGCCGATGTTGACGTTGTCGGCGGTGCCTTTTTACCTGCTTGGCTTGATCTTGATCTACTTTGTCGCCTTCAAATGGAGGCTGTTGCCGCTGGGGGGCGGGTATTCGATTGGCATGATCCCCAGCCTCAGTGTGCCCTTCTTTCTCGATGTGGCGAAACACGCCATCCTGCCTGCGCTCTCCATCATCCTGGCCAGCACCGGCGGTTGGGCTATTGGCATGCGCGGGATGATGGTGACGGTGCAGGGCGAAGACTACATGACCTTTGCCGAGGCGAAGGGGCTCAAGGGGCTGCGCATCTTTTACAAGTACGCCGTGCGCAACGCCATCCTGCCGCAGGTGACAGGTCTGGCGCTTTCGTTTAGTTACATTGTCTCTGGGGCGGTGCTGGTGGAGCTGGTCTTTGGTTTCCCTGGGATCGGAACGCTGTTGGCGCGGGCGATCGGCCAGCTCGACTATTTTATGATTTACGGCATCGTCTTCATTTTGATCGTCGCCATCGGGATCGCCATGTTTATTATGGACATGATCTACCCGCTGCTCGATCCGCGTATCACCTACGAATAATGATAAACGTTGGGTGATGGACGACCGTCTATCGTCCATCGTCGTAGTCTACCGTGAGGGAAAGATGTCCAGACTGGCTCTTACGTTGCGTTATATCCGGCGGAATCCCAATTTGGGTATCGGCCTGGGGATTCTTCTCATCCTGATCCTCTTTTCGGTGATCGGCCGCTTCTATACAGACCCCCAGGGGGCCTACCCGTTGGCTGCGCCGGCGAGCCGGCCCCCTTCGCTGGAATATCCCTTTGGGACGGATGGCCAGGGGCGCGACTTGCTCGCCGTGGCCGTGGCCGGCACCTGGATGACGCTGCGCATCGGCGTGACTGCCGGTGTGATCGGTGTCGTCATTGGGACGATTTTAGGCTTCACTTCGGCGTTTTACGGTGGCTGGTTTGATGTAATCGTGCGCTGGGTGGTGGATGTGTTGCTCACCGTGCCGGGCCTGTTGGTGCTAATCGTGATCGCATCCTCCATCGGCGACCAGGCCGTCAACGCAACGGGCATGGCTTTCATCATCGCCCTATTGGCGTGGATGGGGCCGACCCGGACGATCCGTTCGCAGGTGCTCAGTATGCGCGAGCGGCCCTATGTCATGATGGCGCGCCTCAACGGGATGAGCGGCCTCGGCATTATTTTCCGTGAGTTGATCCCCAAGCGCGACCCGACCCTCGGTGTGACCATCTACTGGGTCATGAGCCAGAACGCCTTTGTGCGCGGCATGTGGTGGTGGGCCGCAGTGCCGATCAGCATCGTGGTGCTGATCTTCATCATGTTGTTTCTCATCTCGGCCGGTCTGGACGAGTTGGCCAACCCACGAGTGCGAAAGACCGCCTGACAATTGTCAATGGTCAATTCTCAATGGTCAATTGTTAATGGGGCTATGCTTGAAGCTTGCTGGCTGTTCTCGCAACTGATTTGGGTGAACGAGCAGGCTGGGTTAATCATTGGCAACTGACTATTGACAATCGACAATTCCTGGGGAGGATTGCTTGAGCGAAGCTGTTTTACGGGTTAAGGACCTGGATGTTCACTACTATACCGATGCCGGCATTGTTT
>QEUW01000776.1 GCA_003577005.1 Chloroflexota bacterium | reverse complement strand
CCGGTTTGACCATCCTGGGCCTGGTCGCTGTCGGCTAACCGTGCTGGCAACCAACTTCGTCAGCATCCGCTCAGCCTCTCAGTGTTGTGACCTTTGCAACAAACTCTTGCCGAAACAGATGACTCTTCGCACCGTAGGCTATCGGCACCCATCGCATGAGGAGGAATCACCATGCGCCAGATCGCATTGCCTGGCTTACGGGTCACGCTCGAAGACCCGATTCAGGTGGCCGAAGGCGTCGGCCGTTGCTGGTTCCCACAGATTGCGCGCTTCCCGACGGGCGAATTGATGACCGGCGTCTCCCTGGCGGCTGACGCCTATCTGCCTTGGGTCGACGTCGGACTCTACTTCTCCACCGACCAGGGACACACCTGGGAGCACCGCTATACCTTCAGCGACACGGCACCATCTGGTGTCGCCATCAAGGTTCCGCGCCCTAACGGTGATCTCCTGGTGGTGGGTGGGGTCACGCCCGATCCACCCGGACAGTGGCGCACCTTTGCCGGCAACTACGTGCGATTCGGAGGGCGGCCAACGGATTCTCATCGAGGCGAAGGGGATGCACCTGGTCGACCTCCCCCGCGACATTCGCCCCTACGAGCCGCACCAGTTGGTACCAGGGATGGTGAACGGCGGCATCCAGATGTTCGACGGCGATGGGTTGGAGGTGGGTGGGCAGCTGCTGACGACGATGTACCTGACCTTCCAGGGCGATGACCTCTACAGCACCATCGCCTTGACCTCAGACGATGAGGGCCACACCTGGCGCTATCTGTCGACGATCGCCGGGCCGGAGGCGGTGCCGGGCGCACCGGAAGGCCCCTGCGAGCCCGGCATGGTGCAGTTGGCGACGGGTGAGTTGATGTGTGTCCTGCGCGTCGGCAGTGGCTCAACCTGGAACCTGTTCCGCTCCTACAGCCGGGACGAAGGCCGCACCTGGTCACCCGTGGATCGGCTGCCCGCCTTCAGCGTCGAGCCGAGCCTGCGGCGGCTGCACAACGGCACGCTGGCGCTGACCACGGGGCGGGCTGGCATCTACCTGTGGCTCTCCACCGACCCGCGCGGCACGGCATGGCAGCCCATCGACCTGGTGGCGCACCACAACACCTGGGCCCCCAGCTCCCGATACACCATTGTTCCTGAGCAGTCCGGCGACCGCGCATTGCGCCACGCCCACGACCAGACCACTGCCTACACCGAGTTGGTCGAGGTGGCGCCGAACCGCCTGCTGATGGTCTATGACCGCACGCCCTTCGGCTGGAATCCCGTGCCGCACGATTCGGACGAACGCAGCCGCGTCTTTGCCTTGCCCATGCACATTGAGCGTATATAGTCGCGTCTGGATTTCGCCAATCCCCTGCACTCCCAACAGCGCTCCCCTACCCAAGGCTCAGGCGTTGCGGATAGGGACGTGCAGGTGGTCGCGCAACCAGTTCAAATCATGGAGCCGCGCTCGCTGGGCCCAGTTGGGTAGAGACATACCAAGACAGTGCAGCACGCCGGTCACAGAGTTTCACCCGCACGCTAGCCAAGTCTTCACCGGCGATGTACCACCTACAAATATTCACCCGGCATGTACCAACTCAGTTTTCACCCGCACGTGTTTTTGGCAAGGTAAAGCGGGTTCACCCGCACTTTATGTGATTTGAGGCTGGTGCAAGCGATGAGTAAACTGGAGAACCTGCCGTGTCAGGAGGTTCTCCATGGACGATGGCGTGTTCCTGCCCGATCCCTCAGGTCTCACGGTTGCATCGTGGGACGTCAGCAAGGCAGGCCTCATGCTGACGGTGTGCACCACCCAGCCTCAGGCTCCTTGTCCCTATTGCACGGTGCTTGCCCACCGTGTCCACAGCCACTATCAGCGCACCCCCGCGGATCTGCCCTGCTGCGGTTATCAGGTTCGTCTCGTGTTGCAGCACCGCACCTTCGTGGAGCGCCTTCCCACGCTGGTGCAGCCCTACGCTCGCCGCACCGACCGGCTGGCGCAGCAGCAACAGGTTGTCGCGTTCTGGCTGGGCGGTGAGGCCGGTGCTCAACTGTTGCTCCTGCTCGCCATGCCCACCAGCGCCGACACCCTGTTGCGCCTCATCCGGCGAGCGCCAGAGGCAGCGGTGGAAACACCCCGAGTGCTAGGAGTGGATGATTGGGCTCTGCGCCGCGGTCAGGTGTACGGAACCATCCTGGTGGATCTGGAGAAAGGCGAGCCCATCGACTTGTTGCCTGAGCGCAGCGCCGACGTACTGGCCCACTGGTTGAAGGCGCATCCGGGTGTCGAGATTATCAGCCGCGACCGCGGCCTGGAGTACATCAAGGGGGCTACCGACGGCGCACCGGATGCGCTGCAGGTGGCGGACCGCTGGCACCTGCTCAAGAACTGGCGCGAAGCGGTGGAACGCTATCTGGAGCGTAACCTCACCTGCCTGCGGGCGGTCACGCCGCCCGCCGAGAGGGCTACTACTACGGCAGAGCACTCTGCAGCGGCGAAGGAGGCCCTCCCACGCCCCCTCACGAAGGTGCAGCAGGCACAGCAAGTGCGTCATGCACGACGGCAGGCCCGTTACGATGTGGTGTTGGCGCTCTTCGCTGAAGGCCACAGCCAGCGCAGCATTGCTCGCCAGCTGGGGATGGGGAAGCGCACGGTGGCCAAGTATCTGGCGGTGGAGGTGTGCCCGCTCTATCCGCAAGGAGTGCGGCGGCGCAGCAAGTTGGATCCGTACTGGTCGTATCTCTACCAACGCTGGCAGGCGGGCTGCCGCAATGCCAGCCAGTTGTGGCGTGAGATCCGACAGCAAGGCTTCTGCGGCTCGCGTGGCCTGGTGGGGCGGTGGGCTGCGGGAGAGCGTCCTCGGCGCAGGCATGCCCGCCCGCGTGGCTCTGCTGTGGCACAAACCTACCCTGCAGCACCGGGACAGCGTCGCCGTGCGCTGACGGCCCGGCAAGCGGCCTGGTGGTTTGTGACAGCGGAAGGAGAGCTTGAGCCAGAAGATCAACAGATGCTGCAGCGGGTTCTGGCGGCCGACCGACAAGCGGCGCGGGTGTACACGCTGAGTCAGGCGTTCGCCGAGATGTTTCGCCAGCGCACCTTGGGAGCGCTGATGGGGTGGTTGGAGGCCGCGAGCCAGAGCGGCATCGGTGTGGTGAGGAGCTTCGCGGAGTGCCTACGGCAGGATTTGGAGGCGGTCAAGGCGGCGTTGGCACTGCCGTGGAGCACGGGGCCGGTGGAAGGGCAGATCAACCGGTTGAAGCTGATCAAGCGGGCGATGTATGGCCGAGCCGGGTTTGACTTGCTGCGCAGACGGGTCCTGTGGCAGCCTCGGCTGGCACTCGTCTAGCCGATCACACGAATTGCGGGAGAGCCCAGATTACTCTACCAAAAACACGCACGCGCCAGCTGATGTTCAGCGGCGATGCACCGCGCCATCCAATGTCACCCCTTGACACCGATGTGCTGCTCCCCTATGCTGAAGGTCAAGGAGGTGATCCATCTCCGACATTCCGAGGGGGTGAAAGGGACGAGATGAGAATTATGCGGTAAGCTGAAGGAGCGTCATTTTACCGAGGAGCGAACCGCATGCATAGCCTATAC
>QEUW01000775.1 GCA_003577005.1 Chloroflexota bacterium | reverse complement strand
GCCGATTCTTCGCTGCGGCCCCAGACCGCAACCAGCTCGACTTCCGCCGGCAGCGCCCGGATGATCGGCCCGTACAGATAGTCAGAGCGCCGCCCGGTGCCGATGATGGCGACGCGCAGAGGGGTTTTGTGTTTTGTCATGGTCTGGTTTTGCCTGCGTTGTCGAATGGGTATCAATAGCCACTATTGTCGAGCAAACTGCCATGAATTGCAAACATTTGCGTGCTGCAATACATCCAAGACGCCTTATGGATCGTTGAATAGAGTGTACCCGTGGCACCGTCAGGAACAGTGTTCGCCACAGAAAGGAAAATGAGACTATGAGACAAGCGCTTGTCATCCTCACCAGCCTGATCGCTCTGCTGGCACCGGGTTTCTCGGCGGTTGCGGCGCCAGCGGAGACCTTTCCGTCTATTATCGCGCTGCCCAATGGGTTTCGCCCCGAAGGTGTGGTCGTTGGTTATGGTCATGCTATCTATGCTGGCTCGCTCGGCACGGGCGCCATCTATCGGGCAGACTTGCGTACGGGCGAGGGCGAGCTCGCTGTACCGCCCCAGGACGGCAGAATGGCGGTAGGGCTCGCCTTTGATAAGCGAAGCAATGCGATTTTTGTCGCGGGGGGCGCTGGCGGGGCCGGCTACGTGTACGATGCTGCCAGTGGCGCCTCGCTCGCTGTTTATCCGTTTACGGACGAGCCCAGTTTTGTCAATGATGTGGTTGTGACGAGAGAGGCAGCCTACTTTACCGATTCTTTCCGGCCCTTTCTCTACCGCGTGCCGCTGGGTCCGGGTGGGCAGTTGCCCGATCCATCTGCCGCCACGGCGCTTCCATTAGGCGGTGACTTTGTCTTTGTGCCCGATGCGTTCAATGCCAATGGCATCGACGCCACGCCCGACGGAAAATCGTTAGTGATTGTGAATTCGGCCGAAGGCAAGTTGTACCATGTGGATCCCGCAACAGGCCACGCCTCGCTCATCGACCTGGGCGGCGGTGCGGTTCCCAACGGTGACGGCATCCTCCTCGATGGGAAGACCCTCTACGTCGTACAGAACCAGCTCAATCAGATCGCGGTTGTCGCGCTCGACGCAAAACTTACCGAGGGCGAGATTGTGGCGCACATCACCGATCCGGCTTTCCGTATCCCCACCACCGTCGCCGAGTTTGGCAATGCCCTGTATGCGGTGAACGCGCGCTTTGATACACCTCCTACACCGGATACCGAGTATGAGATTGTGCGGGTGACAAAGGAAAAGTAGTCAGAACCGTCCAATAAACCACCTCCCCCTATCATCCCCCGGTTGATCCCTACAATCAACCGGGGGATGTTTCTTTTGATGCTTCCCCTGTGCGCCAGTTGAGTTATACCATCTATATTGCCCGCCGTTGTAGACCTGCACCATAGCCGGGTATGCTCTCACCAACTGGCAAATCAGGAGAAGATTGATCTATGCCCACACTATTTTTCCAAAGACGGTACCATTTCAACTATCGGGTTTCCAGCACGCTCGTACGCCTGCTGCTCTGTGTAGCGGTGTTGGCGGGGGCGCTGCCCGGCGCCCCCCCACCCGCCGTCCAGGCCCAGGCGCAGGCGCCAACAGCGCTGGCGGAGGATGTGGTCGTCCAGGCGGCGGCTACCGCTTCAGCCCTGGATGTCGCTCCAGCCGAGGCGGACGCCATCCTCAGCGATCCGCGCAACCCGGCCTGGCAGACGCGCTATGGCTCGCTGGCCGGCAAGCTGTCGCTGGCCCCGCGCTACGCCACCTTTGCCGCAGCCCTGGCCGGCCCCGACGTGCCCATCGGCGACTGGCAGAGCCATACTCTCCAGGCCGGCGCCGGCAACATCAGTGCGCTCGCCGCGCTGCCCGATGGCCGGCTCTACGCCGGGATCGAAGGAGGCGGTCTGTGGGTCTACACACCGGCCGCCAACGGTGTCTATGCCTGGA
>QEUW01000182.1 GCA_003577005.1 Chloroflexota bacterium | reverse complement strand
CACGCCAGCCACGACGCCGGAGGAATGGGTGGAGGTCAGTGCGGCGTTGACCGACCGCGACAATCAGAAATATGGGCTATGGGCAACCCACCTGGTCAATGAGGCGGCGGACTTCTGGTTCCAACTTGAAGAGTGGGCCATGCCCTACGATGGCGTCTGGGCACAGGGCAAGACACCCATGTTGACCTCCGAGCCCATCCTGCAAGGCCTTTCGCTCTTCAAGCAGATGTATGATGTGGCCTTCCCGCAAGGCGCCGACGGCGCAACCGGGCAACGACTCTTTGGCACCGGCGCCACGGCGCAGGGCCTCTTTGTCTCGGCGGCTGTGGGCGGCTTGAAACCGCTCTTCCCTGAGCTTTACCCGCTGTTGCGCAGCGCACCCATCCCGTGGGCAAGCAACAAATCGATTGCCCGCATCCACCCGATGATGATCAACAAGGACTCCGAAGTCAGAGATGCGGCGCTGGAGTTTGTGAACTATATGTACCAGCCCGACAACTACCGGCGCATGGTGGAAGGCTGCGAGGATGTGATCTTTGCCCAGCCATCGGCTGCCCGCCAGGAGTATCTGGACAACCTGCACTGGTTGGAGCCGGGATATTCTGGTGTTGACTATGTGACGCCGTTCGATATCGTGGGTGACTTTGTCTATAACTTCCAGGAATTTGGGCAGATCGTGATCACCAACTTCGCCGATGTGCTCAACGCCGGCAAATCGGTCGAAGAGGCGATGGCGAAGGCCCAGACCGAAGCCGAAGCGCTGGCCGAGCGGATCGAGTAGGGGTGGATTGCATCCGCCCGGTCTCAATGCGAGCGATATTCCCCCGATGCCACCCAGCAACATGCGGATACTCTTTCGACGATAAGCCACCACTTCGCATCATCGTACTGCAAAGGAGAACCAAACCATGACCGCCCCAACCTCCCACCTGATTACCCGCCGTCGGTTTCTAAAAGGAGCAGGAATCCTGGCCGCCGGCGCAGGCATCACTGCATTGGCAGCCTGCGCCCCGGCCGCTGCACCCGCCAGCGCGCCCGCAGCCGGCGATGCGCCAGCTGCCCCTGTCACGGCAGAAGGCGCCACTGTGCGCTTCCTCGGCGGGCCGTGGTCTTTCCTGCCCGCGCTCGACGTAGTGATCGAATCGTTCGCCAACCAGTGGGCCAGCGAGAACAATGTCACCGTGACCTTTGAGCGAGACGCTCAGGTGCTACCGAAAATCCAGACCGCCATCGAAACGGGGGGTGGGGCCAACATCATTCAATACAGCTCGCCGCCGCACATTTTTGCCAATGCCCTGGTCGATGTCAGTGACCTGGTCAGCGAGCTCGATGAGGAAGGTGGGGGATACCTGCCCAACGCACCCTATCAAATGGTCCAGGATGGCAAGTGGTTGGGTGCGCCGCTCGGCCAGCACAACTGGTTTATCAACTATCGCCAGGACTGGTTGCAGGAAGAGGGGGTCGAGACTTTCCCCGATACCTGGGAAGAAGCGCTGGTCCTTGGCAAGGCGCTCAAAGAGAAAGGTCGCCCCTACGGCATGCCCTTTACCGACCAGGCCAGTGGCGACGGCAACGCGGTGCCGCGCCTGATGCTCTGGGCCTTTGGTGGCAAGGAATTCAATGAGGATGGCTCGCTGGCGCTCGACAGCGAGGAGACGCTGGCTGCGCTCGAATTTGCCATCCAACTGCACAACGAGGCGGGCGACCCAGGTGAAGTGGGCTACGATGACGGCGCCAACAACTCTGCGTTTCTGGCCGGCAAGATTTCGATGACACCCAACGTCAATACCATCTATCTGCCTGCGCTGGAGAGCAACCCGGAAGTTGCCGAGGGCATGAACCATGCCCTGCCGCCACAAGGTCCGGGTGGGCGGTTTGGCTACGGGCAACTGCCCTGGTGGGGTATCCTCAACCACACCCAGGGCGCCGATCTGGATGCGGCGATGGACCTCATGCGCCAGTTCTTCTCGATCCCGAATTTGAGCGAGTTCTATAAGGCTGGCCAGGGTTACATCCTGCCGCTGCTGCCCAACTATGAAAACGAGCCGATCTGGCCCGAGGACCCCAAGCTCGCCATTGCCAAGGAGATGTTCAAGCTGGCGCTGCCAGCAGGCCATGCATTGCCCAATCAGACCCGGCTCGCCTCGCTCATCCAGGACCAGATCCTGATCGGCAAGCTCTTCTCACAAGCCTGCTCCACTGGCAATGCCGAGGCCGCGCTGGAAGGCGTCATGAATGATATTGCTGACCTCGAGTTGCTCGCCTAGTAAATTGGCAGAGTGACAGGATGACAAGATGGCAAGATGAGCGGGCACCTTATTTTGTCATCTTGTCACCTTGTCATCCTGTCATGGTATGGAGAAACCGATGGCTTCGATAACTCGTTCCCGGTCGCATCGTGCGCAACCGAACTCTTTAGGGGCCTTTATCTCCAGGCTGCTGCATCGGGATAGTTCGCTGGGCTATATCCTCCTCAGCCCTGGCTTCATCTTTTTGATGGTGATGATGGCCTATCCCTTTGTATATGCCATCTATCTCAGCTTCACCGACAAGCAAATCGGTGCGCCGGCCAACTTCACCGGCTTTGAGAACTACGCACGCTTGTTGCGAACAAGCCTGTTTGCCAAGACCGTGACAAACTCGCTTGTCTATACGACGGTAGCCCTCGTGCTAAAATTTTTCGGCGGGCTTGGCCTCGCTGTCTTGCTCAACCGTCCGTTTATCGGCCAGCGCGTGGTGAAGGCGATGCTGCTGTTGCCCTGGATCATGCCGACCGTCTTTAGCACGATGATCTGGTCGTGGATCTTTCACCCCACGTTCAGCATCGTCAACGAGCTCCTGGTTGTCAAGCTGGGTCTGCTCTCCCAACCCATTCCCTTTTTGCGCGACGAACGGTGGGCGATGGCCTCGCTGATCTTTGTCAATGTGTGGCGTGGCGTGCCCTTTTTTGGCATCACCTTTCTGGCGGCCATCCAATCCGTTTCGACCGAAATTATCGAGGCCAGCAAGATCGATGGTGCGTCCGCCTGGGTCTCGTTTTGGCGCATTACCTTTCCCATGATTCTGCCGGTTGTGATCATCGTAATGTTGATTTCGACGATCAGCACGCTGGGCGATTTTGACCTCCCCTTCTTGCTCACCCGCGGCGGGCCCAACAACGCCACCACGTTGTTTGCGCTTACCGCTTATAGTCTGTCGCTGTCGTCGGGCATGATCGGCCTGGGAGCGGCAGTGACGATGACGATGTTTCCGGTATTGGTGTTGCTGGTCATCGCCTCTTTGATCAGCGTGCGCCGCCAACATCAGGATTGACGACGATGAAACTCTCGCGCCTCGCCCGCACTGTCCGGCGTTCTGCTCCCTTCTATCTACTGTTGGGGGCAGTAACCGCCTTCTTGCTGTTCCCGTTCTACTGGGGGCTTATCACCTCGCTAAAGTACGAGGTGGAGATTTACGATTTCAGCGGCAATTTCCTGGTGCCCAAAAACCCAAGTCTGGACAACTACGCCACCGTGTTCCAGACGCCGTTCTATTTTGTCTGGTTCCGCAACACGGTCGTGGTTTCGGCCTTGACAACCGTAGCCTCGGTGGTTGTCTCGGTGATGGCCGGTTTTGCCATTGCGCGGTTGCGCTTTGCCGGCGTGGCGCTGGCGGGGACACTGGTTTTTATTATCTATCTTGCCCCCAAAAACTTTCTTTTTGTTCCGCTGGCGCAAATTTTGAAAGATTGGGGGCTGTTGGGAGGGCTCCCGGCGTTGGTGCTGACCTATCCGACCTTGTTGATCCCTTTTTGCACCTGGCTGCTGAGCGGCTACTTTGCCAATCTGCCTCATGAGCCCGAAGAATGCGCCATGGTGGACGGGGCCAGCCGCATCGGCGCCATCGTACGCATCACGCTGCCGATGGCCTGGCCGGGCATCATCACCGCCGCTATCTTTTCGTTTACTGCTTCGTGGAATGAACTGCTCTATTCGATTGTCTTTGTGAGTGGCGAAGGCAACAAGATGTTGACCAACGGCGTCATCGGCGCCTTTACCGGCGGTGACTGGTTCTACTGGGGGCCGCTGATGGCGGCCGCCACGCTCTCTTCGCTGCCGGTGGCCTTGCTCTATCTGTTCTTTACCGACCGCTTTGTCAGCGGTATCACGGCGGGGTCGACCAAGGGATGAGCTGAACTATAGAACGCGGATGTGACGGGTTGCGCGGATGGCGTTTTGCATTCACTGCGTGAACAAAATCTGTGGGAGTGCCACGACTTAGAAATTATCTCAAAATCTCTGTGCCACACCTGTGCTGTTCGAGAGCGTTCCAGAGCCACAACCGATTTTGAGATAGTTTCTTATCCGACACTGCGGAGTTCGCAGGCCCACGTGCGAACTCCGCATATCCTACTTCACGCTAAAACCGGAAGCGTCAATCTGCGTAATCTGCGCAATCTGCGGATGCTTTTTCTTCTCTGATTGAAAGCCACTTTCCGATAGCCGCTATGCAACAAAAGACTCCTTTATCTGACTTCAAAATCGTCCGTTTGACCGCACCGGTCTTCTACCCCAGCGAGGCTGAGTTGGCCGCATACGCTGCGCACGGTCTGCCGGTGACCGTGGTGGGCGCCGAAGAGCCGGATGAATTGATCCCGCTGGTGCAGGATGCTGATATTGTCGCGCTGGTGGGTACTCGCTTGCCTACCCGTGTGGTGGAAAGTATGACGCGTTGCCGGGCAATTGCACGTCTGGGCGCCGGCACTGATAAAATAGATGTGGCGCGCGCCACCGAGTTGGGGATCGTGGTGGCGAACACACCCTACTTTTGTGTGGAAGAACAGGCCGACCATGCCATGGCGATGCTGTTGAGCCTGGCGCGCAAGCTGACGGCGGCTCAGAACGCGATGGCGGAAGGCAACTTGGGGCGCGCTAGACGTGCAGTCAGCAGCAATCAGCGAGTCAGCACTGCCACGCTCGGTCTGGTGGGCTTTGGCCGTAGCGCCATCCACATGGCCCGGCGGGCGCGGGGCTTTGGCATGCGTGTGCTGGCGACGCGCAACAACAAACAGGCGCCCACCGACCAGGCCGATGCGCTTGGCGTGGTCATGACGGATTTGGACACAATTCTGCGCGAGTCGGACTATGTGTCGCTGCATCTGCCGTTGAATCCTGCCACCTATCATTTGATTGACAGCGCCGCTCTGCAAAAGATGAAGCCGACTGCCTGTCTGATCAACACCTCGCGCGGTGCGTTGGTGGACGAGCAAGCGCTGATCGATGCGCTCCGGCAGGGCCGGCTGGCAGGTGCGGGGCTCGACACGTTTGAGTTGATCGATGTTTTTGCCGAGCAGGTTCCGCCGCGCCTGCACCCGCTGACGGGCATGGAGAATGTGATCCTGACGCCGCATGTGGCGGCCGGCTCGGTGCAAGCCAGCGAAGATACCCGCACGATGGCGCTCCAGAATATTCTTGATATTTTGAACGGGCGCTGGCCTTTGCCAGAGAACATCGTCAACCCAACGGTCATTCCCCGCTTTCCGCTAGCGCCACGAGACGAATAGAGCAATCACAGGAGGCTCCTCTAACCATGAGCTATACCGCAAACGCCAGTCGCGCAGCAGAGCGGACGAGCCAGGCGAAGGCTGCGCCGCCAGCCCGCCGGCGTCTGCACCTGTTACCCTACGCATTGGCGCTCCCGATCATCCTCTATGAAGTTGCGTTGATCGTCTACCCGATCGTGCGGGGAATCCTCGGCAGTTTCCAGCAGATCGAACTGGCGGCCAACCGGCCGGCCCGGTGGGTGGGGCTGGACAACTACCAGCGCATGGTAAACGATCCTGCTTTCTGGAAGGTGATGCAGACGACGCTGATCTTCACGGTGTTGGTGATCGTCGTGGCAGTGGGCGCCGGATTGATCACGGCGCTGCTTTTCAACCGCCCTTTTCCCCTGCGCCCGGTTGCGCGTGCTTCCCTCATGCTGCCCTGGGCTTTTCCCGAAGTGCCGGTGGTGATGATCTTTATCTGGATTCTCAGCCCCCAGTTTGGCGTGGTCAACCTGTTGGTGCGCTGGATCCCCGGCGTTACCGAGAACCCACAGTGGTTGCAGGTGCCCTGGCTGGCGATGATGTGGGTGGTGTTGATCGCCTCGTGGAAGGCATTTCCCTTCTACAGCCTGGTGATCCTGGCGGCGTTGCAGGCGGTGCCCCAAGAGCTCTATGAGGCGGGCAAGGTAGATGGCGCCAGCCCGCTACAGTTGTTTTGGAATATCACCATTCCCAGCATCCGCTCCACGCTGGAACTGTTGGTGGTGCTGGCCTCGATCTTTTCCTTCAAACAGTTTGTCATCATCTACCTGATGACCGGCGGCGGGCCGTCGGGGGCCACCGAGACGATTGTCATGCGCATCTTCAACACGGCCTTTCGCTTCTATGACTATTCGTACGCCACGGCGCTGGGTGTGGCGGGGTTTGTCGTCTCGTTGGTGATTGCCATCTTCTTCATTGTGCTGCAAGCGCGCCGGGCGCGGGAGAACGCTTGAGATGGGATACAGTGCGACAGGCGCGGCAACAACCCACAGACCCTTCAAACTAGCGCGAACACTGGGCACGATCCTGCTCTATATCACGGTGGCTCTAGTCTCGCTGGTGACGATCTTCCCGATCTATTGGATGCTGGTCAGCACTTTTCAGCCGAGCAAGTACACGCTGCACTATCCGCCGCCGTTGTTTCCGCAGGAGATCACCTTCTACCAGTTTGCCGAACTCTTTGCCAATCACCCAATTGCGCGCTGGCTGCGCAACTCGTTTCTGATTGCGTCGATGGCGATGCTGCTCTGTACGGCGCTGACGGTGTTGGGCGCCTATGCGCTCTCCAGCCTGCGCTGGTGGGGACGCTCCACCTTTGGGCTGTTTCTGCTGGTTACGCAGATGCTGCCGGAGATCCTGATTGTGATCCCGCTTTACATCATTTACCGGCGGCTGAACCTGGTGGATAGCTTGCCGGCGTTGGCACTGGTCAACACTGCGTTCGCCTTGCCTATCTGCATCTGGATTTTGAAGGGGGTCTTTGACACCGTCCCGCTGGAAGTGTTGGACGCCGGGGTGGTGGATGGATGCACCGAACTGAGCGTGCTCTGGCACATTGTGCTGCCGCTGTCGTTGCCGGGCCTGGTGGCGGTTGCCGTGGTCTCGTTCTTTTCGGCGTGGAACGAGTTTCTCTTTGCCGTGATCATGCTCACCAGCGCTCAGTTTCAGCCGGCCTCGGTGGGTCTCACTACGTTGAAGGCTACCGGTTTTACGCCAGTGGAGCAGTATATGGCCGCTGGTCTAGTCTTTTCGATCCTGCCGGTTGTCTTCTATCTGGTCATGCAACGCTATATCATTTCAGGGTTGACCGCTGGGGCGGTGAAGGGGTAATGAGAAAAACTCTCCGGCCCTTTCCTGGAATACGGGCGAGGCACCACTTCGCCCGCATTCCAGGACACCCCACAGCATCAGGGCAAGCGCAAGCTTATGAGACGCACCCGGGGCCGCGATGGAGGTCACGCCGGAGGCGATGACCTACGCTAGGTGTGGGCAAGCAAGTTCGCGCTTGTCCCGACCACAGCATGAAACATGCTTGACTTAGTCCATAACTTAGTTTACAAGTGGAGAGATAGCGGTGATTGTTGAATAGAAGACCAATGACTGCGGTGCTCAATATCCACCAAGCAAAAAGCCAACTTTCCAAATTGCTTCAGCGCGTGATTGCCGGCGAAGAAATTGTCATTGCCAAAGCAGGCAAACCGATTGCGCGCATCGTGCCCTTTACACAAAAACCAGCTCAACGGCTGCCTGGCACAGCTAAAGGCAAAATTTGGATTGCACCCGATTTTGACGCGCCGTTGCCTGATGATCTACTGGACGAATTTGAAGGTAAGCCAGCCTAAGCTTTTTGGCCTTTGATGTGATGCGTATTCTACTGGATACACACGCGTTTCTTTGGTGGATCGACGATGACAAGCGCCTCTCAGCCACGGCGCGCAATCATCAGCGATGGTGATAATGAGCTCTTTTTTAGCGCGGCCAATGGTTGGGAGATTGCAATCAAAGCCCGAATTGGGAAGTTGGCGCTGCCAAGCAACCTTGAGCAATTTATTACAGAGCAATTGTTGCTTAATCAGTTTAGCGTGTTAGCCATTCAATTGAGCCATACTTTACAGGTCTACTCACTGCCATTGCTCCATCGTGACCCCTTTAACCGTCTCTTGATTGCTCAAAGCCAACTCGAAGAGATGCCTCTTCTGACGGATGACCCGCTGATCCAGCAATATGGTGCGACCACCATCTGGTAAACAAGGCTGATTGGATAGACATACGGCGGTGGGTGTTGCCTTCTAGGGGATATGTTTGGTGTTGCGAATGCAACGCACGATTTTGACGCTCCACGATTACGCTTTCAACCCCGTCATCGCAATGCCACGAATAAAATACTTCGATGCCAGGCTGTAGATGAGCATCACCGGGATGACGGTCAACATCGATCCGGCGGCCCACATTTCGTAGCGCGTCCACCAGAGGTTGCGCAGACCGGCCAGGACCAGGGGCAAGGTCTGCTTTTCGGGACTGCTGAGCACCACCAGCGGCCAGAGATAGCTGTCCCAGTTGCCCAGGAAGGCGAAGACTGCCAGAGCGGCCAGCGGTGCGCCCGACAGCGGCAACACAATCTGCCCAAAGATGCGCCATTCGGAGGCGCCGTCGATACGGGCGGCGTCGATCAACTCAAACGGGATTGACTCCATAAACTGGCGCAACATAAACATGCCAAACGCCGACCATAAACCGGTGATGATGATCCCACCCAGGCTATTGGCAAACCCAAAGCTGGTGATCGTCAAGTAGAGTGGCACCAGCACCACGGCAAAGGGCACCATCATCGTCGAAAGGAGGAGCAAAAAGAGCTTCTCCTTCCCCCAGAAATGATATTTGGCAAAGATGTACCCAAGCGCAGCCGAGGTAAGCAGCGTAAAGAACGTGACGGTTATGGCCGCGATCAGGCTGTTGGCAAATGCGACAGGAAAGTTGACCCGGCTGACGATCTCGCGATAGTTGTTGACTGTCCAGACGTGGGGTAGCAAATCTTTTGAGCTGACCAGCTCTTTGAAGGTCTTGAACGAGGCGGCGACCATCCAGACAAACGGAAAGATCGCCAACACCGACATGGTCAGCAGCACCGCATGGGAAAGCAACTGACTTAGAAAGGCCGGGGAGAAGCTACGGCGCCGCGGCTGGGGAAGACGTTGGGTGGCTTGCATGGTGTTGTGCCCTTTCTATCTCAATACGACCATGAAGGCCGGACCAGACGCAATTGCAGAATGCTGATCAAGATGATAAAGACAAACTGGATCAGCGCAGCAGCCGTTGCGGTGCCAAAGCGGATGTATTGAAACGCCTCCTGGTAAATCAGCAGATTATACATGTAGGTGGCGTTGCCCGGCCCACCGTTGGTGAGCACAAAGATACCCGTAAATTCCTGCAAGGCGCCAATCGCCAGGATGACCATCACCAGCGCCAGCGTGTGTGATAACAGGGGCAAGGTAATAAAGCGAAAGCGCTGCCAGCCATTCACACCATCTACCGTCGCCGCGTCGTGTAGCTCCACGGGAATGTTCAACATGCCGGCGGTCAAGATCACCACGTAAAAACCCAACCCTTTCCAGATACTGATCCCCACCGCCGTCGGCAGAGCCGTGTTGGAACTTGATAGCCATTGCATGGCGGGTAGGCCGAGACTCTCCAAGATCTGGTTTAACTGCCCCACTTCCGGGTCCATCAACATGCGAAAGAGGAGCGCGATGGCGACCAGTGAGATGACCACCGGCAGAAAGAGGATCCCCTGATAGAGGTTACGACCCCGCCGCACAGTCACCAGGCAGAGTGAAATACCCAGGCTAATCGGCAGCATCCCAACAAAGGAGAGGAGCGCCCAAAGGAGCGTATTGCGAATCGAGATCAAAAAGAGCGGATTCGCAAAAAGTTGGCGAAAATTATCAAGCCCAACAAAGGGGCTGCCCGCCGGGTCGAGCATCTGATATTTGACCACCGCCAGGCGAAAGGCCAGGATGATCGGCTGGTAGGCAAAGAACCAATACCAGACTAGCGTGGGGACGATAATTGTAATACCAAACCAGAATTGAGGTTTGCGCAACGTCTGGCGCAGCAGGCTTCGCACCCCGCGTGTTCGTTTGGCAGGTAGGCTGCGTGCCGTCTCCAGCGTAGTTGCTCCTTGTGCCATTATCTTGCCTCCGTCGATGCAGCAATTGCGAGGGTGACTCGTTGGGGAAGCACACATCTTCGTCACTCGTAGTGGTAGGGTTTGAAGAGTAGCGAATCCGCCTATCCGAGCTAGGGGAGTAGTTTCGTCGCCTTGCAAACCCTACTTTTTGAACGCTGTGCTCTATTCGCAGCGCCGCGCTCGAGAGATTGACCAGAGCCAATCTCTCGAGCGCCGGCTCAAGACAGCCGGGCCATGGCTACGATCCTTGGCCGCACATTCTATCCACTCACGTTCTTGACATCTTCCAAGTACTGTTCATACTGGGCAACCGCGCGTTCTTGATATTGCTGGACGGCTTCCGCCGCGGTGAGTTGGCCCTGGCGCACTAGCGAGCAAATCTCGCCGCCGATGCCGTCCACCTGAGCCGGGTAGCCAAACCCTTCGCCATAATACTGAGTCTGGGGCAGCAGATACTCCATGCTCAACTTGGCCGCCATCACATTAGGGCTATCCTCGCTGGGGTCGGCAAAGTAGTCGAACTGGCCGACCAATCCTTGCCAGGCCGGGATGATCCCGCCGTAGATCATCGAATAACCGCGCTGCCCATCCTCAGTACACATCATGCGCAGAAATTCGAGCGAAACGTCCGGGTTTTTAGAGTTCTTGGGTGCAGCAAAACCCCACCCGGCCTCGCCGACAAAGAGCGGCGCCTCGGAGCCGTTAATCTTGGGCGCACCGGTCAAGAAGAAGTTGTACCCCAGGTCGCGTCCTTGCACGGCTGGCGTGCCGTTGCCGCGCGCTAGGGCCACCTTGCCGGCCAGGGCAGCGTCGATCTGCGACTGGTCCAGCTCGGTCTCGATGCCCATCTTGACCGGGGTTTCGGCAAAGAGCTCCATCGCCTTGACACCGGCCTCCGTGTTGATGTTGAACTGTTTGGCGTTGTTGTCCCACCAATCGACGCCATCGTTGGCCAGCAACGTGCGCAGGATGCCCAGATAGCTCTGATTGTCCCAGCCCTTGCTGCTCAAGCCCCAGCGGGTGACCTTGCCATCCTCTTCGACTTGTAGCGCCTTGGCCAGCTCCCACATCGACTCATAGCTCTCGAAGAAGGGCTCACCGTTGGTCGGCGGGTACTGGTCGCTCAGCCCGGCGGCTTCGACATCGTCCACCGGTACGTTGACCACGTGCCCCACGCCGTTGACTTCGGTGGGCACCCCGTAGAGTTCGCCTTCCCAGGTGTAGGCACCAATGCCGTCGCCGATAAAATCGGTTTCCGGGTTGACCCCCTGTGCATCATAGACGCTCTCTTTGAGCGGCATGAGCGCCTTTTGGATGTGGAGCGGGATCAGCACTTTACCCATGATACAGATGACGTCTGGTTGTGTGCCGGCTGACAGGGCGGCGATCAGCTTGGTCTCCAGCGGCCAGGCCTGTGGCTCCACCGCCAACGTCACGCTGCTTTTCTCTGTGAACATGTCGGCCAGCCGCTTGTAGGTCTCCACATGCGGGTCATACTGCAGCCCCCACAGCACGCCTTGCTGGGCTACCGGCGCCGGAGCAGCGCCGCCCGTTGCGGGCTCCTGCTGGGCGGCGGGTGGGGCAGCCGGGGCGGAAGGCATACACGCGGCCAGCGTGGTTGCTCCTGCGGCTCCGGCAGCGAACTTCAAGAATGTCCGCCGGCTCAATCGATCAACGCTCATGGTTTCCTCCTGATACTGTGTAAGTGTCTATCCGTAAATTCTCGGTATCGGAACCTGACCCATAACCGAATTTACGGATAGGTTCTAGATACAAAATGATGAAAGAACCTATCCGGCAACTTGCTGTTGATAGAACCAGATGGCACCACTGCGCGGCGGCAGCGCAACGGTGAAGCCATCGCGGCTCAGCTTTTCGCCCGCAATCTCCCTGCTTTCCCCTGTTTCCGCATTCTCAAAGCGGTATACTACATCCGGGCGAGTCCCCTCGAGATAGATGCTCAACGTCTCTTCCTCTGCTGCTGGGAGACGGATGGCCTGCACCAGCCCACGACCTGTTTCCGGCGAGTCAAATTGCCGGGCCACCCAGGCTTGTGCGCTGCGGTGGAAGGGGGTGTGGGCGTAATAGTCGCCGTGGAGCAGCAGGCCAGACGCACGGCGCCAGATGTCGATCATCTTGCGGGCCAAGGCATAGTCGTAATCGTCACGGCGAATGTCCAGCGTAGCAAACAACATGGGCGCCATGCCGCAGTAGTAGGCGTAGCTCTCGATCTGGTGGTCGAAACGGGTATTGCCGCTGAGGTCCCAGGCCAGCGTGACCTCCTTGAAATAGGGGATCCACTCGTACAGCGTGCGCTGGAAGGCCAACTTGACGGGGTGGTCGCCGTAGCCATAGTCGGTGTAATGGAGCGGCACCGAGCGGCGCATCGTCTCCAGGTCGTTGCGGCGCCCACCGCTCGCACACGAATCGATCCACAGGCCGGGGTTGCGCGCCAGCAACTCGTCCCAGTATTGCAGATAGCCCTGGACATGAAGGTTCTCGTTTAGCCCCTGGCGCTCCTCAGCCTCATTCTGGCGCCAGTGTTGCAGGGGCGGAAAGTTGAAATCCTGCCGGTAGATATGGATGCTGTTCTCTTGGATCAGCCGGCACACATGGTCGGTCAGCCATTGGCGGCAGGCAGGGTTGCCCAGATTTAGCAAGCTATTATTACTTTCCGTCGTTCTGAGCAGCCATTCCGGGTGTTCCACCTCCAGTTTTGTACCGGGCCGCACCCGTTCCGGTTCAAACCAAACCAATAGGTTGGCGCCGGCTTGCGTGGCGCGGTCGGCAATGGGTTTTAGCCCATTGGGGAAGCGTTCGGCATCCGGTTCCCAAGTGCCGGTGATCGTCCATTTGCGAACGTGGTCTTCGTTGTAACAGGGATACCACCCGGCGTCGATCCACCAGACATCAAAGTCAATCCCGCGCTCTTTGAAGCGTTCGATATAGCGGATCTGGTTCTCTTCGGTTGAGGCTGTGAATTCCTCCCCGTCATCGGTCGCCGCACAAGCCAGCAGCGGTTGCAACGGCTGGCCGTTGGGCCGGGGCAGAACGTGGGCGAGCATCCAGCGGCGCCACAGGTTCACGGCTCTGACCTCATCGCCCGACCAGGTGAGAATCGTCACGCGCGGTGTGCGGATGCGTTCACCGGGCATCAACCGCAGGTTTACTTTTTCCTGGCCCGCCTGCACCTGTACACCGTCCGCCTGCCCGGTAAACGTCACTGCCCATTGCGCCGGCCAGCCGATGGCGATAGAGAGGCCGCCGTCGGCAAACACGAGGCGATAATAGGGAAAGGCACCATCACAGGGACGGCCGCCATTGGGGGCAAAATGGAGTGTATTCCCAGGTTGTAGGGCTGTTTGCTGGGGAGCGTAGCCTTCCGCACTGTAGAAATCTCCATTGCAATGAACCAACGCAGGCGACGAGCCGCTGAACATCCCATCTAGGGCCAGGAGATCGCTGATGACCGGTGTGGGCTCATGGCCCTCATTGGTAAACCAGGCCACCCATTCGATTACCGGGTAATCCTGGTATTCGGTACACTCCACTCGGACCTTCAACCCTGTATTGGGGGCTGTGCCTTCATAGACCGTTTCGACAATGTTGGCGTCGATAATCCGCCGCCTGGCAACCGGTTGCCACGTTGTGGGGATGCCGTGGATCGCTTCTCCACCGAGCATAAATGCGATAGGCAGGTCGGCTGCGCTGGCAAAGAAGCGCCCCACCCAGGTGCGACTTCGCACCATATCCGCAGGTGTTGTCGTAGGCATCATGTTCGTTGTGTCCATCAATGGTCGCTTACCGTCGTCGGGCAAGATGGGGAAAGAGTTCATCGTGGATGGCGATGGGTTGTTCGAGATGGACCATCCGCCTGTCGTCAGCGGTATCGATCATCGTCGGGAAATACATACCGGCGCCGGTGTCGACGTTATACCCACCGGCCGAATGGACACTCAGATACTGGCGTGCGGTGGCCAATTCTGTGGGCGTTTTGGCGCGCCGGGTGCAGTTCATGGTGAACATGCGCCGGCGCTGGCTGCCACCAAAGGCTGCGTGATAGAGGTCGTGATTGAAAATCAGAACATCACCGGGCTCCGTTTCGAGCGCCACGTTGCCGGGGAATTCGCTGGGCGGCACGCCAAACAACTCTTGAGATTGGTTGACGTTGATC
>QEUW01000181.1 GCA_003577005.1 Chloroflexota bacterium | reverse complement strand
TGAGAACCGGAGTTCTACTTTACACCCGCATTCCGGGAAAGGGCCACAATGCTTCTCCGCAGCGTAGGCTCGCTGGCCCTTTCCCGGAATGCGAAAGGTTGGCGAAAATCCGGGTTTCAAACTGAACGCCCGTATCGACCTCCAGGAGGTGGCCAGCGAGATTTAGGTCATTCAGGGCTTCTACGGCCACCTCCCGGAGGTCTTTGCCACCCGGAGGTCTTTGCCAAAGAAGGGATGGTCAAATGCAAAAAAACGTGTGTACGGTTGCCCGGCTCGGGCTCACGGCATGGATCGTGGGCGTGGTGGCGCTCATCTGCTCTCCCACGTCGCTCTATGCGGGCGGCGTTGTCGGCGACGGGACGCCGGCCAGTTGCGACGGCAACGCCTTCGAGGTGGCGGTCACCAGCGGTGGGGTCGTCACCTTCAACTGTGGGGTTGACCCGCACACCATCCCTGTCAACACCAATGTCATCGAGCAATCTGTGGTCGTCAACGGCGGCGGCCGGATCATCCTCAGCGGTGAGGACAGCCGCCAGCTCTTTCTGGTGCTCGATGGCGGTGACCTTACACTCAATGATCTGGTGCTGATCGATGGCGCGTTTGGCAATGGCGGGGCCATCCACATCAGCGGGCAGGGCAAAGTCACCATCAACAACAGCTTTTTGACCAGCCACCGCGCCGAAGGCGCCAGCGACGGCGGCGCCATCTTCAACCTGGGTGTGCTGGAAATCAACGGCAGCTCGCTGGGCGCCAACCAGGCCGGGCGCAACGGCGGGGCCATCTACAACAACGGCGGCGAGGTGACGATCCGCGATACCACCGTGATCAACAACCAGGCGCAGAACGGCGGCGGCATCGCCAACGACGGCGGCACGGTGCGGCTGGAACGGGTGGCCGTGCGCAGCAACATCGCCACAGTGAACGGCGGCGGCCTCCACAACTTTAGCGACACGATTCTGATCACCAATACGACGCTCTTTGACAATCGGGCTGAGCGCGGGGGAGCGCTCCATGCGGCCAATGGTGTGACGACGCGCATCCTCAACGCCACCTTCAACCGCAACCGGGCCGATTTCGGCGGCGCCATCTGGAGCGATGATGGCGGCGTGCAGGTCAAGAACAGCATCCTCGCCAACAGCCGCAATACGGCGGATTCGAGCGATGCGCTCAACTGCGATGGCCCGTCGCTCCAGTCCGGCGGGCACAACCTGATCAGCGACAACTCGTGCATCCTCATGCCGGGGGCGCCGGGCGACCAGTTTGCCACCGACCCGCTGCTCGAACCATTTATCAACGACAACGGCGGTCCGACGCGTACCTTCATGCCTCAGCCTGGTAGTCCCGCCGTCAACACCGGCGACAACGACGGCTGCCCCACCAGCGACCAGCGCGGGGCCACGCGGCCAGCCGGGCCAGCCTGTGACATCGGCGCGGTGGAGGTCAACGGGCTGCTTGTACAAGCATATTTACCGATGGTCGGCAAGTGAGCGCCGGCTATGCCCGCCAGCGCTCCAAATACTCTGCTGGCGTCAGCACGAGCACTCCTGTATTGCCTGTCAACGAATTCTGGCCTATACTGAACACTCACAATTTACTCTTTCAACGTGACTGCTTCAACCCACTCACAGATTACACAACCTGTGATCTGTGTAATCCGTGGCTGCAAGCAGTTGCGATCCATGAACAGGCTGGAGACAAGTACATGGCGAATCAGATTCGTCCCAAAGTTGCGATGCAGATGGAACTGCGCATGGGCGCCACTGACCGCATACGCGAAGTCGCCGAGGTGATTATCGACCCCACGTTAGAATCGGCCACCGGCGCCGACATCATCGTGCCCGGCTACATTCCCGTGAATGGCGCGTTGCTCGACCGCATCGGCCCCAACCTAAAGCTCGTGGCCAAGCCCGGCATCGGCGTGGACAGCGTGGACATCCCTGCCTGCACGGCGCGGCAGGTGCTCGTGGTCAACACGCCCGACGCCCCCACCGAATCCACCGCCGAGCACGCGGTGGCGCTGCTGATGGCGGTGGCCAAACGGGTCATGGTGGGCGATATGTTTCTGCGCAGCGACCGCTCCATCCCGCGCAGCGAGATGATGGGCACCGAGTTGCTGGGACGCACGCTGGGGGTGATCGGCTATGGTCGCATTGGCCGCCGCGTGGCGGAGATCTGCGCCCTGGGGTTGCGTATGAATGTGTTGGTTTACGACCCCTACATCACCGGTGATGTGCCAACCCCAGAGCGGGTCACCCTGATTCATGACCGTGACGAGTTGTTGCGCCAGTCGCAATTTGTGACCGTCCATGTGCCGTTGACGCCCCAAACCCGCCACTATATCGGCGAACGGGAGATGCGGCTGATGGCGCCCGGCTCCTATCTGGTCAACGCCAGCCGCGGCCCGGTCGTCGACGAAGCCGCGCTCATCCGCCTGCTGCAAGAGGGCCATTTCGCCGCCGTGGGCCTGGATGTCTTTGACCCCGAACCGCCCCACCCTGACAACCCGCTGCTCACAATGCGCAACGTCGTCGTGACCCCGCACATCGCCTCCAGCACCGACCGCGGCATCCACGCCATGATGCACGGCGTCGCCGACCAGGTGATCCAGCTGCTCAACGGCCAACGCCCGCCCCATCTGCTCAACCCGGAGGTCTGGCCGGGGCGGGTGAAGGTGTAGGGAACAGCGTTCACGAAAAGGGAAGCGAGGCTTTTGGCAAGGGCCTCGCTTCTGATGGTAGCAGGTTCTGTTGGCGTTTGGGGGATTTACTCAGGTGCGATGCGCTCGGAAAGTGTGTTGCATCTTCTCACTCAATCTCCTTGCCGTAGCGGGCCAGGAAGCGGTCTTCGGCCTCGCTGGCGCCGATGAGCACCAGCTTGATGTCGGGTGGCAGTGGCCGATGCGGGTCGGGGTTGATCTCCATCTTTTCGCCACGCATGAGGGCGACAACCGTGCAGCCGGTGGTGCTGCGCAGATCCACTTCGGCCAGGGTACGCCCCACCAGCGAGCGGGGGACCTTCACCCGGAAGATGTCCAGCCCTTCGGCGACCATCAGCGTGTTGCTGCGCTGGAGCAGGTTGAGGATGGTATGCGCGCCCATCGACGCATAGGAGAGGACAAAATCGGCCCCCGCCCGGTGGAGCGTTGCCACATTTCGCTCCAGGCGCGCCCGGCTGATGATCTGGATGTCGGGCCGCAGCCGCCGGCAGTAGATAGTCAGATAGATGTTGGTGTCGTCGTCGTGGCTGGTGATGACAACAGTGCCCGTAGTGCGGATGCCCGCCTGTTCCAGCACCTCCAACGCCGCAGCATCGCCCAGCACGTACTTTTCCGGGTCGCGAATCCGCTCGGGGAGCATCTCGACGATGCGGTAGTCCAGCCCGCGTTCGGCCAGGGCGCGTCCGGTAGCGCGGCCCACGCGCCCGCCGCCGATGATCAGCATGGGGGCGCGGGCAACCGGATCTTTGCACAACAGTTCATTATACCGGGCGATAGCTTCCTCAGAGCCGGCCAGCATCAGGTCTGTCTTTGGGGTGATATATGTGTCTGGCCCGGCAGCCTCGAAGTGGCCGCGTTCCCACACCCCCAAAACGGTGATACCCACTCGTTCACGCAGCCTGCTCTCGCGCAATGTCTTGCCCAACAGGGCAGTGTTGTTGGCTGTCGCCTCGGCAATACGCAGGTCGCCAAACTCGCCGATAACATGCGCCAGTGTGCCGCCACCCATGACGCGGCGGGCCAGCATTTCGCCCATCATTTCGCCCAGTTGCAGCACATGGTTGCAGCCCGCCAGTTCTAGAATGTCAACCGAAGCGCTTTGATTCGCCGTTGCCACGATGGGCGTCACTTCCGAGACCTCACGTACAGTCGAGGCGATATTGGTGTTGACGCGGTCGTTGGCCGTGGTGGCGACCAGGAGCGCCTGGTCCACGCGCACCCGGCGATAGGTCTCTGGATTATCCAGGTCCCCTACAACCACTTTGTAGCCCAGATCGTAGAGCCGCAAGGCTTCGGTCAGGTCCGCAACCAGCAGGACATAAGGGATCTGATACTTGCGCAGCCGCTCGATGAGCGCAGCCACCACGTCGTCCAGTGTGGTGAGGATCACGTGGCCGCGCGTCTTTTCCGGCAGTTCGCTTGGCGCACGGGCAGCAGCCTGCGCCTTCAACCATGGCGCATAAAAGAACTGGATAAAGGTAAACGGAAAGACCACCAAAAGCATGACGATCCCGCTCAGCAATACCAGCGTAGAAAAGAGGCGACCCAGGTCTGAGTGAAAAGTAATATCCCCAAAGCCCAATGTGGACATGACTGTCAGGGTCCAATAAAAACCCGTGACCCAACTATGCTCGTTGTTCCCTTCATAGGCCATGATGTAATGGAAGGCAACACTGTAGAGCGTGATCAACCCGGCCAGAAGGGCGACAAAACGCAGCAGATTGGCGATGTTGACGCGATTGGGGCGTTCTTTGAGCAGAAAGTATAGATGTGGAATGAGGAACTTCATGGATAGACAGTCAGATGCACATTCAACGATCTGGCCGGCGGTTCGGCCAGCACAGTGCAAACCAACAGCTACATTATGCCTCAAACAGAGCGGGAATGCAACCCTTGCACCTACACCGGGTGCGGCCAGGATTGGGGGCGAGGAGGTGAGTGTCACTGGGCGTGCGCGCATCCTTGCTACCCTTAGGTTCTGACGCCCAGTGACACTCACCTGGGGCGCGAAGATATAGAACCTTGCGCATTTGAGATCACGGCGCCGATAGACGGACTAGGCCCTGTTGACATTTGTCCAGCGGCGCATGGCCCAGCCGGGGGTGCGCACGTGCGTTGCACCGGCAAGGTGCGATGCACGTCTCAGGTGCAAGTGCATCGCACCGCTGTCCAGGCTGAAATGTCAACCGAACCTAGTAGCTGCCTTCTCGTGAGTGCAGCGGGTTGTTGGGTTCGTTCGCGTACGCCTTATCGTGACCAACATAGGCCCAAACGGATGAACTCTCTTGAATACGCCTGACGCATTCTGGCCACTGGTAGCTGCCTCATTTCGATTCAGTACAGGATCTGCGTCCTTTTGAGCGCTGACTGTGCGAGTGCGGGATCACCAAGGAGCGTTGACCGAGCGCAAGCTTCTTCGTAGGTAAAACGTCCTGAAGCGTAGATATTAAAATCGAGCACATCCATTTGGATTGTAGCCGCGGCTTCGCCTGTGCCGACTTTCCATACGCCGCCCGCCACACCGGACAAGTCATATAGCACCGCCCGCCCACCGCGGCTTCCTTGAAACAGAGTGCCCACATCTCGCATCACAAGCGCCGCGATGCGGCCATCGTGCTCTGGAGTCTGCTGAAACTCGCGACCGGTGGCCCGGCAAATATCCAACCGATGCATCCACGTGTCGCGGCTATGGATGACCCACATCAGATGACGGACAGACAAACGTCCGCCAATAGGATGGGGCACGACCACCGGCTTGATCATACGGAACTGATACGCCCATTTTTGGATGGCAACCGGCCCTACCTGGCGCAGTTCAGCCATTAGCTCGGCCGGGGATTTGCCCGCTCGCTCTCTCAGTTGGAGATCATTGATTGCATCTTCAGGGAGCTGTCCCTTGCCAGGCCTTGCGCTATATTGGCGAATCATCTCAAGGTAGCCACTGCCACTGGCGTACCCTCCAGCCTGGTGGGCAACCATATCGCGCACATTCCACAAACTACAAGCCGTCGGCTTGGCCCATTCATCGGGCTGCAGGGTTTCTAGCAGCGCAAGGAAACGCTCGAGTTCGGTTTGCAACAGGCCCAAAGCTTCATCTGCGCTAACATACGGAATGCGCATCGCCTCAAGAACAGTATGGTGTGCAGTGGGGGTCGTCATGTTTCCTCCTATAACGACACACTGGTTATTGTTTCGACCCAGCAATGACCGAACGTGTGCTTAATCTTCGATCCAGTGCGGGATGCGTGTGACGAAATCGCCCATGTTCTCCGTCTGGGTTGCTGTTGTAGAATTCAGCAACGTTTCTGATGTCATCCAGCATGTTCTTCTCCGCATGTAAGCTTTGAGCAGCCGCCGAACGCTGGATTGAGGAGTGGGATGTTTCTAGCCCCTATGGCACATGGATCAGATCCTCTCATGCACGCCAATCCAACAACACACCTGTATACTGATTAGGCGCATTGAGCAGCCCGTCATACGCCTCTTTGATCCGTTCGGGAGGCAGCCGGTGCGAGATAAGCGGCTCGAGCTGCAGCAGGCCGCGGCCCAGCCAATCGAAGATCATTGCCTGTTTGCTAAAGTGTGACTCGCGCCCCCCAATATCCGGGTACATAGGGATACACCACTCGAGCGCACCACGCACCGTGATGCAACGCAGATGCACATCAGAGAGCAACTCGGTGAGATTGCCTTCCACCGCCACGCGTGGGCTGCCCAGAAGGACCACCTGTCCAAAGTTGGCCGTGGAAGCCAACGCCTGCATCACCACCCGGCTGTCTCCGACGGCGTCTACCGTAATGTCAGCCAGCCGGTCGCCGGTCAGATCAGCGATGGCGGCCTGCGCCTCCGCTGGGGTTCCTCCCACTGTAAACTCGATGCCACAGCGCTCAGCCAGCGCTCGTCGTTCGGCCACCGGGTCGACACCGATGACGCGGCAGCCGCGAATGCGCAACATCTGCGCCGCCAGGTTGCCCACCAGCCCCAGGCCAAAGACAGCCACCCAGGGATTGCCCCGAATCTCACTGACGATGAGAGCGGTGGCTGCGACACCGGCCATACGCGACGCCGCAGCCAGCGCCGGGTCGATCCCCGGCGGTACGGGCACAACGAGACGGCTTTCATCGTACTTGAAGGCCGAGGCATGGCGGCCATAGGTGAAGACACGTTCGCCGTGCCGCGCCCGCTTTACATCAGCGCCCACTGCTCGAACAATACCACAGTTGGCGTAGCCTGAGCGCCAGGGATAGGCGCACCAGGCGCCCGGTTGGAACACCTTGGGCTCGCGGCCCGTGTAGTTTGCCAGTTCGGTGCCGGTGCTGATAAAGGTGCATTCTGTTTCGATGAGCAACTCGTGCGGCCCGAGATCCTGTTCCTCCAGATCTTCTGTTTGTACCTCAACTTGATACTGGCCTGTGACAACGACCTGTCGAACTCGCATACCTTACTCCAAAATTGTAGTGAAGAAGATGGATAAGCTGATGGGCTGACCCCCTGGTTCTTTGAACACAGATTTTGTTTGCTGTTACCTGCGTTCATCTGCGTTGATCTGTCTACTGAAATTGCCAGGTCAGGCGCCTGAGAGCCGCCCTTCAGATCTCTTGGCGGAGTCTAGCGTTGCCGTAGAAATTATGCAAAATGGCGAGCGGACGTTGCGAATATTCTGTCTGCTCGTTCTAGCTGGGTAACGCCGCAGCTAACCGTGGAGTGCGTCGCTACCTTCTATCTGCCCATGGCGCCGATTTTAACTTCTGTGAACTTTTTTATGACTTACATCGTTATTTATAGCTACGCTTAGGGATGCAACAAGGTTCGGTTGACATTTCGGTTCAGACCAGAGATGCAGCGCACTCTTCAAGTGCATCGCATCTGACGTAAATACGCCAAATGTCAACCGAACCAAATATTTGGACCTAGCGGTACTGCACTTGAGGATTACCCACCAGTACCCCCTGCCAGGTACACTGTATCAGGGGGGCTGCATCCATAACGCGAAAGCACACGTCTGAATCAACGAGGGATCAACGTTCAGGCGCGACAATCGAGCGCAGAGGAGCGGGTGGCAGCGCAAGCCCCCAGCCCTCCCCACATCAACACAGAGGAGAATGGAGTGTGACGGGTTTGGCAGAGACCAATGTGACCGGCGCCTATCGCGCTCCGGCGCCCGGCGTTGCGGCGCGCGCCATTGGTGGCCTGGGCTTCGACTGGGTGATGGTCGTGCTCAGCGCCATATTTGTCGGCGGGCTTTACCTGGATGGTTGGGCCCACAACCACGGTCGGGTGGATGACACTTTTTTTACGCCCTGGCATGCCTTCTTTTATAGCGGCTATGCTTCGATCGCGCTGTTATTGCTGGCGACGTTGTTGGTCAACCGCCTGCGTCGTTATCCGTGGCGGCGGGCGATGCCAATCGGCTATCCGCTCTCTTTATTCGGCGTACTTGTCTTTGCCGCCGGTGGAGTGGGCGACCTGGTCTGGCACGAGTTGTTTGGTATCGAGAAGGACTTTGAAGCACTGTTGAGTCCCACTCACCTGGCCTTGGTACTGGGTCTGGCCTTGATTGTCAGCGGGCCGCTGCGCGCTGCCTGGTACCGCACCGGGCGCCGTCCGACTTGGTACACACTGGGGCCAGCGCTGCTTTCATTGACGGCGCTACTCTCGGCCTTAACCTTTATCATGATGTATACGCACCCCATCACCTTTGGCGCCGGTGGGGCGCGGCATCACCAATTTAACAGCGATGTAGGTCAGATCGCCGGTGTGCTGGGCATGATCATGACGAGTGTTATCCTCATGGGACCGACCATGCTGGTCATGCGGCGCTGGGATCTCCCCGCTGGCAGCTTGGCTATTGTCTGGGGATTGAACCTGACCGCCATGACCTGGCTCAATTATCACCATAGCTACACAATCTATCAATATGCGATCATGCTGGGTGCGATCTTGTTGGTCGACCGCCTGCGGACACGGCTACAGCCGTCCGCCCGCAACACGGGCGGCTGGCGCGTCTTTGCCTTTATTGCGCCGGTGCTCTATATCGGATCCTATGTGATCGGGTTGCTGCTGACCGAGGGGAGCAACTGGTCGTTGCATACGCTGAGCGGTGCGATGGCGCTGTCGGGGACAGCAGGTTGGTTGCTGAGCTACTTGCTCATTCCGCCACGGATGCCGGCGGAATAACGCGGTAAGGGTTGAATCACGCCAAACAGGCTGCCCGCTCGGGCAGAGCACAGTTGTTGCGATTCAACCCTGATAGGTAGAGGCTACTGCAAGATCTCGCTCAATTGCTGTGCGCTAGGTACAAAAATCTGGTCTCCTGGCCGCAGGATGAAGAAGGGGCGCACCACTTCAGCATTGACCGTTTGCAACAGGCGGAGCGGCAGACCTACCTCGCGAGCGATCTGCGCCCAGGTGTCGCCAGGCTGGACGGTGTAGTAATCACCCAGATTGCCCACCTGGATGGCAACCCCATTCGGCACCAGTAACCGGTCGCCCGAACGCAAGACCTCCCCATTGCGCAGGACGTGCGGATTGACTGATTGCAACTCCCCAACCGTCAGATTGAAGCGCCGGGCCAGCAGCGTCCAATGCTCTCCGCTCTGAACCGTGTAGTATTCCAGGCTTGAGCAAGGGCCGACATTGACTGCCATTCCGCGGTTGCGCACCCACTGGATCCGTCTCATGCGTTCCAGTTCCTCATCAGGATAGTAAACTACAACCGGCCCATCTGCGGTCTGCACAACGCTTTCGGCGCCGGTGGTTGCTGCGGCCAGTGCGGCCACCCCACTGCCCCGGCCAGCTGGATCGCCCGGCTGTTCCGCTACACCAAGACGAGCCAGACCGCGAATATCGGCCAGGCGGAAGAGCGTACGCTCCTGGCCGCCGGGTTGGCTGCAGTAGACCGGCCCCCAAGGATTACCAGCTCGGTCGGTGTGGACGGGCACCGTGGCTTCGGTCACAAACATGTCAGCCAGGGGGCCATCGCTGCCGGCAGCGGCCAGCCAATCACGGGTAAAGTATTCACCCCCGCTCCGGCAGGTGAGATTGAGCGGGCACTCGTCGTGACGCTCGACATCGGGCGGTGGGATAAACTCCCACACGGCCGGATCATTGGCGCCCACACCGAGCGTCGCCATCAATTCCGGCGAATTGGTGACTGCTTCCATAAAATCATGCCAGATAGGTGCTGCGCCGGTGACGCCGGTAGTGTTGCGCATAGGTTGGCCGTCGCTGTTGCCTACCCACACACCCGCGAGCAGATGCCGGGTGTAGCCAACTGTCCAGTTATCACGAAAACTGGTGGTGGTGCCGGTCTTGGCTGCGGCGGGCTTGTTCAGCCGGAGGGGGCTGTTGGCTCCAAAAGCGGGGGTACGCGCAGCATTGTCGCTGAGGATATCGGTGACCAGAAACGCGGCGCCTGATGAAATCGCCTGTACCGGCTCAGGCTCTGGCAGCGGAAAGATGAGCTGGCTCTGACTGTCAAGAAAGGTCTGCGCCACCTGGGGTGCGAGATAGCGACCGCCATTGGCGATGGTATGGTAGGCAATGGCCAAGTCCATCAGGCTCACCTCATGCCCGCCCACTGCCAACGTGAGCGTGTAGCGACTGGGGTCGTCCGTCCAACTCGTTACGCCTAAGGCCTCGGCGCCCGACAGAGCCCGGCTTATGCCCATCGCATCGAGTAGCCGCACCGAGGGAACATTGTAGCTGTTGGCAAGGGCAGTACGCACAGTCACCAACCCGTGAAAACGATTGTCATAATTCTGCGGGCGATAGAACTGATTTCCACCCAGATCGTACGCCACCGGCAGGTCCCACATTGCTGAGGCCGGGCTGAGCAAAAGATCATTGAACGCAATGGCATAGAGCACCGGCTTGATCGCACTGCCAGGCTGGCGCGGCATCAGCACCACATTCACCTGGCCGGCGATATCAGCATTGTTAAAGTCTGCGCTACCAACCATCGCCAGCACCTCAGCCGTGCCCGGATGTAGAGCCACAAGTGCAGCGTTGTTCATGTTGTAGCGCGTTCGTCCCTGCGCAACCCGGTCGGCGATCAGATTTTGCGCCAGCGTTTGCATGCGGAGATCGAGCGTGGTAAAGAGATTGAAACCGGCGCGTCTGGTGTAGCCAGGGCCAAGCTGGGCGTCAAGCACATCGATCATATATTGGACAAAGTGCGGCGCCAGGTTAGGGGCAGGATCGATGGAATGCTTAAGCACGATCGGCTGGCGGAAGATGTTGTCAGCCTGGCGCTTGGTGAGATAGTTGTGGCGCACCATCAAGTCGAGCACAACGCTCTGGCGCTGTTTGACAGCAGCAAAATTGCGGAAAGGGTTGAGCGTAGCCGGCTGTTGGGGAATACCAGCGAGAAAGGTGGCCTCGGCCTGGGTCAGCTCGCTGGCATGTTTGCCAAAATAGACCTGTGCTGCCGCTTCGGGCCCGTACGCAAGATTGCCATAGTTGAGGAGATTCAGGTACATCTCTAGAATCTCATCTTTTGTGTAAAGTGCAGTCAATTCCTGGGCCAGCCCAGCTTCGAGCAGCTTGCGGTCCATCGAAGTATCGTACCGTTGGTCTGGACCCAGGAAAAGGTTACGGGCCACCTGCATTGTAATCGTGCTGGCGCCGGAGATAATGCGCCCTTCGGAGGTGTTGTTCCAGGCAGCGGCAGCGATCCGGAAGGGGTCGATGCCCAGGTTCGTGTAAAAGGTGGAATCTTCGGTCGCAACCGTAGCTTCGAGCAGATAAGGCGAAATACGGTCGATGCTGACCCAGGTGCGGCGACCTTCCTCAAAGAGTTCAGCTATCTGGACGCCATTACGGTCGTATACATAGGTTGTCTGAAAGAGGCGAGGTGCTGGTCCAGGTTGATACTTCTGCAAATAAGCTTCGACGACAGCAGGCAAGCGTGATGCCGGTCGCATCCCGACCATCTGCTCAGCCTGGCGGCAACTATTGAGGAACAACATTGTGACCAGTGTCCCAAAGAGGAGCCAATGGTTGTGAGCTTTTGATGGCATAGGCTGAGGGGTTGTTTGACAGTATAAAATCCGTGCGCTTGTACCATTGTATACTGCACTTCTCGTAAGGTCAACCGACAAATAGACAAATAAGAGAATCTGCGATTCTCAGGACAGCAAAGAGGCGAGGCCATTGCAGTGATCGAGGGGTTCGCACATGGCGTGGCTCGTGGTGTGACCACTCAATTTTAGCAGCCGCAGAGACGCCCCCTTGTGAGTGTCCTTACAGTTTTTCGGGGACTCAAGCGCCAGACCCCTAGCTTGCATAGCGCAGCGTAGTCTGGCGCTGATTTTCCACGATCCCTTCCAACAAATAGATGAACAGGGCCAGCCAGATCATGCCAAAACCGATGAGGCGGACAGGCGTAAGCGCTTCGCCATAAAGGTAGACGGCAATCAGAAATTGGATCGTAGGCGAGGTATACTGGAGAACGCCAAGCGTCGTCAGCGAGATCCGGCGTGCGCCTGCTGCAAAGAGCAATAATGGCGCTGCGGTAATGGCGCCAGCGCCCAACAGGAGTAGGGTCATCCGCCAGCCGCTGTGGATAAAGTGTGCGCTGCCACTTCCCTCCAGATACAAGAGATAGCACAGACCTGGAATTGAAAGAAAGAACGTCTCCAGCGTTAACCCCTTGGCGGAATCGAGGTCAGCTACCTTGCGCAACAGGGCGTAGCCGCTAAACGAGAAGGCCAGAGTCAGGCCAACCCACGGCAAGACACCAGAGTTCACGGCCAGATACAGCACACCAGCCGCGGCGACCCCAATAGCCACCATCTGGCCAGGACGCAGCCGTTCGCGCAAGATAAGCACCCCCAGCAACACGTTGACCAACGGGTTCATAAAGTAGCCCAGCGTGCCGTCGATAATATGGTTGTGGACAACGGACCAGATATAGGTCAACCAGTTGATCGAAAGCAGGAGCGCCGTGGCACAAAAGGTAAGCAGGATGCGGCGGTTGCACAACACCTCCCGCAACCAGGCCCACTGCCGGCTTACCGTCAAGGCGACTCCCAACAAAAGCAAGGACCAGACGACGCGATGCGCCAGAATCTCCAGCGGTGCGGCGCCGGCCAGGGCCTTCATATAGATCGGCAAGAACCCCCACAAAATGTACGAACTTAACGCATACAAGACACCCTTACGCATACGATGATACCCTCATGAGAACGGCTCTGGATATGAAGAACAGTGAGCGGAAGCGAGATGTTGATTTATAAGAAGGTACGCAGTTGCTCAGGTGCGATGCACTTGCAAAGTACATTGCACCTCTGAAGAACGGATCCAACTGCATGACTTCTATTCGTATTCAGTGGGCCGCCGCGCACTCGCGGAGTTGTTCAATCCGTTGCGAGCATACAGTTTACTGATACTATTTAAGCGGGAATCTTGTGCGAAGACAATGAGGCAGATGATTGGATTTTTAAAGGCAGGCGTTACATAATTGGGAGGAAATACACTATACAAATATTCACACACGAATGCCGTTTTGATTAGATAATTTTTATACCTTCTCTACAAATCGGCAACGCAAATCGCTTTGCCTAAGACAAATGACGTATTGACCATCCTGCTACCGCTTCATAGGCGCCAACTCTCAAGTCCAAAGTAAAAAAGATGCGCTGGAAGAGTCCTTCCAGCGCATCGGGGTTCCCGTTGGCTCCAGGTGACTGAAACTGCTGCGGGCTGTTACAATGTCACGCCCAACAGCCCGCGCGTTAATTGAAAATCGATATTTCCCTGCTGGTACAGCTGTGGAATGTATTCGTGTTGAAGGGTACTCACGACATACTCCAAGATCTGCTCCAGCCAGTCGTCGGCGCCATTGGCCAGCACCAGATCGAGGTCGGCACCAAAGGTGGCCGCCACGGCCGGGTCAGCTGTAATCTGGAGCACCGGCACAAGCGGATGGGTCTGCATGGGTTGTTGCCCGATATAGGCCACAATGATCTCGACGCCGGTAGCAGCCAGACCGGTCAGCGTCTCGACCCAATGTTCCGTGGGCGTCTCCATCAGATGAAAGCCGGGTTGCCGGAACGGCTCGCCGTAGGCCAGCGAGGGTAAAACGGTTGGCTCCTGCAAGACCTGCTCACGATAGCGCAGTGTGGAGAGCAAGCCCGTATTCTCAGGCGCCACGACAACCCCGCCGGCTTTGACCACCATCTTGGTCAACCGGGCCAATTGTTCCGCCACCGGCGCCGCCACCGGTCCGGCACTGAGCAACCCCAGCCGCAGCGCTTCCAGCCCGACCTCTTCTGCAACCGGCGGGCTGTCCGCCGCCAGTTCCTGGCGAAACCAGCCTTCCACCTTCTCCATCACCTTTTCGATGCCCCCGTCGAGCTGGATGCTCGCCCAGCCCAGCCGGTCCAGCGCCAGCCCGGCCTGGACTGCAGCGTGGCGATAGTGGTCGTTGTGCGTCTTTTCGCAGCCATGCTCCAGGAGCAGACAGTGTTTGACCAATGGGTGGGCAATATAGCCAAGCAGCGTTCTCGTCTGCCATGCTCGCCACCTGCGAGGCGCAGAGACTGGTGGGCAGGATCAGGCCGATCTGGTCGCTGGTGTGGCGGCCATTGGTGCATATGAGCCGTAGCTGTACGGAAGGCAGCGTCACATCCTCTTGAATCGCAATCGGCGCACCCGTGGGTTTGGGCTGGTGGAGCAGCGTCTCCAGATTGCTGGCATCGCGCTGTGGCCAGTTGCGCCAGACTTGCACCTGAGCGTGGCCGGCCCGTTCGCCCACGCTCTGTTCACCGGACGCTACGCGCAGGGTCAGGTCAAAGGTCTGTTGCCCCAGTTCGTCCATAGGCATGCCATCGAGATAGGCGCCGGCGTTCGCCGGGTAGTCGTGACGATCTTGATCGTCGGCACGAAGGGGAAGTTGGTGACCGAGCCATTGCCCGTGACAAAGAAGATCAGGTTGGCGCCAGTCGCCACCTGACCGGCGATGCTTTCCAGGTCGTTGCCAGGGCTGTCCATAAAATAGTAGCCCGGTTGCACCATACGCACGCCGTAGTCGATGGCGTAATCGAGCCGGGTGCGCGGGTCCTTTTTCATGGCCGCACCGATGGACTTGAGCGTAATGTTGTAGAGTCCGCGGTACTTGTTGCCGCCCGACGGGTTGCCCTCGGCCGAGGCGCCGTGCCACGAAGCATACTCCTTGAACCGTTCGATCATCTGTAGAAACCGTTCGGCGGTGGCGCGGTCGCGGACCTGCTGCAGCACGTACGACTCGGCGCCGATCAATTCATCGGTTTCTGCCAGATTGGCAGCGCCACCGTGGCGGATCACCTCGTGCGCCACCCACCCCAAGAGCGGGTTGCCCGAGATACCGGAGAAAGCATCTGACCCGCCGCACTGGAGCGCCAGTTTGAGATGGGCAACCGATTCAGGTGTGCGCACTGTGGCGTTCACCTGTTCGAGCCAGTTGCGCACAATCGCCTCGCCCTGCGCCAACCCCTCCTGAAAGCCGCCGCTGAGCGAAAGAAAGGCGTGGGGAACATCGTCCAGCGGATAGTCGTGATCCTCGAGCCAGGCGCGCAGCATGGCATTGGTGACGGGTTCGATCCCGTAGTCCACCGCCAGCACTGCGCCCACATTGGGGTTGACCATAAAGCCAGCCAGCGTGCGCAGAAGCAGTTTGCGGTTGTTGGGATTGGGATGGCTCCCCTCGGTGTGGGCCACCGCCACCACGCCATCAATGTGCGG
>QEUW01000180.1 GCA_003577005.1 Chloroflexota bacterium | reverse complement strand
CCCGCCAATACACAAGGTAGGCAGGTAGACAGGGTGGTTCCCAGTTTCCCTGTCTACCTGCCTACCTGTCCACCTTTCGCACCCTGACCGTTGGGCATCTATGCTCCCAGAGCGAATCTACGTGATCTTGAATCCCTACGCCGGTCGCGGCCTGGGTGGGGAATTAAAACCACAGATCCTGGCTGCTTTCGACGAACTCGGCGTGACAGTAGAACTAGTGGCAAGCCAGGGCGTCGGCCATGCCATCGAACTGGCGCGAGCGGTGCGCACAGCCGGCGTCGCCACTGTGGTCGCGGCCGGCGGCGATGGCACGGTGAGCGAAGTGGTCAACGGGTTGGCCCAAGCTACGCCCGCTGGGGAACCAGTGGGACGGCTTGGCATCATCCCTATTGGCAGCGGCAATGATTTCGCCGCTACGGTCGGTTGCCCGCTCGACATCCGGCGCGCCGTGGCAACGATTTGCGCTGGCGCAACCAGACGGGTCGATTTGGGTCACGCCGCCATTCATACGGGGGCAGCCACCATTCACCGCTATTTTGACAACAATCTGGGCATTGGCTTTGAAGCCTGGGTGACATTGGAGAGTTACAAAATCAAGCGGCTGCGAGGGCTGGCGCTTTACATTGTGGCAGCGCTCCGGGCACTGCGCACTTACCCCACCCCCACTACCAATATCACCTGGGAGACGGTCAATGGTGAGGTCCACCGGCGGACCCAGCCAACTCTCTTGATCTCGGTGGGCAACGGCCCACGTACCGGCGGCGGTTTCTACCTCACACCCGATGCCCTCTTCGATGATGGGCAACTCGATGTAGGGATCGCTGCCTCAGTTTCGCGCCCGCACATCCTCTGGCTATTGCCAAAGGCTATCTTTGGCAAGCATACGAGCGACCCGGCAGTCACGATGGTACGCTGCCGCACGTTGCAGGTGAAGACCGATAGCCCCGCACCCGTCCATGTAGACGGGGAAGTGCTCACCGCCGAGGCCGAGTGGATCGAGGTGTCAATCGAACCGGCGCGGCTGGAGGTGATTGTAGCCCAACAGGGGTGAGAAATTCCGCCAGGCTGCTGCCCAAACTGCGAGATCGGCGGATTCTTTGTTATAATAGGGGTTATGGTCAACACGACAACTACACGCCTTGCACAGCTTTGGCGCAACATCGTGGCCCTACCCGCACAGGCAGAGGTCCAATACAGCAGCACCTCATCGCTAAACGCCCAGTTTTGGCTCGGTCACTTCCCCTGGCGCCCAACGGCGGCCTGGAGCGTGCTGGCTGCTCTGCTGGCAAGCGGCGCCCTGGCCGGGTGGGACGCGCTCAACTGGCAGACGCTGGCGCTGCTGCTCCTGCTGGTGGACCCGCTGTGGGGCAGCATCTGGCGTCTGGCTGCCGGGCGCAAGGAGTTGCTGCCGCTGGACGCACAGGCGTTGACCTACCGTTTTTGGTTACCATACTTACAACCGCAAGCGCCCGCTCAAAAAGTGCTGGGGTGGGACAACACCAATGTGCTCCCCTTGCTCTTCCGCGTGGCGCTGCCGAGCCTGACGCTGGCCTCGGCGGTTGCGCTGGTCTTGGGCCCTTTTGCACTGGCGCTGACGGGGCTGGTTGCACTTATCAGCCCGCTGGGGTGGACCATGCGGCGCAGTCTGGCCCTACAACCGGTGCTGCTCCAAAGCCTGGTGACGGTCGCGCTGCCCTGGCTATTGACCGTCCAGCTTGTAGGCGGCGGCCTGGCCGAGGAATGGGTCACACCGGTCACGCTGTTGGCCCTGCTGGCAACGGTGCATCACTGGGGTGAAGTCCGGCTCTTGCGCAACCACTCCGACTGGTTTGGGGCCTCGTTGCTGGCCCTGGCCGAGGTAGGGATCGTTACGTTGTTGGTTGTGGCGCAGGCGCCCTTCTGGTTGGGGCTGTTGGTCATCTTGTGGTTGCCGGCCTGGTTGGTTCTCTTTCAGCGGCAATCAGTGCAGCGGGTCAACTTTTGGTGGCTGGCGGCGTTCCTGGTGGCAGCATTGGCGCTAAACAGCCGTTGATTTGGGGTGGAAATGGCGCTCAGAGAGACACAGCCAAGCACATGGTTGCGCTTGGACCAGGCAGAGACGCCAAGATCGACGCCGTTGGCCATTCAATCGAGGGAATCATGAGCAAGTTTCGCGAAACAGTAGAGGCTATACCGGTCAGCACCAATGGGCCGCCGCTGCCGGTTGAGCTGATCACAATCGAGCATGTACGGCGCGACCCTGAGGTCATTGCCCTCATTCAACATGCCAACGAATCCCTGCGAGCGCTGGGTTACACAGAACACGGCCAGCGCCACGCCGGGTTGGTTGGCCATATCGCACAGAACATTCTGAACCGCCTGGTGTATGACGAGCGCACGCAACAATTGGGCAACATTGCAGGCTATCTACACGATATCGGCAATTGTATTCACCGCGAGAATCATGCCCAGAGCGGCAGTGTGCTGGCCTGGGGGATCCTCGGCCGGTTGGGGATGACAGCCGAGGAGCGCGCGATTGTGATCAACGCCATCGGCAACCACGAAGAGGAGCGCGGCACAGCGACCACGCCGGTCTCGGCTGCGCTCATCATCGCCGACAAGGCGGATGTCCACCGCAGCCGGGTGCAGAACCCCGATTCGACCACCTTCGACATCCACGACCGCGTCAACTACGCCTCCACGCGCAGCTTTGTCCGCGTCCGGCCAGAAGAGAAGATCATCGCGCTGGAGCTGGAAATCGATACTTCTTACGCGCAGGTCATCGAGTATTTTGAGATCTTTCTCACCCGTATGACGATGGTGCGCCAGGCGGTGCAGTTCTTGGGGTGTCACTTTCAATTGATTGTCAACGAGACCCGGTTTTCGTAAACAAAGGAACCGACCATGCGCATCGTACGTTTTATCGAATCGTGGCTTGCAGAAGTATCAGACGAAGACGCGACGCCCCGGTGGGGCATGCTGGTGGACGACCTCGTCTATCCGCTGGCAAGGGCGCCCTATCTACCCCGACCCTGGCACGAGAGCGTCGACGCTCCGAAGATCGACGGCGACGCCCTGGCGCTGGATGAGGTGATCCTGCTGCCACCGGTCACACCGAGCAAGATCGTCTGCGTGGGGCGCAATTATGCTGAACATGCCGCTGAACTGGGCAACGAGGTGCCGCCGGAGCCGCTCATCTTCCTCAAACCGCCCTCCTCGCTGGTTGGGCCGAATGAGCCGGTGGTCTACCCTGGCATCAGCGCGCGGGTAGACCATGAAGCCGAGCTGGCGGTGGTCATCGGCCAGCGCTGTCGCAACCTGGACGAGGCCGGCGCGTCTGCTGTCATCTACGGCTACACCATTGCCAACGATGTCACCGCGCGCGACCTACAGCGCAGCGACGGCCAGTGGACCCGTGGCAAAGGCTTCGATACCTTTTGCCCGGTCGGCCCCTGGATCGACACCACGTTTGATCCCGCCAACCGGCAGGTGCGCTGTCTGGTCAACGGCGAGGTGCGCCAGGATGGGAATACGGCGCTCCTGATCTATTCGCTGGGCCGGGTGCTGGCCCATGTCACCCGCTTTATGACGCTCGAAGCGGGCGACCTGCTGCTCACCGGCACCCCGGCGGGCGTCGGCCCGGTTGAGCCGGGTGACGAGATGACTGTGGAAATCGAAGGGCTGGGTTCGTTGTCCAACCCGGTGATCAGCGAAGAGGAAGAGCAGGCCCGCCGCGCCGAGCGTGCAAAGCGAGCCGAACCGGATGGCGATGACATGCCCTTCTAAATAGGGATTGGTGCATTGCACGCAAAGCGAGCGATGCACTGGGTGCTCGGCTGGTGCTAAGAAGCCGTCTGAAAAGGGGAATTGTCATCTTGGTGCGTTGCACGCAAAGCGTGCGATGCACCTGGAAGGTTGGCTTCATTGAAAGGCGCCACGCACCCTGCGGGTGCATCGCACCGGTTGTCAGCCTACTTTTCAGGCAACTTCTAAGGCGCCACGCACTGGTCGTCGTCCTATTTTTCAGAGAGTTTCGAAGCGATATCAGATTCTCCGGCATAACACGACCGCACCGAATACAGAAAGAATCACCATGACCCACACCGAAGCGATTGCACCGCTTACTCATTTTCTTGACCTCGGTGACATTACCGATGAACAGTTTTGGGGGCTGCTGAACCTCGCCCGCCAGTTCAAAGAAGAGCGTGATCGGGAAGGGCGCAACCGCCCCATTCTGGCCGGTAAAGCGCTGGCTATGATCTTTCAAAAGCCAAGTTTGCGTACACGCGTTAGCTTTGAAATGGGCATGCAGCACTTCGGCGGTCATGCGCTCTATCTCAGCCCTGACGAAGTGGGGCTGGGCAAGCGCGAAAGCGCACCGGATGTAGCGCGCGTCCTCAGCGGTTATGTCGATGGCATTATGGCGCGCGTCTTCGACCATGCATTGGTCAAACAGTTGGCGGAATGGGGCTCCGTGCCGGTGATCAACGGGCTGAGCGACCAGTCGCATCCCTGTCAGGGGTTGGCCGATCTGCTGACGCTATGGGAAGAGTACGGCCAGTTGCAGGGGCTGACGCTGGCATACGTCGGTGATGGCAGCAATAATGTAGCCTTCACGCTGTTGCAGGCAGCCGGTAAAGTCGGTATGGCGGTGCGCGTGGTGGCGCCGCTTGGCTATCAACCAGACCCTGAACTGGTGCGCAGCACCGACGCCGATGTGACGGTCACCGATGACCTCGATGGTGTCGTTGGCGCCGATGTGCTCTATACCGACGTCTGGGTCAGCATGGGCCAGGAGGACGAACGTACGCAGCGACTGCGCACGTTTCCCCGTTACCAGGTCAACACCGAGCTTGTCCACCACACTCGTAACCCCCAAGTCAAGATCATGCACTGCCTGCCGGCGCATCGGGGTGAAGAGATCACCGACGCCGTGGCCGACAGCGGCCAGAGCATCCTCTTTGCCCAGGCGCACAACCGCCTCCATGCGCAAAAGGCGCTCCTGGCCCATTTACTGGGTGGCGTACCTTTGAGTTAGGATAGAAATAAGTGAATGAGTGATGAGTGACGAGTGAATTCACTTCTCACTCGTCACTCATCACGGGTGATAGCAACGAATGACTACCGACATTCTCAACTCGCTCAGCCGGATCACGCATCTGGCAAACCTGCTTGATATTGCGTTAGTGTCGCTAGTCTTTTATGGGTTGCTGCGGCTCTTTCGGGGAACCCAGGCAGTGCAGTTGCTGCGCGGCATCCTGGTCATTGCGCTCGCCGCGGCGGTCTTGAGCCAGTTGGTGCAGTTGACCGCCTTCAACTGGTTGTTACGCAACAGTACACCCTTTATTCTGGTAGCTATTCCAGTCATTTTTCAGCCGGAACTACGCCGGGCGCTGGAACGGGTGGGGCGCTCGACGCCGTTCTTGACCCGCCGGGTCGAGAGCACCACAACACAGAACCTGATCAGCCAGGTTATCCGTGCGGTGGAGCAACTTTCACAACGGCGCCACGGTGCGCTCATCGTCTTTGAGGGTACGACGGGCCTGAGCGACATCACCGATCTGGGGGTGCAACTCAACAGCGAAGTGACCGCCGAATTATTGACGACGATCTTCTTTCCTAATACGGCGTTGCACGATGGCGCCGTCGTCATCCGTGGAGATCGCCTGCTGGCTGCGGGTTGTGTGCTGCCGTTGACCCAACGCACACTGGTAGACCACCAGTTGGGCACCCGGCACCGTGCGGCAATTGGCGTCACCGAGCAAACCGATGCGCTCTCCATTGTGGTTTCGGAAGAGACCGGCAATGTCTCGGTAGCGCGCAATGGTCGCATCTTGCGTATGGAGTTGAACGTCGTACGGACGCTCCTGAGCGACTTTTACAGGTCGTAGAGCGTGCTGGGTGAATGGCGGAGCGAAAACCGGTAAAAGATTTCGTTGCGTGTTACGCGGCCGCGAGTTTGTCTTGGGCCACGCGTAATACGCAACGTTTTGTGTTACTCCTACTGAATTTGTGCGTATTATCTGGTACGATACGATCACACGCGCCAATGTTCCAAAGCACCGGCAAGGGCCGGGCACAAGATGCGCGGTGGTAAAATCCGATTGTTGAGTCTGTCATGCGTGTGAATCGGAGTGTACGCTCATGGTGGCGTCGCTTCATTGGGCATTTGGGCACCCTATTGCTCTCCATCGTCATGGGGTTGATCGTCTGGTTGATCGCCATCAACCAGGAAAACCCGTTGGTGACACAGGTTCTACCCGAACGGGTGGCGATAGAAACGCGCAACCTGAACAGCGGACTGCGCCCAACGCGTGACCTGAGCCGGGAGAGCGTGCAGGTCACCTTGCAGGCCCCGCGCAGCGTCTGGAATCGGCTTCAGCCCAGACAAATCACCGCCTACGTCGAGCTAGGGGGGGTGGGGCCGGGCACACACACAGTGCCGGTTGAAGTGACGGTCGCCAACCCCGAAGTGGTTGTAACGGAGCGTGAACCGGAACAATTGACGATCCAGTTGGATGAGGTCGTGACCAAGACTGTGCAGGTGCAGGCGACGATCATGGATAACACTGGGGTCGGGTATGATTGGCAGCCACCCCAGGTCAACCCGACGACCGTGACGGTGCGGGGGCCGGCATCGCAAGTCGCGCAGATTGTGGCCGCCGAAGCCCAGGTCTATCTGCGGGGAGCCAAGAGCCAGGTAGAACGCTTTCAAAATTTGGAGGCCATCGATGGGCAAAACCGGCCGGTGGCTCAGATCGAAATTCTGCCTCCGATGGTCGAGGTCGTCGTGCCGGTGGAACGCTGGCCGGGCCGCAAGGAAGTAGCCGTCCGCGTCGACCTGGAGGGTCAGCCAGCGGAAGGCTACCGCCTGGGGCCGCTCAAGGTGGACCCCAATATGGTCGTTCTGCGCGGCAACAGCGATGTGCTAGACAACCTGGGCTTTGTCGAGACAGAGCCGGTTTCGGTGGATGGGGCAACCGGGGACCTGCGCGCCCAAGCCCGTCTACTTTTGCCCGAAGGTGTCACCGCTTTCGAGGGGGATGTTGTGGACGTGATCGTTGGCGTCATCCCCGTAGAAGATAGCACGCGGATTACGCTACGCCCGATTGTGCGAGGACTGCCGCCTGGGCTTCGTTCGACAGTTGCCCTCGATACGATGGACATTATCGTCAGTGGGCCAAAGAGCATCCTCGATGCGCTGGAGTCGGATGATGTCTTTGTTATCTTGAATCTGGACAATTACTCGATCGGCGCCCATGTGGTCACACCCGATGTAGTCTATCCCGATGGCATCCGCCTCGAAGGCGTCTTGCCGGAGACTGTCGAGGTGATCATCACCAGTGCTGCGCCAACCAGCACCATTACCGCAACCGCACCCATTCAGCTCACACCAGTGATTACACCAGCGGTCGCTGGCGAAGGAAACGAAGATGAAACGCAGTAAACCGATCGTCGCCATCGTCGGCCGCCCCAATGTGGGAAAATCGACCCTTTTCAACCGGCTCATTGGCCGGCGCACAGCGATTGTGGAAGATGTGCCGGGCACAACGCGCGACCGCCTCTATGGCGACAGCTACTGGAACGGGGTCGGCTTTACCGTCATCGACACCGGTGGCCTCGAGGCGCCGGGCGAGGTGGGTGCGACCCGCACCCGCAAAGCGCCCAGCCAGCCAGCAGCGGTGTCCCTCTCTGTCGGTTCAGCCCCCTTTGTCAAGCACATCCAAAACCAGGTAGAAGTGGCAATTGCCGAGGCTGACGTCATTCTCTTTATAGTAGATGGCAAAGAGGGTTTGACCCCAGCCGACGAAGATATCGCCGATCTCTTACGGCGTTCGAATAAGCCGGTCTTTGTCACGGTCAACAAGACCGAAAGCGCCAGCCGCCAGCAGGATGCGGTCGAGTTCTGGAGCTTGGGGCTGGGCGAACCCTACCCCATCAGCGCCTATCACGGCGACGGGGTGGGCGATCTGCTCGATGCCGTGGTGCAGACACTGCCGCCCTACCCCGACGAAGAGGAAGAAGACGATAGCATCGGCATCACCATCGTGGGGCGGCCCAACGTGGGCAAGAGCAGTTTACTCAACGCGCTGTTGGGCGCCGAGCGCGCCATCGTCAGCGAGGCGCCCGGCACGACGCGCGACCCTATTGATACGCGGATCGTCTATCACGGGCAACCTATCACGCTCATCGACACGGCAGGGATCCGCCGTCGCGGCAGCGTCGAACCGGGCATCGAGTTCTACAGCGTCCTGCGCAGCACACGCAGTATCGACCGCGCCGACGTAGCGCTGGTGCTGATCGACGCCACCGAAGGCGTGACGGCACAAGATGCCCACATCGCCGGTTATGTCTTAGATAAGTACAAGAGCGCCGTCGTGATCGTCAACAAATGGGATGCGGTCGAAAAAGACGAGCATACCATGAACGAATATGCGCGCAAGGTGCGCGAAGAACTAAAGTTCCTCGGTTATGTCCCTGTGCTCTTTGTCAGCGCCAAGACACGCCAACGAGTACACCAGGTTTTGCCTACGGCGCTGGAGGTGGTCGCTGCCCGGCGCCACCGGCTGAGCACCGCCGAGTTCAACAACCTCTTGCGCGAGGCATACGACGCCACTTCGCCGCCGACCAAGCAAGGACGTACATTACGCATCTATTATGGCACACAGGTGGGTAACGACCCGCCCAGCTTTGCCATCTTTGTCAACGACCCGGAGATCGTTCACTTTTCTTATGAGCGTTACTTGGAAAACCGCATTCGCGCTTACTATCCTTTCACGGGCACACCGATCCGGCTCTTCTTCCGCAGCAGCCGCGACAACCGGTAGGGCCAATCGCAGTTGGAGCCGGCCATGACCCGGCTGCGACCTTACAGCATCGAACTGTTGCTGGTTGTCATCTTGATGGCCGCTGTGGGCTTCTTCGCCTATCTTGGCTCTGGCCTGATGCAGTCGGCCACATCGGCGCAGGAGTTTTCGGGCCAGCGGGCGTTGGATCATGCCGAGCGCCAGGTGGCGTTTGGCCCGCGCGTGACCGGAACCGAGAGCAGCCAGCAGATGAGCGACTGGCTGGCGCAGGAATTGGTGCGGCTCAACTGGAATGTGCTGGTCGAGCCTTTTACTCTTGGTGGGACGGCCTCAGCCCGCAATATCATCGCTGTGCGCGAGAGCCAGACTCCCAATGCACCGGTGATCATTCTGGGTACCCACTTTGACAGCCGTCTGGCCGCCGACGCCGACACCAACCCGGCCAACCACAGCTTTCCCACACCTGGCGCCAACAGCGGCGCTGCGGGTACGGCGTTGCTGCTAGAGCTGGCTCGCACACTGGATGTGCCAGCCACCGGCCACACGGTCTGTCTCGCCTTTTTCGATGCCGATGACAACGGCACCCTGCCGGGATGGGAAGCCAATGTGGGCAGCAGTTATTTTCTCGAACGATTGGACGAGGTGCCCCGCTGCATCAATCCGCGTCTGGCGGTGATCGTCGATCTCGTCGGCAACGCCGGCCAGCAGATCTTTATCGAGCAAACGAGTGACCCGGCCATCAGTACTGCCATCTGGCAGGTGGCGGCCCAAGAGGGCTACGGCGACCGCTTCCGCAACGAAGCGCGTTGGGCGATGACAACGGCGCACAGCGTCTTTCAGGCGGCGGGCATCCGCGCCGCGGTGATTGCCGACTTTGACTATCCCCACCGCCATACGCTGGAGGACACCATCGACAAGCTGCGCGCCGACAGCTTTACGGCTGTCGGGCGCACGCTGGAAATCTGGCTGGAGAGCGGGGCGCCTATCGCACAATAGTTTGTCACGCCGGTCAGGGGCTGCTGTAGACCAGTTCGGCGATCCACCAACGACCGTCACGCCGGACAAAGCGCCAACGGTCGCCGCCAAGGACCGCTGTCGCCTGGTCACCTTCCACATTGACAACCAGCCCGTCCGGACCATCCAACAGCGGGGGCGGATTGGGGAAGACGGCTACGACATAGCGGTCAAGAATGGCAGCGCGGCCAGACCAGAGATAGTCGTCAGCGAGGTGGGGTGTACCGCGACCGTCGACGACCTGCGCATCTTCGGCCCAGAGTTGGCCAAGCGTTCCCAGATCACCTATGTGGGCGGCTGTGCGCTCGGCGGCGATCAATTGCGGGATCGCCTCTTCGGCTCCGGCTGTAGGGAAGGCCAACGGCGTAGGTCGCGGCCCGGAACGAACGTTGGTGTAGGTGGGTGGGGGCAGCGTGGCGCACGCCACGAGCAGCCATGCGCCCACGAAGCTGGCGACAAATCCTTGCCAACTCTTGGTGATCGGCGCTATACTATGCTTGAAACTATGATCGAATCGTTGCTTTGAACCTGTTTGAAAAGTGGGCAACAGACTGGCGCGATGCACCTGCAAGGTGCGTGGCGCCTCATAAATGCCCGGCGGCCCAGGTGCATCGCACTCTGTGAGTGCAACGCACCGACTCTTTTCCGACAGCCTCTTAGAAACGGCTCGCCCTCGCGCAGCGGTTGCGCGTACAGGGTTTACGTTCCTGAAGGAGTTTTGGTCATGAACCCGGTGATCTTCGAACTGGGGCCGTTTTCGCTGCATTGGTATGGCGTCTTTATTGTGGGCGGTGCGGTGCTGGCGGCCTGGGTCTCCAGCCTTTATGCTCGCCGCGCAGGTGAGAACCCGGACCATATCTGGAATCTGCTGGCGTGGACGCTCATTGCCGGCATCATCGGCGCCCGTCTCTATCACGTCTTTAGCTCTCCGGCGGATGGGCTTGGTTGGGCCTACTACCGCGAGCATCCCGAAGACATCTTTAACTTTTGGAATGGGGGCTTTCGCGGGCTTGGCATCTATGGGGGCCTGGCTGGCGGCATCCTTGCCGTGGCGATCTATAGCTGGCGCAACCGGCTCAACCCGGTGCGCTATCTCGATTTTATTGCGCCCAATGTCTTGATAGCGCAGGCCATCGGGCGGCTGGGCAACTTTGCCAACCAGGAACTCTACGGCCCGCCGACCAACCTGCCCTGGGCCTTCCATATCAACCCGGCTTACCCCTGCCAGGTCCCCGACGGTGCGCCGCTTTACCCACAAGTGTGTGGTATGCCCAATCTGACGGAAGAGACACTCAACTGGTATGCCAGCCACGGCTTTCACCCTACCTTTTTCTATGAGGCGCTGTGGAATCTGGCCCTGTTTGGCATCTTGACGCTCATTTACTGGCGGCTGGGTGACCGCCTGCGGCGCGGTGATGGCGTGCTGCTCTACTTTATCGCCTACCCGCTGGGCCGCTTCTGGGTCGAGATGTTCCGGCCCGACGCCTGGCGGATCGGCAGCCTGGCTACCGCCCAGTGGATCGCCCTTGGTTGCATCCTCGTGAGTGTCGCATTGCTGATCCTCCGCCACCGCAACTGGTCGTGGCGCGACCATCCCGGGGAGACCCTCTTCGCCCCGCGCCCGCCCGAGCCGCCCGTTCAAGCCGAAACCGCAAGTGCGGCGGGGTGAATGGGTGAGGGGTGGTAGGGTAGGGCCGTTCGCAAACGGCCCTACCCTACCACCCCTCACCCCACCATCTCGATCTCGTAATCCACCAACTGGGCGTCGAGCCGCCAGCCTTCGACAAGGTTTGCCACCTGTTGCAGATGGCGGTGCGCCAACGCGCTGGTCTGGCTCACACAGACGACTTCCAATACAGCGTGGGTCAGATCGTCCTGCGCGTCGGCCTCGCAGACCGAAACGTTGAAGTCGCGGCGGATGCGGGCGATCACCGGCTTGAGGATGCCGCGTTTGCCTTTGAGGCTGTCGTTCAGCGGCAGGTGAAGGTCGATTCGTAAGAGTCCAATTGCCATAACATTTTACAGAAATACAGGCGTTTGACGAACCACCCAACAGGTTGCGGACCATCCGCAATCGGGGGTACGTATGGATATTTCCGTTACGTCGCGCCCATCAGTAACTTTCTGTCCAGGCTGCATTTGCATATTGCTCGCGGATTAGACGCGCCGCGGTGCGCAGTTCGCTCGCGGTCAACGACCCAGGCCGAAACTCCAGGTTGAGCGCAGCGGCAAAACCCTGGGCCATTGTCTGTGCGACATGGCAAAATTCTACCAGTGGCGAGTTCTCGGCGACGCTTAACGCCTGGGCCAGCGTGCCGGCGCGGGCGCCCAGTTGCTGGCGCAAGCTCTCTTTTTCGTCCGGCGCCAGCGCCAGCAGATCGATCAACCGGGTGATGTCGCCCACCAGCGGCAGGCTGCCGTGCTGGAGGACATAACGGGCGCGGCGGCTCTGGGCGCTGCCGATGAGCTTGCGCCCCCCGGCGGTGATCTCGTAGGCGCTCGGCACTTCAAAACAGGCCGCCGATACATCGGGTGCAGTGCGGACATCAGCAGCGGCTTTGTCGGCTTGCAACCCCAACTGCTGCAAACCCGCCAGCAGCGCATTGCTGAGACGCAGATAGGCGTCCATCACACCGCCGCGCACGCGCGGCTCGTCAGCCGGTGCGGTGACCGAGTAAGTCAACTCGTCGGTGTGGAGGATGGCGCGCCCTCCGGTGGAACGGCGCACCAACTCATACCCATGCGCCGCCACGGCTGCCTGGTCGATTTCGGCCAGCGGCTGGTGGCGCCCCAGGCTTACCGCCGGCGGCTCCCAGCGGTAGAAGCGCAGCGTGGGCGGGCTGTCGCCCGCCGCACAGGCCATCGCCAGCGCCTGGTCAATCGCCATGTTCGCCGCACCGCTGCGCGGCTCCTCTTCGATGATCAGCCGCCAGGTAGCTACGGGGAACGCCTCATCTACCAGAAAATCACGTGTACTCATAAAATAGCCAAACAATGACAAAAGAAAAAAAGCGGTACACAGAGGGCGCGGAGACTTCACAGAGAGCACAGAGTATGTTCTCTGTGTCTCCTCTGCGCCCTCTGTGAAGAACCCTCGGCCTTTTCTGTTCCGTCATTCCACAAAAGGCAACGCCACTACCTCGGCGGTAACGCCGTCGACGGTGACCTCAAGTCCAAGGGCTGTGTGCTGACGCTTGAGGATTGCCAGCGCCACCGGCGTCCCGAGCGTGGAGCTGTAGGCGGCGCTCGTCACCACACCGGCTGTCTGCCCGCCGGCCTGGACGGTGGCACCGGGCTCAAGCGGCTCTGCTGCCCGCAACCCAACCAGGTTGCGGGTCACCTTGTCATAGGTGATCTGCCGGGCGATGATCTCCTGGCCAGTGTAGCAGCCCTTGTTCTCGGCGCAGGCCCAGGCCAGGCCAGCCTCCAGCGGAGTATAATCGCCGGTCAGTTCGTGGCCGGGCGCCGGGCGCCCCAGCTCGACCCGGCGGACATGGTAGGTCTCCTCGTTTGCCAGGGGCGTGGCGCCGGCATGTACGAGTGATTCTATAGCCGCTTCAAGCCAGTCCACCGGGGTGAGGAGGACAAAGCCGGGCAGATCGTAGCGTTCCTGGCGTAGAGCCAGGAGGCCCTCGCGTTCTTGCCAGGCGCCTTCGGCGCCGGCCGGCAGGTCGAATCCCAGCGTGGCAAGCGCCGCTTCCGCCTGAGGGCCCATGAGCCGAGCCTGGCTCCACTCGGCGCTGGCATCGCGCACCTTGACCTTGTCCATAAAGAAGATCTGCCCGCGCAGGTGGCGCGCCAGTGCAGCGGCCTCACCCGGCGCCGGCAACAGCCACAGTTCCTCCGTCCGGCAGAGGACGGTGAAGACAAAGAGGATGCGCGCCGTGGGGCTGGTCAGCACCGTGACCGCCGACTGGCCGGGCCGAAGCCGGTTGATGTCGTTGGTGGTCATCCGCTGGAGAAAGTCAGCCCGGTCGGCGTCGCTGAGGACGAGCAGGCCGCTGGATGAGCGCACCTGGATGGCTGCGCCCTGGCTGAGGGCAGTGTAGCCCGTATCGATAGCTTGGGTAGCGATTGTGGTCATGAATTTGTTCTGTACGGTAGTTCGTGTCTGCCAGGCGCCGCAGCATCGCGACAAAGCGTCCTGCGCCTGGTGCAGAAACGGATGCGTGACGATAAAACTATCAGCAATAGTATACCACAGGCCGCCGACTTTCCTGTAGTCCAGCGGCCTATGGGTCAGTACGGGAGTGAATGGGAAGGTGGCCTCAGGATGCGGCAAACAACCGTGTCAGCCCCAGTAAGAAGAAAACGAGCGCCCACACATAAAGCTCCATCCGGTAACGGCGTCTGAGCCGGGCATCTTCAACGATGGCGCGCCGTGCCTCTGCTGCTCGCCCCAGATAGGGCACGGCGAAGATGGAGCGGGTCCAGCCGCTTTCCTTCATGAAGCCATCTTTGCATTTTTCTGGGTCGCGGCGGCACCGCTCGGCCATGACAACTAAACCGATGGATAGCACGACAGAAATCAAGAATTCAATCATACATTCTCCAGTTGCTACTGTTCATCTCGGACAGCCAGTTCCATAACAAAAGCCCGGTCCAACTGCCTTGGCAACATCATACGCCGGATTGACAAAACGAT